>JBEKGK010000145.1:0-9337 GCA_050012835.1 Solirubrobacteraceae bacterium | reverse complement strand
CATGCAAGGCGCGTCAGCGCAGAGCGCCTCGACGGGGTCCGGGCCGCCCGCCGTGGAAGCCGGTGGCGGGTTCCCGATTCGAGGCAAGCCCGCACCCGGGTTCACGCTCACCGACCAGTTCGGACGAACCGTTTCCCTGTCCTCGCTACGAGGACACGAGGTCGTGCTGGCCTTCATCGACTCGCGGTGCCAGACCGTCTGCCCGCTGACCGCAGCGATCCTCCGCAACGCGCTGCAGCGAATCGGCTCCCACGATGCGGATCGGGTGGACCTCGTCGCGGTGAACGCCGACCCAGCCGCGACCCGAGTGGCCGACGTCTACCGCTTCTCCCAGGAGACCGAGATGCTGCACGAGTGGAGATACCTCACCGGGTCACCGGCGCAGCTGAAAGCGATCTATAGCGCCTACCAGGTGTATGTCTGCGTGGAGCCCGACGGCGATGTTGTGCACACGGCGGCGATCTACCTCATCGACCCGCGCGGCCGCGAGCGCCTGTACTTCCAGACGCTGGACTCGGGCGCACGGGTCACGGTGGGGGGCGAGACCCTGGCGATCGTGGCTGGCATGCGACAGTGGCTGCCCGGCGTGGACGCGTGAGGGCTCACCGGACGGGGGGCGACGTGTACCGGCCGTGGTACTTCTTCCCGTCGCACTTCATTGAGCGAATCTGAGCTGATCTGAGAGCACCTGAGAGCAGCTAGCAAGCCTCATATCACCTGACCGTCACGTTTGAGCGTCCACGCTGCGCGCCGACGCCGGGTCCCAGCATCGGAGCTGCCTCAGCGATGTGTATAGTCACCGCGGTGAGGGGGATCGGTCACCGCGCTGGTCGGCACGGAGCCGTCGCTCTGATCGGCGTCCTCGCGCTGGTGCTCCCCGCCGGTGCATCGGCGCTCAAGCTCTCAAACCCGCCGTCACTTGCCGGCAGTGGCTTCAGCCTGAAGATCCGGGGAGGGTCCGGGGCCTACAACGTGTATCTGAGTCCGCGCCGGACGCTCGTGCGCGGTGACGTCTCGCTCGGGCGCGCGACCGTCAGGCGAGGGAAGCTTGCGGTCAGGATCCACGCGGGCACCAGGCCTGGGGTCTACTACGTCCTTCTCTGCAAGGGTCGCGGGCGGCGCTCGAAGTGCGTCGGCGCGAAGACGGTTACGGTCGTGCTGCCGAAGGTACGCACGGTCTCGGCGGGGGTCACGGGGACAGCATCGCTCGCGGCCGGTTCGGCGAGCTCGGGGACGATCGCCGCCGGCGGGGGCACACTCACGGCGACCGGCCCGGATGGCACGAGATACGCGCTCGCCTACGACGCCGGAGCGCTGGTCCCAGGCACGCAGGTGACGCTGGTCCCGATCGGCACGTTCTCCGCGCCCGGCGCCGGGCGCCTTGCGGGCGGCGTCGAGATCGAGCCCGCTGGCCTGACCTTCGCGAGCATGACGGTGCTCGTGATCACGCCGGCCCACCCCGTCCCGCCCTCGGCACGCCACGCGGTGACATTCACGGGCACCGGCCAGAACCTGTATTCCGTCCCGCTCCTGCCGCGCGCGGCGCCTGTCGCGATCGGAGTGGGTGTGAGCGGAGGCTATGCGCTGCTGTCGGGGGGCAGCGCCCTCAGCGCCCGCGTTGCTGGCGCCCGCGGCGGCCCTCTCGGGCGCGCGGCGCTCGCGAACTCGGCGGGCTACGCGGGCTTCTACGAACCGTTGCTCGCGGGACTGGCCCAGGACTCAAACATCGTCTCGAACAACGAGCAGAGCGACGCGGCGACCGCATTCCTTAAAACGGCCGGCTCGCTACTCGAAGAATGGTATACGGACATCAAGTCCAACTTGATCCCGGCGGGGCTGCAGAGCGACGAAGCGGCCGAACTCGCGACCCAGGAACTTGCCCGCTGGGGCCAGGCGGGATCGTTGCTGCTCGGCGACGGCAGTCACAATCAGGTGACCACTGATGGCCAGATACTCCAGCCGTGGGATGGCATGTCGGCGCAGTTCGGGCCGAACTGGGATGAACAGTACGTCAAAGCACCATCGCGCAAGGTCGTGGGCTCCGTGTATAACCGCGCGCAGGAAGAGTGTGCGAGTGAACACGACCTCACGAAGATCCAGAAGATCATCTCGTGGGAGCGGATTGACCAGCTGTACGGCCAGGCAGAAGTCCCATACGCCGAAATGCTCGCCTGCGAGCAGTTCGTGATCGAATTCGAATCGAAGATGGTCGACAACCTTCTCGGGCAGGGCGAAGACCCCAAGGGCCAGTACATCAACAACTACACCGCGCACGTCAGGGCCAAGCCCGAAACGGTAGACACCTCGACCTTCCCGCTGAGCGGCAGCAACAAAGGCAACTACAGCGAAGCAACGGGCCACACCGAACAGTCTCACGAATGCAACGAAGAAAAGTCGATCGAAGAATCGACGGAGGAACGCGGTTCGGGCGACACGTTCAACGTCGTCAGCCTCACCGTCCCCAACGGCTACGCCAACGCGGGCGCCGGCCCGCCCGCGATCACGTTCGAAATCGGCAAACCCTCGGAGATACTGCTCGTCAAACAGACGCCCGAGCTCTGCGGCGCCATCCCGCAGAGCTCTCAGGTGTACTTCTGGTTCGCCGACTGGGTGGCGCAGCACAAAGGGGCGATTCTCACGAGCGGCGTCAGCGGCCTCGCGTTCAAGATCCCGCTTCAGACCGGAAGCAGCTCGGTGGTCGCTTACGAAAACTTCAACGATCGCCCGTTTGCGAAGGAAAACGCCGAAAGCGTCGAGACGACGACGATCACGGTGACCCAGTCGCCGGGCTACTGGAACAAACTCTGACCCCCCGGCCGGGGCACGGGTAACGCCGGCCGCAGACGCGGACCGGGGCCGCGAGTAGATCGTTCACTACGTTGCTCCCTCGACGTCTGAGGCTGCGTCGATTGCTGTCCTCGGAGCGCTGAACGGCATTATTTGTCCAGCGCCTCGTGTATGGCGAAGCAGCCCGGTTACAGTCGCTCAGATGACGTCGAGCCAAACCAGAGGCATCGTGGCGCTCTTGGCGCTGACGACGATGCTGGCGCTCGGCGGCATGACGGGCGAGGCCGCAGCGTACACACCCGGCTGCGGCCAGATCCCAATCGTCGGCGGGATCCCGCCCTGGGGCTTCCACACGGGTCCTCCCGTCGGCGCAACGGGCAGCTTCGCCCGCGGCCACGGCGACATCAATCTGGAAGCGAGCACTGTCTCCGGGGTCATCTGCCAGGAACAGCACTTCCGGGACCAGCCCACCCGGGCGATCACGGTGACTGTCGAGCACCACCTCGCCTACCACTCTCACTACGCGATGATGTGGGGATACCCCGGAAACGTGATGAAGATCCTCGTCCGCGTACGGGCCAGCAACGATCCGCGGTGCGAAGTCGGAACCATTGGGCACGCGACGCTGTTCGCGAGCTACAACGGCGTCCGCAGCGACAGCGTCCAGTTCTTCTTCCCGGCTGCGTGCAAGGATCAGGACCACCTCTACCACGGAAGCCAGGTCAACAACCAGGTTCCGCCGCGGTAGCTCTAGCAATCCAAGTCGTTTCGCACCTCACAACAAGTATCGCCCATTCGATAAGGCCCTGGAAGTCACCGGGTTTTGGAGCTGAGACGGGGCTTCGTGGTTCGAATACGGTTCCGCTTGCGGCTCCGAGAGCGGAGCGGGCTGTGCTCCCGACACGGGAGCTTGCGGCGTCGGTGTCGGGCGTTCCGGGCGTTGGGTCGGGCGGCCCCTGTCAAGTCCGCCTCCCGACCTGCCGATAGACCCAGGGTAGGCGTCCACACAGTTCTTCCATGGCCTTCTCCCCCGCGACTGACCTGGATCTCGCCGGGAGCAACTACGCCGGGCAGGCGCGGCTGCAGCTGGCCGGAGCACGTGGCCGCTACTACGAGGATCCAGCTAGGGCCCTCGCGGACGCGATTCGATGCTGCGAGATCGGTCGCTCACTGCGGGACGATGAGCTGTGCGCGCGGGCGTTCGCTCTGCAGGGCATGGTCTCGCTGCATCGTGGTGATCTGCGCGGCGGGCTCGCGCTCGCGATGCAGGCGGAGCGGCACGCGGAGGCGAGCCACGACGCGGTCGCACGCGCGGAGGTCGCGACCCTGAGGGCGCAGATCAGCTTCTTCACCGGCTCCTACGCCGAGGCGCTGCGTCACGCCCAGCTCGCGGTCGACCACGCCGACGCCGCGCAGGATCTCGAGCTGCGGGTTTACGCTCGGCGTGCCACATGCCCGATCTTCGGTAACTCCGGCGTCCCCGACCTGCGGGATCGGATCGAAGAGCTGCTCGCGCTCACGATCGAGAGCGAGGACCCGTGGGAGGAGGCGATCTCGCGCAACGACCTCGCCTGTTATCTGCAGCAGCAGGGCGAGCTCGGTAGCGCTGCGAGCGAGCTCGAGCGAGCGCTCGCCGTGGCGCGCCAAGTCAACGGCGCCAACAGCTTCGCGTTGGGGGTGATCTACTCGACCCGAGCGGACATTCGGCTGCTGCTGGGCAGGAGCGAAGACGCGCTCGCGGATGCGGAGCGTTCGATCGAATTGCTGTGTGCCGCCGACGACCCAAATCCGTACGTCCTCGGAGCGACCGTGCGTGCCGACGTCCAGGCGCGGATGGCTCTCGGGCAGCTGGACGACGCCCTGCAGGCCGGCGAGGGCGCTCTCAGTTGGCTCGGGGACCGCGTGCCGCAGACGCGTTGCCTGATCCTCTCGACGCTCGCGTCGACGCTGCGCGCTGCGGGCAGGCTCGACGAGGCGTACGACACGCTCGCTCGGGCCGCCGAGCTCGAACGCCAGGCATTTCGAGAGCTGTCGGAGCTGCAGCTGAAGCTCGAGCGGGCGACGCTCGAGGTGAGCGCCGCTCGCCAGACGAGCGCCGCTCTGGCAGCGAAGAACCGGCAACTCGCGGAGGCGCACACCGAGCTCGAGCGTCGCGCCATGGAGCTCGAAGCGCTCCAGGAACAGCTCCAGGAACAGGCGGAGCGCGATTGGCTCACCGGCCTGCACAACCGCCGCTACTTCGCCCGCGAGTTCGAGCGCCTTCTCACCGAGCAGCGTGGTGGCTGGTTCAGCCTCGCCGTCGTCGACCTAGACCATTTCAAGTCGATCAATGACCGCTTCGGGCACGAGATCGGCGACCACGTGCTCGTACGAGTGGCAGCGCTGCTGTGCGATGTTCTCCGTCAGTCGGACATCGTCGTTCGCAGCGGGGGTGAGGAGTTCCTCGTCCTGATGCCGGGGACCGAGGTTCATGCCGCTACCGCCTGCTGCGAGCGAATCCGTCAGCGGATCCACGACGAGTCATGGGAGCGCATCGCCGCCGGGCTGGCTGTCACCGCCAGCGTAGGCGTCGCCTCGACGGATGATCCCGACCAGCTTGCAGCGCTCGCGCGTTCGGCCGACCAGCGGCTCTACGAGGCTAAGCGCTCGGGACGCGACCGCGTCGTCAGCGGGAGCCGCGAGAGCAGTAGCTGCAGCGAGTGCCAGGAGTACGGCCGAGAAGCGCCGGTGGCGCGGTCGAGTATTCGATGACTCGCGATCGTTCGGACACTCATGGCCAGAAACTGTCCGGAACCGCGATGATCGTCCACGACGCGCGATACCTCGTGTGGGGTGATGCCCACCTCACCGAACTCACGGACCCGAGCCCACCCGTGCTCACGCTTCGCGGCCGCGTGCAGGGACCACGACCACCTGTACCACCGACCGCAGGTTAATAACCATGTACGGCTCTGTAGCGTAGCCTTCCGCTGGCCGCTTGTGCCTCGTGCCGCGGTTTCGAGCCCAGTATCGCCCCCCCCGCGGAATCAAGCCTTAAGAGGCGTGGGCGTCGCGTGTGCTCAGCTTGAAGCCGCGCCGCGCATAGGTCCAGCCCGGCGGGGGCTTGGCAAGCTCCGTCGTCGAGCGGCCGATGGATGGTTATGGCGTGCGATCACTCGACATGGTACAGCGGCGCGGCGCGCTACCTGCGCGCTGCGGCCCAGCTGCGGCTGGTGCTGGTGTGTGACATCTGTGGAGCCGAGCGCGCCCAACTCGGGAGGATCGACTACCGCCTCCAACCTCGGTGCTTTGTTGTGCACCTGGCGGAGTTGATCGCGCGCGAGCTGGGCTTGAGCGAGGATCTGACTGCTAGGGTTCGTCTTGCTGCGATGGTGTGTCGCGCAGGGCGCGACCAGCTCTCACCCGAGATTGTCAACAAGAAGGGCCCGCTAACCCGGGAGGAGTGGACTGAGGTTCGCCGTCAGCCCGAGCTCGCGGCGGCGCTTCTAAGCCATGTCAACTTGGATGACATACGTG
The DNA here is from genome assembly GCA_050012835.1 of Solirubrobacteraceae bacterium. GTDB lineage: Bacteria > Actinomycetota > Thermoleophilia > Solirubrobacterales > Solirubrobacteraceae > Palsa-744. The sequence goes on along the minus strand of JBEKGK010000145.1, from coordinate 3,034 downwards.
AGTGGATTCGCTGCCACCGCGAGCGCCCCGACGGTCGCGGCTATCCACGCGGCCTCGTCGGCGAGCGGATTCCGCTGGAGGCGCGCATCCTGGCGGTAGCCGACGCCTACGCGGCGATGGTGAGCGACCGTCCACACCGCATTCGCCGTGATCACGAGGACGCGTGTCTGGAGCTGGTGCGCTGCGCCGGGACCCAGTTCGACACTGCCGTGGTCCAGGCGTTTGTGGCCGCATCGCTGCCACGCAGTCCGCTGCTGCTCAGCGCGGCTGCCTGATCTTTCGAGCCTGTCCGCGACGCAACTCAGTAGTTAACGCCACCCTGAGCGCTTTCATGCCTCATGCGCTGAGGGTGGCCGGGGTGTCCGGGTGGGCGGCGGGCCACCAGCCGGGTGTCCGGTGGTCAAGGCGTTTCCATCGCACTCTAGAGCGGTTTCCGTCAGTGCCGCCATCTTTCCGGGGGCAGACGTCCGCGGCATTCCCACAAACATGAGGGGTGTTCCTGCGGATGCCCGGGGTGTGGGCCGCGACGAGACTTGACATCGCTGTGACATTGCATCCGACCCGTAAGGAGAGCAACATGTGCACGAGGCGTGGCGTTTCGATGTTGGCTTCTCCCGAACGGCGGCGCGGTGCACTGCCTCGCACGCACTTCGGCTGTTGGATGATCGCGCTGTCGGCGGCTGCGATTCTCGTCCTGCCGGCGAGCGCCCTCGCCGCCGCGCCGTCGGTGAGCGTCACGTCGTATTCGAACACGGTCACCGGCAACACCGGTAGCGCCGTAAACGGCGTGACAGCGACGGTCAGCCTGTGGCGCGGGGGGCAAAACGGGGGCAACCCCTCTGAAGAAGAAGTCGCCAAAGTGACCTCAGTCGCGACCAGTGGAGGGACAGGGAAATGGACGGTGACGCTGCCGGGGCACGCCCCCGGCGATGCCCGCGACAACGTGCACGTCAGATACTCGGCTGGGGGCCCGACCGGGGTGTTCACGTACGGCGGGTCCAGCGGCTCGGGGGGCCCCTGCCCGCCTTGTGAACCGGCGCCGACGTTGCTGAGCTTCCTCGCCGGCAAGGTCGAAATCGACCCGTCGGGCGAAACGCTCACCGTCCAGTGCACCAGCGCGCCGGGCGAACCGGAAGGAGTCTGCAGCGCCGTGACCGCGTCCGTGGACGGAGTCCCGACGCCGGCGACTGAAGAAGAAGGTGGAAAGAAGTACAAACTCAAATTCGGGACCGCGGTAACCCCAGGCAACTCCGTCGTCGTCTCCGCGACCGTCCCGGTCCCGCCCAACCCCTTCTCGGGGGCGGGGGCGTCGAGCTTCACGCTGACCGTGTCCGCCCCGCTTCCGGGCGCGCCGGGGCTCTTCGGGGCGCCGGTGAGCGCCCCGACGTGCGAGGGCAACGTGGTGTCGAACAGCTTCAGCTGCGGCGACCTGGTGGAAGGCAAATACGAAGTGGAAGAGCAGACCGGCACCCACACAGAAAAAGTGTCGTTTGAAGAAAAGGCCGAATTCGGCGCTGGCGGATACCAGTCGATCCAACTGAAAGAGCTCGCCGCCGGAGACACGGTCGCCCTGAAGTACACGGGCCCGGACGCCCCTCGTGTGCTCACAACGCTGCACGTAGGGACGCTGCGCGCAGACATCCTCCAGCCCCAAAACAGCTTTGAAGGAACTGGGTCGCTGCTTCTCACCACCGACTGCCAGGCTGACGAGTGGTTCTACGGCTCCAATATCGGTCAGGTGTGCACCGGCGCCGGCGGGCACCCAGCGGCCGAGATGAACGGCGGAGGCGGCATCACCAGCCCGAACGGTGCAAGCGTAGCTCTCTATGACGAGCTCAGCGGCAACATGACGGTGGTCTCGGTCGGGTCGATCACCGCCACGGCGCCGCAAAACGGCGAGTCGATCTACGACGCCTATACGGCATACGCGGACGCCAACAACTTCGGGCCGGACACGACCGACCCGGTGGCGTTGCAGGTCGCACCCAGGACGCACGAACCCACGTGCCCGGACCCGTCGTGCACGCCGTTTGCCGGCAACGCCAACTCGCCGGGCGGCCTCACGATCAGCGGCTTGGCCCCGGGGCGCTATCAGGCGGCTTGGACGCTGAGCGACACGCACCTCGACACCTCCGTGTTGACCAACGGGTTCATCGTGCAGGCGGGCGGCACCAACGGGACCAACGGCGCCAACGGTGCCAACGGGGCGGCGGGCGCGAACGGCGCAGCCGGCGCGAACGGTGCAGCCGGCGCGACTGGAGCGCAGGGGGCAACCGGCCCCCAGGGCCCCGCGGGCAAGGTCGAGCTGGTCGTCTGCAAGAGCGTGACGACGGGCACGGGCAACAAGAAGAAGACCGTGCAGAAGTGCACGACCCGGCTCACGAGCTCGCCAGTCAAGTTCACCACCTCTGGTGTCGCGACGACCGCTGTGCTCTCGCGTGGCGGGGTCGTCTACGCGACTGGCACAGCCACGCGCTCCGGCAACGAGACGCGCCTGCAACTGACCACGCGCCGGCGCGTGGTCAACGGCCGCTACACGCTCACGCTGGCCCGTCGCCACATGCATCAGCGCGAGACGGTCACGATCGACTGAGCGACGCTCAGTCGATCGTGAGCGCAGCAGATACGCGGCATAGCGGCTCGCATGACCTCTTGGCCCGTCTTCGAGCCCAGCCTCGCCCATCGGCCGACTCTCCCTGCTGGTCGGAGTCAGCCACTCGAGCCGAGCGGCCATATGGTCTGACTAGCCCGGGCCGGGGGGCCCCAGCCAGCGCGCGAGCTCGAGTGCGAGCCCGAGCTCGACGGCCCGGCCGGCGAGCGGCTCTGCCAGGATCTCCTGCGCGCGCTTCAGCCTGTTCAGGACGGTGTTGCGGTGCGCGCCAAGCGCGAGGGCGGTGCGCGTTGCGTTCGACCCCTCCTGCAGATACGCACGGAGCGTCTCTCGCAGCGCGTCGTCCGCACGGGCGAGCTCACCGAGGGCCCTCGCCGTGAACTCCCGGGCGCTGTCCTCGTCGGTGGACGCGAGTATCACGGC
>JBEKGK010000144.1:0-14818 GCA_050012835.1 Solirubrobacteraceae bacterium | reverse complement strand
TGAACGCCATCAAACAGACTCTCCCCGCCAGGCCCGCCCTGCTCAGACGCATGGGCGCCGCGACACCACCGGCTCTGCGGCGGCTACCCGCCGCGGTCCTCTCGCACGCACCGCTGCAGCTCAATCTCGACCTGCGGGTGCACATCGCCGCTGAGAGTCCTCGCGCGCTCATCGTCGCGATCGCGCTGGGCGCCGACAGCGACCATTCCGACGAGGGCCAACCACAGGCCCAGCGGCGCCCGCTTCCAGCCTGCCCGTCCCTCCGTCGCCGCGCCTGCCAGGGGACGCTACGCAGACGCTGACAGTTCCCCGCGCGTCCGGACCAACGCGCCGCCTACAAGAGCTAGAACGTTCGATGCGGTTACTTACCGGGCGACGCCGTAAGCGGAATCCTAACGCTGAACGCAGGTGGACACGGTGTCTGAGAGTTGCCGCGCGGAGGGCCGTTCGGCCGGCGAAAGATGCGGTCTCGGAGGTGTCGCCTCGACGCGCGTGTTCGAGAGCGTTCTGTCGTCAAGAGCAGTCCTGCGCGGCTGAGCACCGACGGCGAGCAACCCGACCGACTGAGAAGCCCGAGACGCTGCGTCCCTTCTCCTCACCCCTCCCTCTTCAGCTCCTCGACCTTGGTCTGTACGAAGCTGCCCGCCTCGGCGGGTCCGATGAACGGTGCGATAGCGGCGTAGGTCTGGGGGGGTACCAGGTCATAGAACCGATCGGGTGGCTTGCCCCGGCGGATCTCGCGGTAGGGGTACTCCATCAGCAGGCTGACGATGAGCTCTGAGACGACGCGTGGCAGCTGCTCGGCCTCCTCTCGCTGTTTGTAGCCGTCTTCGAGCATCAGCGTGAAGGCCATCAGCCGGTCGTGCTCGAGCTGAACGCCCGGTGGCCCCATGGACGCGTACTCGACGAAGCAGCAGCTGAATTGTGCGGGGTAGGTCGCGTAGCCCTCGCACAGCGCGCGGGCGGCCGCCCACACGCGCTCGGGCCAGGAGTCTTGCGCGAAGTAGGCGCGCGCGCTGGTGGTCATCATCAGCTCGAACGCCTGCTCCAGCACGGCGAGCGCGGCCTGCTGCTTGTCGTGGAAGTGCTCGTAGAAGACGCTCCGTGAGACCGCGGCGGCGCTGACGATGTCCGCGATCCCATCTGCACGTAGCCGCGCTCCTGGCAGCATTGCGCGCAGGCGAAGAGGATCCGCTCCCGCTGGTTGCGAGCGCGATCGCCAGCCCTCACGCCTTTGCTACCCAAGCGCACCGGCGGGGGTGGCGCGGCCGGCGTTAGCGCGATGCGCGGCAGCGCCCCCTGCTCGGCAAGCGTCTGGATGTCGCGCGAGCGACTTTGAGGATCGGCTGACTCGTACGCATTGAGCCAGGCCATCAGCCCCGGCTCCAGGTCGTCAAGGCCGACCGCACCGCGCCGCAGCCGATTGGCCAGCACGCGAAACACCGTGCCGATCGCCGTGCCGACAGGGAGGTCAAACGTGGCGGAGTTCTTCCCTCGGCTCTCCAGGCGACCCTCGACCAGTCCGGCGATCTCGTCGATCAGGGCGTCACGGCGGTCCATGGCCACTGGTCCTCCCGCGAGGGACTCGCAGAAGAGCACGCGCGCAGGCGCCTCTTGCTCGCGGGCGAAGTCCAGCAGCGCCCGCGACGCCGCCTTGGGTGCGTCGGCTGGCGACGCGGTCTCCACCGTGCTCTGCACCTCCTGCAACAGCTCCTCAGCGAGCACCGACAGCAGGACTACGAGGCAGTCCTCCATATCGGCGAAGTGCGCGTAGAACGTCGAGCGCGAGCAGCCAGCGTGGGAGATCACGTCCTTGACCGTGCTCTGTTGGTAGCCCCTGCGCGCCACCACGCTAACCATCGCGTCGAGGAGGCGCCGGCGCGATGCAGAACCCGCCGGCCCCTCGGAGAGGAGAATCGTCGGCGCCCGCTGCGCGCCGGAGCGCAATGACGCACGGCTGATCGGCTTACCCACCACGGAGACACCCACGCTATCCGGTCGTGTTGGGCGAGAGCCTCCCCATCGGCCCCTGCGGGCGCCGAACGCTCGAGCGATACGCCGAACACGCATGGCCCGAAGCCCGTGGTTCGATAGACAAGGCGGTCCTCGAGGCGGTCCTCACAAGGTAAGTCTCAGACGCAAGTGTCTGGTGGCCGTTACCGCCACGCCCTGGCCTCACGGCAGTCAGCGATTGCCCGGGTAGTCAGGGTTGGCGTGTGGATCCCAGCGCGTAATGCTCCCCGAGCCGCGGAGTAATCCGCCCTCCCGTAGAGTCAAGCAGGTGCATTTTGGTACGTAAATGTTTGCTTTGCGTGTGCGCATCGATGTATGGTTCCTTTGTTGACACGAACATTGGACATCTGCTTGTATACCGCGCTGTGTGATTCGGAGGCTGAATCCGACGTGCACCACGACCCGAGGGAGAGGAGGCGAGGGATGAGGCGACGCAGCACACGCTCTACACCGAGAGCGATATCCATGCCGACTCCCGCGCACTCGGCTTCGCAGGATAAAGCGGTCTTTGGAAGTGCCGCATGCCGTCCCGAGGTTCATGGAGGAGCCTGTCCGAGCCCCACCACCCCCGCTCCGGTGGCGCTCGCAGAGGCCCCGCAGGGAACCTCCTGCTCCCTCGCCCCTCCACGGGGGCCGTGGCGTGACCCCGCTGCGGCCCCTGTGAAGAGGCGCGCAAGGCCCGCACGGCTTCCGCTGGGCGCCACGGTGCTGTCGCGCCGCCTAGCCAGAGCGCTGCTCGCCGGTCTTGCCCTGGCGCTGTCCACCGCCGTCCTCCCCTCGGCCGCCCTCGCCGCCGAACCCTGTCCCAACGAAGCGCTGCGCGCGCAGGACGGGCTCTCGCTCACGCTGCCCGACTGCAGAGCCTACGAGCAGGTCTCGCCGGTGGACAAGGAAGACCAGGAAGTCTCCGGGGTCGGTTCGGTTGATGCCTTCGCAGGCGTGACGGGCGAACCGCTCGTGCAGAGCTCGATCGCAGGCGAAGCGGTCACCTACGCCCAGGGCCGCGGCTCGGCCGGCAACGGGTCTGCGCGGTACGGCAACCAGTTCCTTGCCGTGCGTGGCGCCGGGGGCTGGAGCGCACGCGACATCTCACCGGGCTTCGAAGCTCTCAGTGAAAAAACTACGGTCGCCGAGTTCGAAACGTTCTCACCGACCCTGTCGCTCGGCGTCCTCGACTCGGAGATACCGCTCGCCCAGGGAAGCTCCGGTGCGAACTACGAGGACATCTATCTGCGCGAATCCGACGACGGCGAATACCGTGCGCTGATCGCCGCGACGCCGCCGAACCGCCTGCCCACAGACTCGCCCTCCCTGCCCCATTATTATGCCGAATTCGCTGGTGCCTCCGCGGACTTCAGCCACATCGTGCTGAAAGCCAACGACGCTCTCACCGCAGCAACCGCCTATGCGCCGGCCGCCGAGCTTCCCCCGACGGAACTCAGCTACAACCTGTATGAGTGGGTCGGGGGGCAGCTGCGGCTGGTGAACGTGCTGCCGGGCAACGGCGCGACCGACCCCGACGCCGAGCTGGGCTGGTCGAACGTCGCTGGCGAAGGCGGCGGCAGCAACGCGGTCTCCGCCGACGGCTCGCGGATCTTCTGGACCGACCTGGTCGACCACAGCCTGTACGTGCGCGTCAATGGTGAAACGACGGTGCAGATCGACGCCTCGCAGATCAAGAGCCCAAAAGGGCCAGAGGAAGAAGGTGGCGGCGGCCGCTTCTTCACGGCCAGTGCTGACGGCTCGACGGTATTCTTCGCCGATGAAAACCGGCTGACCGAAGACTCGACGGCTGCCCCGGGCGAACCGGATCTCTACGAGTGCGAACTGGTGGAAGCGCATGGCACGCTCGAATGCGCGCTCAGCGACCTCACGGTCGACGAGCACATCGGTGGACACGCCGACGTGCTTGGCCTGCTCGGCTCGAGCGAAGAAGGCTCCTACCTCTACTTCCTCGCCAACGGCGTGCTCGCGAGCGGCGCAAGCTCAGGCGAATGCAAAGAACCGTATGAATACGACCAGGGCCACCAGGAATGCAACCTGTACGTCTGGCACAGCGAAGGCGAGGGGCGCGGCAGCACGGCATTCATCGCGCGGCTTTCGGGAGCCGACCTGAGCCTATATACACACCGCGGCTCCGAAGACTACGGCCGCGCCCACTACGTGCACTACGTGGTCGGGGATAGCAGGGTAAGCACCATCGGCGGCGGAGACTCATCCCCGGAACTGGGATGGCGGACCGCCGAGGCCACGCCCGACGGGGGCTATCTCGCGTTCATGTCGGTCAACCCGATCACCGGCTACGACAACGCCGACGCCAACGGGGGCGGCGCGCAAACCGGTGGCCGGGACTTCGAGGTTTATCTCTATGACGCCGCGACGCAGGCGCTCTCGTGCGCCTCGTGCGATCCGTCCGGTGAAAAGCCGGTCGGTGACTCTTGGCTGCCGGTGAGCGGGTTGGAGTCACCTTATTCTGCCTACACCCGCCAGCCCCGCTGGCTCTCCGAAGACGGCCGCGTGTTCTTCGACAGCCTCAACACGATCATCCCGGAAGACGTCAACGGTACGCAGAATGTTTACGAGTACGAGGAAGGGCACGACTATCTGATCTCCAGCGGCACGAGCTCCGACTTCTCCTACTTCGATGACGCGAGCGCGAGTGGCAGCGACGTCTTCTTCTCCACGAGCTCCCAACTCGTGGGCCAGGACACCGACGAACTGTATGATCTCTACGACGCGCGTGTAGACGGTGGCATAGCTGCACAGAACCCGATCTCCCCGGTGCCATGCGCGGGCGAAGCGTGCCGCGGCGCCGCCAGCGCAGCGCCGACGCTCGGGGCGCCTGTAAGCCAGGTGTTCTCCGGTACGGGCAACCTGTCGCCGACGACCGAATCGAAAGCCGCTACGAAAGCGACGTCAAAGCCATTGACCCGAGCCCAGAAGCTCGCGAATGCGCTGAAGGCATGTAAGAAAGAGAATACAAAGAAGAAGCGAGTGACCTGTGAAAAGCAGGCCAGGCGTCAATACGGGACGAAGGCGAAAGCCAAAGCAAAGAAGACCAGCACGTCGAGGGGTGCGAGGTGATGCGACGGCTCTGCCATGTGCTGCCGGTCGCGGTGCTGGTCACCGCCGGGGCGCTGGCGTCGACGCCAAGTCAAGCACGAGCGTCCTTCGGTCTTGAAAGCTTCACGGCGCCGGTCACCAACGAAAACGGCACGCCCGACACCCAGGCGGGCTCGCACCCATACGAGCTGACGACGACGTTCGCGATGAAAACGAAGACTCTCGAAGGCGGCGCGCCGGTTGCAGATGGCGAATTGAAGGACCTGGCGGTGAACCTGCCCGTCGGGCTGATTGGTGACCCGATGGCGGCGCCGCGCTGCGGCCGGGTGGCCTTCGGTGCCACAGACTGCCCGGATGACCTATCTACAACATGGTGCCGCCGCCCGGCATCCCTGCCGAGTTGGGAGGTAGCAGGGAGGGCTTCGTAGCGCTGCTGGACGCGTCGGTGCGAACCGGTGGCGACTACGGCGTGACGGTCAGCTCCAAGAACACCATCATAGGGGTCGTCGCCGCGCGGCTGATCATCTGGGGCGTGCCGGGCGACCCGAGCCACGATTCCCAGCGATGCAACGAGCCCAAACCCCCAGATCAGATCACCGAAGAAGCTGTCTGCACCGCAGCTGGCCCGGAAAATGGCCCGAATCCATATGACGGCACGCCCGAGCCGTTTCTGACGCTGCCGGGTTCGTGCGGGGCGCCGCTGCTCTGGACGGACATCGCCGACTCCTGGCAGGGCGATGGGCCTCTCGCGGGACCATCGTTCGAAGAAACTGCGCCGCTAGGTGGCTGCGAACGCCTGCGGTTCACCCCGACGATCGAACTCGCGCCGGAAACGCAGCTCGCCGACACGCAGACCGGGCTGACCGTCCGCCTCGAGGTCCCTCAGAACGAGGACGTGGGCGGCCTCGCGGAGGCGGACCTGAAGGAAGCGGTGGTGACGCTCCCCGCCGGCATGACGGTCAACCCCTCGGCGGCGAACGGCCTGGGCGCGTGCAGCGAGGCGCAGATCGGTCTGGACGACGCGGAAACGCCGTCGTGCCCGACTGAATCGAAGCTCGCGAGCGTGAAGATCGTCACCCCGCTCCTGGAAGAACCGCTGCGGGGTGCGGTGTATCTCGCTCAGCAGGGCAACTTGCCGGGCAACGGCTCCAACCCGTACGGCTCGTTGCTTGCGATCTACCTCGTTGCGGAAGGCAGCGGGGTGCTCGTCAAGCTTCCGGGGGAGCTGACGCTTGATCAGAGCACCGGCCAGCTGACTGCCCGCTTTGGAGAAGATCCCCTGACGAAGCAGTTCCTGCCGCAGCTGCCGTTCAGCGAACTTGAAATGCAGTTCTTCGGCGGCGCGGGCGCGGCGCTTGTGACGCCGGCCGCTTGCGGAAGCTACACCGCGACGACCGCCATGACGCCGTGGTCGGGGTCGCCGCCCGCGACGCCCGCGAGCCCCTTCTCGATCTCCTCGGGCTGTGGCGGCGGCTTCGCACCGTCCTTCTCGGCCGGGGCGACGAGCAACCTGGCGGGCTCCTTCAGCCCCCTGACGGTCAGCTTCTCCCGTCAGGACGGCGAACAGGAACTGCATGCGGTTCAGCTGAACCTGCCGCCGGGGCTGCTGGGTGAGATCGCGCAAGTGCCGCTGTGCGGCGAAGCTCAAGCCAACGCCGGCACGTGTGGCCAGGCGAGCAAAATCGGGACGGTCTCGGTCGCCGCCGGCGCGGGTCCGCAGCCCTTCTGGATCACCGGCGGCCACGCGTATCTGACCGGGCCGTATGACGGGCAGCCGTTCGGCCTGTCGATCGTCGTGCCGGCTGTGGCGGGCCCGTTTAACCTCGGCCAGGAAGGCAAGCCGATCGTGGTGCGCTCGGCGATCAGCGTAAACCCGACGACAGCGGCGGTGACGATCACAAGCGAACCGTTCCCGCGGATATTGCAGGGTGTGCCGTTGCAGATCAGAACGGTGGACGTGAACGTGAACCGGCCGGACTTCACGCTGAACGCGACCAGCTGCGAACCGATGAGCATCACCGGCACGCTGCAAGGAGCGCAGGGCGCCGCCTCGGCGCTCTCGGCGCCCTACCAGGCTGCCGGCTGTGCCAACCTGCTGTTCAAGCCGTCGTTCACCGTCTCGACGCAGGGCACGGCCAGCAAACTAAACGGCGCCTCGCTGGATGTTGAGGTTGTCCAGAAATCCGGGGAAGCCGATATCCACAAGGTCGATGTGCAACTGCCGCTGCAGCTTCCCTCACGTCTGACCACGCTGCAGAAAGCGTGCACCGAAGCGCAGTTCGCCGCGAACCCGGCTGGCTGTCCAGCCGGCTCGTTCGTCGGCTACGCCACGGCGCACACGCCCATCCTGAGCAACCCCCTCACCGGGCCGGCGATCCTCGTCTCGCACGGTGGTGCGGCGTTCCCCGACTTGGTCGTGATCCTTCAGGGCGAAGGGGTCACGATCGATCTCACGGGCCACACGGACATCAAAAAGGGCATCACCTACTCGCGCTTTGAAACGGTCCCCGACGCGCCGATCGAATCCTTCGAACTGAAGCTGCCCGAGGGTCCGCACTCGGTGCTCGCCGCGTATCTGCCCACGAAGGCGAACTACAGCTTCTGCGGGCAGAGCCTCACGATGCCCACGACGATCGTCGGCCAGAACGGCGCCCAGATCACGCAGAGCACCAAGATCGCCGTCACCGGTTGCGACCCCAAGTCCGTGACGCGGGCTCAAAAGCTCGCGAACGCTCTGAAGGCTTGCAAGAAGAAGTCGAAGAGCAAGCGGGCCAGTTGCGAAGCGCTAGCGCGAAAGAGCTACCGGAAGAGCGCCGCGAAGTCCACCAGGAGGGGTAGGCGATGAGTATCGTTCGCAGGTCGATCTTGGCTGTTCTGGTTACGTTCGGCGGGGGTCTTGCGCTGTGGAGCGCCGCGGCGTTCGCCTTCACGTTCCCGGAAGCGGAATTCACGGGCATCTATATCCCGTTCGAATCGTTCAAGCTTCCCGCCCCGTCGGGCGTGGCCGAAGAACCCGAACACGTGTCGGTCGAAGCGTCGAGCGGCGATCTGTTTGTCACCGTCCCGGCGGCGGGCAAGGTGCTCAAGCTCGGCCCGGAAGGCAAAGTGGAAGGGGAGATCACCGGCGCTGAAACGCCGCAGAAAAAGTTCGGACTTGAATATAGGGGGGTAGCGGTCGACAACTCCACTGGCGGCTCCTCCAAAGGGGACGTGTACATCGCCAGCAGGGAACATGGGGTCCCCGAAGAACGCCCGGTGGTGGACAGGTTTCAGCCGAAGTCCGGCAAACCGAATGAATACGAATATGTCTGCGAGCTGATCGGGATCGAAGGCGGCTGCCACAAGGAAGCGGAAAAAGAAGGCTTCACCTCCACCAACGCATTCGGTGGATTCGGCACGCTGGGCGTCGTGGTCGGCGCGAGCGGCGATGTCTACGTGACCGATTTCAATGCAGGAACTAACCAGATCTACGAGTTCGGCCCCGCTGGCGAAGACATCCTCTCCTCGCCGCTGGAACCGGCGGTGGTGGTCCCGGACGGGATCGCGGTCGATGCGGCCGGCGACATATATGTCCAGGGCGCGAGCGGTTCCCTCGAGGGCGAACAAGTCGTCGAGATCAACGCCAAAGAAGAATCCTCGGTGCTCGACAGAGCGGAATCCGCAGGGGTAGCCGTGAACCCCGAAAGCGGCGAAGTGTTCGTGCTCGACAGAGAAGGCGAATACCACGTGACCCGCTACACCTCGACCGGCACGGAAGTCGAACGGTTCGGTGCGGGTGAACTCGGCGGTTCAAGCGGGATCGCCTACAGCTCCTACAACCATGATCTCTATGTCACCGACCGCAGCACCGGCGAAGTGCACATCTACACGCGGGGGACGCCGGGCCCGACACCGAAAGAGACGGCGTGCGAAGCAAAGGAACCCAAGGCAACGAGCGTGGTGCTGACCTGCACGGTCGAACCGAACGCAGCGCGCGCGGAATGGCAGTTCCAATACGAGCAGGCGGAAGGCGCCACGGGGTTCAGGAAGGCCCCCGAAACCAAGCAGGAAATCACTGGCACCGGAGCGGTTGAAGTGACGATCAGCGGACTCAAGCCGCAGACCAAGTACGTCTACCGGCTGATCGCCGTCAACGAACACGGCGCGACGAGATTCCCCGAAACAGGGACGCTCCCGTTCGAAACGCCCCCGGCTGTCGAAGGCGTCAGCAAGTGTGCGGCGAGCGGCGTGACGGGCGAAGCCGCGACGCTCCAGGCGTCGCTGGAACCACTGGGCGCCCTGACGGAATACCACTTCCAGTACGGCACGAGCCTCCCGGGATCCAAAACGAAAGTCAAGAGCTCGGAACTCAGCGTCGGCGTGGAAGCGGACGTCGAACCGGTTGCCGAACTCGAACCGAACAGGAGCTATGAATGCCGGCTCCTCGCCACGCGGAAAATCGAAAGCAAACCGTACACCACGGAAGGCGAAATCGGCACGTTCACGACGCCAGTGGTGCCGCCGCTCGCAGTCGGCGAACAGGCGTCGCTCGTCGGCACGCACACGGCGACGCTGGTCGGGCGGGTCGACCCGAAGAACAGCGCGACGAGCTTCCACTTCGAATACGGCGAAACCGCGACGTACGGGCAGCACACGTCGGACGAAGGGGCGGGCTCAGGGCTCGTCGAGGACGTCGTGGGCCAGCGCATCGAAGGCCTGGAGGTCGGCGCCACCTACCACTTCCGTGTGGTCGCGACCAACGAACAGAGCATGACCACCTACGGTCCCGACGAGACGTTCACGACGGTGAGCGAAAACGCCCCGAATGTGCAAACCGGCGGGGCGACGAGCGTCACGCAGACGACCGCGACCATCTCCGGCACCGTTGACCCCGAAGGCTATCCGACCACCTACACGCTGGAAATCGGTACCACGACGGCCTACGGTACGCAGCTCGCAGGATCGGCCGGCTCCGGCACGGAACCGGTGACGGTCTCGATCCCGCTGCAGGGCCTGACGGCGGGCACGACCTACCACTACCGCCTCACGGCGGTCAATCGCAACGGCACGAGCGCTCCGGGCGCGGACGTGACGTTCACGACGCCCGCGTACAGCGCGACCACGTCGCTGATGCTGACCCTGCCCCCAGTGCCGGCGTTCGTGCCGACGCCCCTGTTCCCGGCCGTGAAGACCACGACGACCACCACCAAGCCGAAGGTCCTGACCAAGGCGCAGAAGCTTGCGAAAGCACTGAAGGCTTGCAAAAAGGACAAATCGAAGTCCAAGCGCGACAAGTGCGAAAAGCAGGCGAGGAAGAAATACGGCCCGGCGAAAAAGAAGTAGTAGCACAGGCTTTTCACATCTTGCGCACCGTTTCGCGTCCCCTCGCGGGCGGTGCTCGAGGGGAACCCGCAAGGTGAGACCTCTCCCGCCGGTTCCTGCCTCTCCGGGCGCCGCGGCTGACGACCCGGCCGCGGCGCTCGGCTAATTTGAGGCTCATGCAGTGTGTAGGTGGACGGAGCGGCGATTGTCTCCCAGGCGGCTTGTGGCGTGTGATAGCGGTGGGCAATAGGGTGTGCGGGCACGCGATTCCGGGCCCGCGATGAAAGGTGACCGAATGAGCGATCTGGTCAGTAGGACACAACAGGAGATAGTCGCTCGGCTGAATGATTTGAAGCCGGCGGTGGAGGAGTTCGAGCAGCTGCGGGCTGCCGCGGAGGTGCTGGACGGTGTGACCGGGTCGCCGCCACCTGTGAGCATGTCGTCGCGCCGGAAACCTGCGCGTGCGGGCCGCCGCCCCGGTCGTCCTCGCGTCTCCAGAAGTCGCGCTACCAAGGCTGCTCCTTCACCCGCCGCTGCAGCCGCCGCGACGAGCGCCCCGGCAAGGAGACGCCGGCGCGGCGGGACACAACACAAGGCCGGCGGGACCCGTGCAATTCAAGCCGTGTCGATCATCACCGAGAACCCCGGGATCACGATCGCCGAGCTCGCGGCGAAGATGGGCATCAGGCGAACCGGCCTGTATCGCATCCTGCCGGGCCCCGAGCTGGAGGGGAAGATCCGCAGGGAGGGCTCAGGCTGGCATCCGGCTTGAGTCCTAGCCACGCTCCTCATCCTGCTCGCTTTTTGTCACTCGAGCCCTGCGTCTCCAGGGTCTCCACCTGGGTTGCGTGCGGTGCGGCTCCGTGGCCATGAGCGAGCCTCTAGACGACTTCACCTCGCGCCTGACCAAGTTGGTCCGCTCTTCCCCGCTGCTGATGCGCGCGCTGCGCGTCGCACGGACGGTCGACGCCCCGGATTGGTTCATTGGCGGCACGGTGATCCGCGACCGCGTGTGGGACCACCTGCACTCCTCTGCGCAACCACGCCCGTCCCGGGACGTGGATCTGGCGTTCTTTGATCCCTGCTCGCTCGAAGGCGAGCGCGAGCTGAGGGTGCAGAGGGAGGTGAGCGCCCAGGCGCCCGATATCTGTTGGGAGGTAACCAACCAGGCTTCAGTTCACCTGTGGTACCCGCAGGTGTTTGGTGTAGAGGTAGAGCCGCTCACCTCCTGCGCCGATGCGGTGGCGACGTGGCCGGAGACCGCGACGGCGATCGGTATCCGTCTGCTGGGTGACGACAGTATCGAGGTCGTCGCTCCGTGCGGCCTGGACGACCTGTTCGGGCTCATCTGCCGGCGCAATCCGCGCCGGGTCACCGAGGAGCAGTACCGGCGGCGCGTGGACAGCAAGCAGATCGCCAGGCGCTGGCCCCGCGTTAGGGTTCTCGATCCGCTGGACTGGCCCAAATCTCAGACGCCGTGTCCAGCGCTGTTCAAGCGACGCGCAAGCCGCGCGGGGCGCAGGAGCATCCGGGCGGAGCTGGGCGCGGCATAGAGAAAAGCTCCTAGTGCCAGTACGCCGCTGTTCGCTACCCGGGCTTCCCCCACGCCCTTGCAGAGGATAATGAGCAGTATGCTTCAATACCGCTGCGTGCAGATCGGACACGACTCACGATCAGTGCGGCAACCGGAGAGAAAGCGAGAAGAGGAATGAGACAAGGACGCGCCCCCCTTGCAACGCCGGCGCAGGTTCCGGGGCGGTGCTCTGATGGCGCCGTTTGACATGCCGCCGCGCGCGCCGGACGGCAGCAGCGTCCGGCCGCGGACGCCTCGGCGGCGAACTGGCTCCTCACGGGAGCAGGCGAGCGAGGCTCAGCGGACGCGGATCCTCTCCGCGATGGTGGAGGTCGCATCCGAGGTCGGCACGGAGTCTGCGACCGTCACACAGATAGTCCGCCGCGCAGGAGTGTCCAGCGGCACGTTCTACACCCTGTTCGAGGATCGCCAGGATTGCCTGAACGCGGTGTTCGAGGAGGGCGTGACTATCGCGACGAAGCATGTGAGCGCCGCCTATGACACCGAGGCCGGGTGGGTGGATCGCGTGCGCGCGGCTGTGCTTGCCTTGCTCGAGTTGCTCGACGAGGAGCGAGAGCTCGCGCGGCTCTGCGTCGGGCACGCCGTCGCGTCCCCGACGATGCTCCTCCGCCGCGGGGAGGTGCTCGACGAGCTGATCCCGATCATCGATCAGGGGCGCGGCGCCTCAGGCACCGCGAGGAACCCGCCATCGCTCGCCGCGCGGGCCGTGCTCGGCGGCATGCTCGGCCTGATCTACTCGGAGCTGACCGCTTGCGACCCACGCTCGATGGTGGAGCTCCTGAACCCGTTGATGTTCTGGATCGTTCTCCCCTACCTCGGCGCTTCGGCAGCACGCGAGGAGCAATACCGGCCGCTGCCGGCCCGTCGCTCAGCGAGCGGGTGAATCGGATGCGTCTTGCGCGCTGCCCTGATGGCCGTTGACCCGGCCACCACACCCGGGCTGTTAGGGGTCGCGAGTTCTTGTGTCGCCACATGGCGTCCGCCGAGCCGGGGCAGCGCGGCTGATCCACCGCGGATTGAGCTGCAGCGCGCGCGGAACCTCATCACCGTGGCGGAAGCTGTCCGCAAGTTCCCTCTTGCGGGGTTCTCTGCTGCGGTCCTCAACGGTGATGCGGACGTCTCACGCGGGACGATCGAGGATCATCTTGAGGGCCGCGAAGCGTGTCTGCTCGCGGCGTTCGAGCAGGTACTGGCGCTAGCCGCCGACCGCGCGAGCGCGGCCTTCCAGGCCCAAGAGGGCTGGGTGGATCGGGTCCGGTCGGGGCTGCTGGCGCTGCTCGAGTTCTTCGATGAGCAGCCGGCGCTCGCACGGTATCTCGTCGTGCATTCCGCACAGGCAGGGCCCGCGGTGCTGGCTGCTCGCTCGGAGGCGCTCGATCGGCTTGCCCGGGTGTTGGATCACGAACGTGCCCCCGCGCGGGGCTACCCGCCGCCGTTGACCGCGCAGGCCGTCGTCAGCGGAGCGCTCGGTGTGCTCCACGAGCGACTCTCCCAACCGGACCCGGGGGCGCTGGTCGAGCTGACGGCTCCCCTGATGAGTTTCATCGTGCTGCCGTTCCTCGGCGCTTATGCGGCACGCGGAGAGCTCCGTCGCCCCGTCGACGCCACCTCCGCGGTGGAGCACAGTGTGCCTCCCGGCCTCCTGCAGGATCCCGGAAGGGGCCTGAGCCATCACCGCACTGTCCTTGCGCTGAGGGTCATCGCCGGCGAGCCTGGGCTCAATAACCGGCAGGTGGCGCTGCGCGCGGGCGTCACAGGCCAGGCCCAGATCTCTAAGATCCTGTCGCGTCTGGCGCGGCTCGCGCTGATCGAGAACACGCGGGATCCTCGGACTCCGGGGCCCGGGAACGCCTGGCAGCTCACCGCCAGCGGGCAGGAGCTCGAGCGAGCGATCGGGCGCGAGGCTGCCGCGGCGGCCAGCCTGGCTGTCGATGTGCCGCAGGAGTTCGCCGGGCGCATGGACCACCGCGCCGTTTCGGTGCTGCGGGTCATCGGCGACCAGCCCTGGCTCTACAGCAGCGAGGTGGCCCTGCGCGCGGGGATCACGGATCCGGCGCAGATCGCAAGACAGCTCGCGCACCTTGCGGGGCTCGGGCTGGTGGCGAGCGCGCGGGATGCTCACCGCAAGGGCACTCCGAACGCATGGCGGCTCACCGCCTCGGGCGAAGAGCTCGACAGGGCGATCGGGCGCGAGACCCCTGCGCCGCCTGGCAGCCGGGCGCTCGATCTGATGTGGCAGTCCGGCGGGCGGCTGAGCGGGCGTGCCGTTTCGGTGCTGAGGGTCAGTGGCGCCGAGCCGGGGCTCAGCAACAACGAGATCGCCCTGCGGGTGGGGATCAGCGATGAAAACAGCATGTCCCAGCTCCTCAAGCGTCTGGCCCGGCGCGGGCTGATCGAGAACACTCGGACTCGGGGGCGCTACAACGTCTGGCAGCTCACCGCCGCCGGCAAGCAGCTTGAGGGCGCGATCCGGCAGGAGACTCCCGTGCCGGTGGCGCGCAGGATAGCTCTCGACCTGCTGAAGAATCGCGGTGGCCGCCTGAACCACCGCACCGCGTGGGTGTTGAGGGTCATCGGTGCCGAGCCTGGGCTGAGCAACAGCAAGATCGCCCGACGCGTCGGTATCAACGGCAAGGGCGATGCTTCTGCGCTGCTCGCGCGCCTAGCCCGTCGCGGGCTTATCGAGAACACTCGGACTCAGGGCCGCGAGAACGTCTGGCACCTCACCGCCAGCGGTAAGGAGCTCGAGGCAGCCATCCGACACGAGAACCCGGAGGGTCTCTCCGGGGAACCGGCCGATAACCTTGGTGCGCCGCGGCGGACCTCCACGAACGTCCTCTCCAGGAG
>JBEKGK010000143.1:0-9423 GCA_050012835.1 Solirubrobacteraceae bacterium | reverse complement strand
GGCGCGATCGAGCACGATCGGCAAGCTTGCGGCAGGCATAGAGGTCGCCCGTCGTGAGGCGATGCAACATGTCCGCGTACTCGATCTGCTCAGGACTGGGCGACAACGCGCCCCTCGCGTAGAGCGCGATCGACCATCGTGCCCTTTACCTTGGAGCGTCGTTCGACAAGCCCTTCGTCCATCACGATCACATCTACGGGCACGCCGAACCCGCGTAGAGCGTGGCGGAGTTTGACGGCCTCCGCGAGGCGATCGTCAACCTGGCGCTCGATCACCAAGAAGTCGAAGTCGCTGCCCTCGTTCGCGTCTCCACGAGCATGCGAGCCGAACAGGATCACCTTGGCAGGCGCCGACGCCGCGTCGATCAGCGCACGGCCTGCACGCTCGATCATCGCCTCTGTGGCGACCGCGTTCATCTTCGCCGCTCCTTGGCTGCGGCTCCGTCCAGCGCGGCGGGTGTCGATGTACGCATAGCCGGTCGATTGTAGCCTCGCCCACGACGGCGCGATCGGTGTGAGGTGGAACCAACGAACGCCCTCGATCCTCGCGCTTTCACAGTCCGGGGCAGCTCGTTGCGAACCTGGGGCTGGACCCGAAGGTTCGCCAGTCCGGGTCAGAGCCGGCGCGCTATGGGCACATCTCCAAGCGCGGTGACGCGCAGGCCCGCTCGATGCTGGTCGAGGAGGCGTCGATCTCGATCCGAAGCCCCGGCCCACTGAAGGCGTTCGGTGAGCGCGTTCGTGCCCGCCGCGGCGCGCAGATCGCCGCGGTCGCTGTGGCACGCAAGCTCGTCGTTCTGTGCTTGCATCTCCTCACAAAGGATCAGGACTACGCGTTCGCGCGCCCATCGCTGACGCGGCAGAAGACCCGTCGCCTGGAACTGCTCGCCGGCGCTCCGCCGTTGGCGCGCCGTCACGGCTGGCCGCCCGTCAGCTCGACCAGCAGCCACCGCGCGGCCGAGCGCGAGCTGCAACACCAAGCCGAGCTCGCCTACCGGCGACTGGTCGATGACTGGCGCACGACAGCACCGAAGGGTGGTGCGGGTGCGACACCGGGGCGCGCATCCAACAAGCCCTCGAAGGGCAAAGCCGCGCGGCAGGCCACAAGCCCCTGACGCCTGCGCTTCGCTACGTCAGTCACCCGCACCACCACAAATCATCCCACCACGAAGCACCCGACGTCGCCACCGTCGACTGTGTCTCCCTGCGCCCCGGAACGCCCCCCGGCACAGCAAAAAGGCCGGCACATACTGGTTGCAAAATAGTAGCGCAGAGGCATCTAATAGCAAAACTATAGCCCAGCTGCTATAAATAAGGCATGGTCGACCTGATGCCGGTCTCCGCTGTTGCTGATGAGCTAAGCGTGCATCCGTCGAGGGTGCGGGCGTTGATCGCGTCGGGCGCCCTCGCGGCCGAGAAGGTTGGCGGTGTGTGGCTGGTTGATCGTGCCAGCGTTGCAGGCCGCAATCGCGAGCAAGCCGCGGCTGGGCGTCCGCTTTCACCGGGCAACGCGTGGGCGTTGTTGCTCGCGGCGTCCGGCGAGGAGCTGCCGTCTGGGCTGGGGTCATCGGCGCGCTGGCGGGTCCGCCAGGCTCTCCAGGTCTACGGACTGGGCGCGCTGCGCCCACGTCTTGCTCGACGCGCCGAGCCCGCTTCGTATTGGGCGCTGGCCGGCGAGTTGCGAGCCCTGCACGATCGCTCAGACTTGGTGCTCAGCGGTCCATCGGCGGCCGCCACCTACCACCTTGGTCTCGTGGGTTCGGACACCATCGACGCTTACGTACCCGAGCGCCTCGTCTCTTTGCTGCAACGGGAACACGCACTGGAGCGAATGTCTGGACCCGAGTCGAACGTCATCCTGCGGGTGGTCCCGGATGGTGCGTGGTTTCTCAGCCCTCGGCGATTCGCTCCCCTGGCCGCGGTGGCCATCGATCTTTGGTCGTATGCCGACCCGCGGGCGGCGCGCATCGGCGCTGACGTCGTCGCTCGTATCGACCGCGGGGTAAAGGCTGCGTGATGGGGCCCCACGACGGTGAGCCCGTCGCGTCCATCCGCATCGACCTGATCGATCCAGACGCGATGGAGATCTGGCGCACAGTGGCGAAGGTCGCTGCCGCCTTCGGCGAAGATCGCCGCTGGTGCCTCGTCGGGGGGCTCATGGTCGCCCTCTTCGCGATCGAGGCGCAGCAGGCCCAACGGGCGACTACCGACATCGACGACGGGCAAGCTCCGGACGATCCAGATCCCGGGAGGGACGCAGGCGCTCAACCGAACCGAGGTCATCGAGATCTTGATCGACCACACTGCTGTGCCGCTCCGGCGGCCAACGCTGATCGCAGCGATCCTCCTCAAGGCCCGCGCACTGCGCGTCCACGCGCGGCCACAAGACCAGCGCTACGACCTCGTCACGCTCCTGGGCCTCCTCGACGATCCGCGCGCGGCACGCGACGAAATCACCAACAAGGAAGTCGGATGGATGCGATCGATCTCCGGCCAACTCACGATCGAGGATCCCGCGCTCCAGGAGAGCTTCGAGGCTACACGCCTCCGCGCGGCGCGCGCGGCGTATCGCGTCCTGGCCGGCTGAGCTGCCCGCGGCCGTCGCGAGCGATGGCGCCTCCCGTCCGCGCACCAATTTCGTACCAATCTATCTGTGCAGGAGGCGTGACTTCGCCTCCCGAGCGGGGTCACTCGGCCGCGGGATCGCGCCGCGCGATCCCATCGAGGATCGCGTGCGCGTACTGATCGGCGAGGTCAGCCGGCGCGATGTCGGAGCCGGTGAGCAACATCAGGTGGTAGATGAGCAGCGGCCCGGCGATGAGGGCGCAGGCTACGTCAGTATCGAGGCCCGGGGCGAGCTCCTGTCGCTCGCGAGCCCGCTCGACGAGGCCGCGCAGCTGCGCGATCCGGCGGCTCAGCAGGTGCGTGCGGTAGAGCACCAGCAGCTCGGGGTCAACGCTCATCTCGCCCAACGTCCGGAACACCACATGGGCGGTTGCGCGGGCCGAGGTCGATCCGATGGACTGCGTCAGCAGGAATCGGACGTCCGCGATCAGGTTGCCCTGGTCCGGGACCGGGGTCGTTTCGCTGAGCCGCGTCAGCACGTCGGCCGTAACAGCCAGCTTGGAAGGCCAGCGCCGGTAGAGCGAGACCTTGCTGACGCCGGCGCGGAGCGCGATCGACTCCATGCTCATCCCGCTGTAGCCGAATTCGGTGAACTCCTCGAGCGCCGCATCCACGAGGGCGCGGTCCACGGAAGTGCTGCGGGGCCGCCCGCGGGCCCTCTTCGATCTCGCCGGTTCGCTCATGCGCTCGCCACTGACAGCCTACGCCGGCGTCACGGCGCCACGTTGGGTCGGGCGCTTCGTCTCGGCGCGTAGCTCGTCGCCGTGCCAGTGGCGGCCCATGACCTCCACGGCGGACCCCACGTCGACCGGCGCCAATTGGTCCGGGTGGGCGATCGCCGTCTCGAGCCAGTCCAAGACGACCGCTTGCATCGCGCTGAGCGCGCCGACCTGGCAGTGCGTTGCGGCCCAACCGTCCTCGTAGTCGAACATGCGCATCGTCAGCGGACCTCTCAGCTCGCTCAGCCAGCGCAGCACGTCGACCCCGACCTGCTCGCCACTCTGCGCCACCTCGGCCTCGCCGTAGAGCACGAGCAGTGGGCAGGCGATCGACGGCGCGAGCCCGTTGACGTTGAACGGCTTCCACGCCTCGAAGATCTCATGCGGCTTCTCGACGTTGAAGATCCAGCGGTAGTGGTTGGCGAAGCTCGCCAGCTGTGGACTGACCTTCTCGAACGACGTGAAGAGCAGGTCGAACAGGCGCTGCGGCGCGTTGCGCACCGCAGCAGGCATGACGGCCTCCCATGCCGCGTTGACATCGGTCACCAGCCCATCGCACACGCACGCACGGATGCGTGGCTCGAAGGCCGCCGCGCGGGCCGCGAGCATCGCCCCCAGCGAGTAGCCCGCGAGCGCGATCCGGTCCGGATCAACGTCCTCGCGGGCGACGAGGTAGTCGACAGCCGCGCCCACCGGGACCTCGAAGTCCGGCCGCAGCGGCAGCTCAGGATGCTGCTGGAAGGCGCTCCACTGGCCGGGGCCCTCGAAGATGAGGCAGTTCCAGCCGCGAGCAACCGCGGCGAAACCCACCCAGTGCACCAACTCCTCGTTGGTGCTGTCGCCCCCGTTGACCACGAGCAGCGTCCGACCATCCGCTCCCGGGGCCGCCAGGAAGTAGCCCGGAAGGCTCACGTCGCCGTAGGGGACCTCGACGATCTCGATCGTCTCGGCGCACAGCGGTGCCGCGGCGTGGAAGAGCTCGCGGCTCTGGGTCAGGTACGCGTCCAGCCGCTCGTCGCCGGGCGCAAGCGAGAACATCGCCGCCCGGTAGTAGTTGCTCGCGCGCAGCAGCGCCCGGCGCGCGGTGACGGGCTGGCCGGCCTTCAGCGCGCCGGCTGCCACGCGTGCGACCCGTTCGGCCAGGGTGGCCCATTCCCGGACCCAGCTCTCAGGGTCGTTGTCCTTGACCTTCTCTGCGGCCAGCAGGCACTCGGAGATCTCGGCGCCTCCTGTGCCCGTGAGCGACAGCACCCGCACGAGGTTGAACGAGAACGTCCCGATGTCCATTTGCCTGCGGCTGAAGTCCAGCTTCACGATTCGTCCTCGTCTCAGTAAGAATTAGTATACGGTAGCGTATCGTTATTAGAGGATAGCACCGTCGATCGCAGACGCGGTCGGCGACCACGGGGTTGTCCTCGGACCCAGATCGCGGTAGGGGCGGCAGACTCGCGGCGTCGTTCGCACACCGCCGATGAGATTCGCCCCGCCGCGCGGTCAGTAGACACAGAGCATCTTGATCACGACAACCGATGGAGGCAACGCATGGACTGGAAGCTTGAACTGATCGTCGTACCGGCCGCCGATGTGGACGGGGCGAAGGCGTTCTACATGGATCAGGTTGGCTTCGACTTGCTCGTCGACCACCGCGCCGGCGAGGACTTTCGGGTTGTACAGCTCGTCCCGCCCGGCTCGGCGTGTGCGATCGCGGTGATGAAACAGCCCGAGCGCGCGGGCAGCGTACGTGGGCTGCACCTGATCGTCACCGACATCGACGCTGCCCGGAGCGAGTTGCACGGCCGGGGAGTTGCGGTCAGCGAGCTGTACCATTTCGGCAAGGACGGCCAGCAGCCCGGACCCGATCCAGGTCGCCGCGACTACAACTCCTTCTTCAGCTTCGAGGACCCCGACGGGAACGGGTGGCTGGTGCAGGAGGTCACGCGGAACGCCGTCTAGCGAGCAGGAGAACAACTCCGCGATTCGATGGGCGAATGCCGACAGTGCTCCTTGCAACCGGTCGTGTTCTCTGCAGTCCCCTAACCCGCCCTCACCGTCAGGTCAGCGTCAGGTAGTGCCCGATCCGCGGTGCGGGATGCGCGCTGTGCGTTGCTGGGCTGACGGTGCGCGGGGTTCCAGCCCCGTTCTTGCGCCTGCCCCGGCGCTCCTTTCCGAGGGATCGTTGGGGATGCGGCCCTTTGGCCGGGTCGCGGGCCTCGACGCTCGCCCCTGTCGGCTACCAACTGCGTTCACTCAATCAGCGTCGCCTGCCAGTTGTGCTCCTGCAGCCTGTTGTCCAGCTCGCGTCGCTGCCTTGCGAGCGCGTCCAGCTGGCTCTGGAGCCGGTCGACCTTGACCTGTCGCACCATGCGGATCTCCGAGCGGCTGTAGCGCGCCAGCCCCAGGCCGCCGCCGAGCGAGTTGCCGGTGGCGGCCTTGATCGCCGTGCGCAGTGCGCTCTGGCGCAGCGCGATCACGTCGCGGCGCGCCAGCCCCTCGGTCACCGTCTCGCCCGTCGCCAGCCTGGCGGCGGCGTTGGTGTGGTTGATCTTCGCGATCAGCCCCTCCAGCTCGTCGCACAGTCCGGCCAGCTCCGCCAGCAGCTCATCCGGGCGCTCCGGCGGCTCCTCTCCCTCCTGCGCCAGCACGCACGCCGACACGCGGCCCTGCAGCTGCGCGATCCGCTTCTGCAGGTCCGACCGGCGGTTCAGCGCTTCGCCGATGATCATCGCCATACGCTCATCATTGCACACTATAAGTAGCAATGCAAGTTGAGCCGTTCAGCCTTCCGGTGGAACCGTGGCGCCGCATGCTGGCCGATCTTCGATCGGCCCGGCCGGTACATGTACCGGCCGGCCGGACGTGCATGCACGTCCGGTTCGGGTCGCACATGTGCGACCCGACGACCGGCACATGTGCCGGTCGAACAACATCCACAACCGTGCATCGCCGTGCGCCGCGCGGCGGTCTGGCCCGCCTGCACCGCCCGCCGGGTGCGGCCCTGTAGGCTGCTGCTCGCCACGACCGTGCGCCCATGGCAGCCAGATCTCCACAGCACGCAGCGCTCGGACTGGCCATCAGGCAGCTGCGGCGCGCCAGCGGCAGCTCGCAGGAGGCGTTCGCGGCGAGCTGTGGCCTTCATCGCACGTACATCGGCGGCATCGAGCGCGGCGAGCGCAACGTCAGCTTCGCCAACCTGCTGCGCATCGCCGACGCGCTCGACGTGCGCCCGTCGGCGCTCATGGACCGGTACGAGCACTGCCTGCCGGAGGAGCGCTCTGCTGGGATAGGCCTTTAGCCTAGGCTTGGTGATGGAGAGCCCCAGCGGTTGGGCTGGCTACGGCCAATTCGAGTCGCTTCCCACGTGTTGGTGCGGTGCGTCCGCGCCGCGCCGTCGAAAGGACATAACAGATGGAGCATGAGCACACCGAGCACGTAAGCGCGCCGCCCGAGCGGGTCTTCGCTGCCCTCGCCGATCCGGAGAACCTGCCGCACTACGTGCCGCAGCTGGTCGCCGTGGAGCGCGGGGAGGGCGACAAGCTCATGATCGAGGCCCGCTACGAGGGCCACACGCAGCGCGGCGAGGCATGGTTTCGGGCGAATGAGGCCGAGCAGCGGATCGAATGGGGCGCGCCCGACAGCGCCTACCACGGCTGGATTCAGATCAGTCCCGAGCCCGACGGCTCGCACCTGACCCTGTTTCTCGCCACCGCCCGCGGAGACGCGTCAGACAACGAAGTGATGGGCACGCTGGACGCCATCAGGCGCCTGGTGGAGGCTCACGCGTAGCGCGATCGGTTGGCGTGGCGCTCGAGCTCGCGGGCGATCAAGCTCGGGCGTGACCGCTGAGGTGGCGGACCAGGAACTCGGTCTCGTCCGCGACGACGCGCTCGAACAGCTCGCCCACGTATGGATCGAAGTGCCCGCCGGGGTAGTGGCGCACCTCAGCTCGCAGCGCCCGCGCGGCCCCCTTCGCCGCCAGATCCGGTGGTGTGATGACGTCATCGTCCGCGAGCACAAACAGAATCGGGCAGCGTATGCGGGCGATCTTGCGCGTGGGTCGGTAGGCGCCAACGCGCAGCGTGACGCGCGCAGCCGCCTCGTTGGGCCACGCCAGGCTCGGCGGGCTCAGTGCGCGGAAGCCGGGCTCGGCGTCCGGCGAGCTCATGACCGCAGTCGAGCCCGGCGGCCCAACCGACGCGACCATACGCGGCGGACGACCCGCGAGCGCGCCGGCCTGATCGCGTAGGCCCTCGAGCGTAAGCCGCAGCGCGTGCCGCCGGCCCAGGCGAAGCAGATTCGCAAGCCCATCGACGAAAGGCACCTGAGCGACGACCGCCGCGATCTGCGGGTCCTGTGCAGCGACCTCGATCACATGACCGCCGCTGAAGGAGCTCCCCCACAGCCCGATGAGCGCTGGGTTGACGTCCTCCAGGCCGCGGGCGTATGCGACCGCGGCGCGCCAGTCGGCGAGCTGGCGGTGGATGTCAAGCAGGCCGCGGGGCTCGCCTCCACTGGCTCCGAAGTGCCGGTAGTCGAAAACCAGCGCAGCGAGCCCCGCGCTCGCGAAGCGCTCGGCGAAGGCATCCAGACGCTGCTCTCGCACTCCTGTCCAGCCGTGCGCCAGCACCACGCACGCACGCGCCCGCTCGGGCCGGTACAGCCATGCCGCACAACGCCCCCCGCCCGAGTAGAAGGCCACGTCGGTGCGCTCGGCCATGCGCCACACCCTACCCCTGCCGGTGCTCAGACGCTCGTGCTACGGCTCACCGCACGTCAGCCTCCGCTTGCGGGTGAGCGGCGCCGTCGGTCGACGTGGGTCGCGTCGCTTCGCTCTTCACCGCCGAGATCTCCAGCGCGAACTTGACCTTGTTGCCGAGCAGCGCTCCGCCTGTCTCGAGTGCCTGGTTCCAGGTGAGGTCGAAGTCTCGGCGGTTGAGCTCTCCGCGCAGCTTGAGCTCGACTCGTTCAACGCCGCCTTCCTCGTGTGTCGTTGTGGCCGGCTGCGCCGTGAGCTCGATCTCGCGGGTGATGCCGCGCATCGTCAACTCGCCCACGATCTGCAGCTGCCCGCCGTCGTGGTAGCCGATCCGGGTCGAGTTGAAGCGGATCTCGGGGTAGCGCTCTATGTCGAAGAAGTCGGGTGAGCTCTTCAGGTGCTCGTCGCGTATGGGCTCGCTTGTGTCGATCGACGCAGCTTTGATCGTGCCGGTCGCTCGTGGGGTGTCCGTCCCCACCTCCAGCATTCCATCGAACTCGCGGAAGTGACCGTTCACCGTCGCGAGCAGCATGTGCTTGACGGCGAACGCCACGCTCGAGCGTGGCGCGTCGACCTGCCATTGGCCGCTGGGGATGGCGCTCGTGGTGCTGGTCTCGTTTGCCACCGGCATCTATGTTAGGTGGCTGTGATGTAGCCGCTCATGTAGCCCGGGTTCCTCATCGCCCATCCGCCGGCGTCGCTGTCGCAAGGGTACGCGCAGAACCACAGGTACTTGCCGGGCTTGCTGACCATCAGGACGTAGGTGTGGGTTCCAGGCATGGCCGTGATGCTGACGTTCGCCAGTGGCGAGGTGATGCTGTGAGGCTGGCTATCGGTGTTGTCGATCGTGAGCTTGAGGGGCTGGCCGGCCTTCACCGCGAATTCGGTCTTGGTGAACGCGTCATGCTTCTTTCCGTCCGGGCCGACCTTGGATTCCGGGATGACCGACAGATCGACCACCTTGGCCGCCGCCACGCTCGCTTCCGACACGGATGCCACCGCGCCCGTCTGCCGCAGGGCCGCGGGCGCCGGCGTGGCTGCTTCGACTCTCTGGCTGCTCTTGACCAGCGCGAACATCGACATCATCACGGCAGCCACGATGCCCACTCCCGCGAGCCACTCCAACACCACCTTGCCGGTCCTGTTGACCGTTTCATCAAACTCTCGCTGGTCCCTTGCTTCGGTCTCCTTGTCTGACACCTGAGTGTGCTTGATGTTCCTCGCCCCCCTCGGTCTTGCTGTTGCAGGTGCCCTGAACAGTCGCCCGCGCGGGGTCCTCACAAGGGCTCGCGGGAGGAGAAGCCATGACTTCTGCCCCCATGGGCCA
>JBEKGK010000142.1:0-9618 GCA_050012835.1 Solirubrobacteraceae bacterium | reverse complement strand
GCAGCGCGGTCACCGCCGGCGTCGTGGACAGCGCGCCTCCGGGGGAGACCGAGAAGACATCCACGTCTTCGCCGTTGGCCTTCGTCGTGACGATCAGCTGCGAGCCGTTCGGCGAGAACACCACCGTGCCGGGCGTGTGCGTGAACTGCGGGACCTCCGTCGTGCTCAGGCCGAGCGCGCGGCTCGATCCGGGGATCGCGACAAGCCGCCCGGCAGACACCGCGAAGCCCTGCAGCGATCCGCCTTCCAGGCCGTTCAGCACATACACCACGCCCTCGTGCACGGCGATGCTGACCGGGAACGTCCCGCCCGAGCCGATCACCTGGCGCAGCGCGAGCTTGTCGCCGAACACGCCGAACACCGAGACCGTATTGCTGCCGGCGTTGACCGCGAGCAGCAGGCCGTCCTGGCTGTCATAGGCGAGCGAGCCCTGCGAGGCGAGATGATCGACGACCGAGCCTTCCAGCTCGCCGCCGAGCCCGCCGGTGCCGTAGACGCCGGCCTGGGTGAGCGTTCCTTCGCCGGAGCGGTCGTAGACGACGATCTGGTTGCCTTTGAGGTTGTCCGTCTGGACGAACACCGCGTGAGAGGTGCCGACCGCGAACGCCGGCGCGCCGATGGCACCGAGCGCGGCCGTGGCGGCAATCGACGCCACCGCGAGGCGAGTTATCGCTTTCATTGCAGATTCTCCTGGAGTTGGGGAGTGGACATGCAAGGTTCAGTCCCTCCAGCGGATGAGGCGTTACACGGCCACTGCGCCAAGCGCCGACCACGAGCCCCGCCGCCCGCCGCCGAGCGCCGGGCGCGCGGGCCGGTATCGTCGTGTGCGTGGATGACAGAGCGGATACGTTCGCAACGATCGACCAAGTGGCGAACGTGGTGGTGATGGTCGTGCCGCTCGGGCTCGTGGGACTCGCGGCATGGCTGACCTGGGGTGGAGCCCTGCACTGGCCCGATCTGGTCGCGCTCGCGATCACCTACCTGCTCACGGGCGTGGGCATCACCGTCGGCTTTCACCGCCTGCTCACCCACCGCAGCTTCAAGACGAGCCCCGCGCTGCGCGGGCTGTTCGCCGCGCTCGGCTCGGCGGCGGTCGAGGGGCCGGTGATCGAGTGGGTCGCCAACCACCGCAAGCACCATCAGTTCTCAGATGCGCCGGGCGATCCACACAGCCCTCACGTCGACCACGCAAGCGGCTGGCGCGGCGCGCTCGGCGGCTTGTTTCACGCGCACGTCGGCTGGATCCTGGGCGGCGACGCGCTCGCCAACGAGCAGCACTACGCCAAGGACCTGCTCGCCGACCCGGTCGTGCGCTTCGTCGACCACACATTTGTGCTGTGGGTGTTCGTCGGGCTCGCATTCCCGTTCGGCCTGGGCGTCGCGCTCACCGGCTCGGTCGTGGGAGGCCTGACCGCTCTGCTGTGGGGCGGGGCGGTGCGCATGTTCCTGCTTCACCATGCGACCTTCTCGATCAACTCGCTGTGTCACTTCTTCGGCCGGCGCAGCTTTGCCACCGGCGACGAGTCGCGCAACCTGGTGTGGCTGGCGCTGCCCACGCTCGGCGAGGCTTGGCACAACAACCACCACGCGTTCCCCACCTCCGCGCGTCACGGCCTGCGCTGGTGGCAGCTCGATCCGTCCGCGTGGCTGATCGCCGGTCTGCAGCGCGTGGGCCTGGTGTGGGACGTGATCCAGATCGCGCCCGAGCGTCAGCTGGCGAAGATCGCAGCCGAGCGCTGATAGCCAGCACGCCGCGTCCGCGCCTGCGGCGTGGCCGCTGCGCGAGGAGTATCGTGCGCGCCAAGGAGGGAGAGACATGTACGACTACGTGATTGTGGGAGCAGGATCCGCGGGCTGCGTGCTCGCCAACCGCCTCAGCGAAGACCCCGACGTGCAGGTGCTGCTGCTCGAGGCCGGGCCGCCGGACACGAACGAGAACATCCACGTGCCGCTCGGCTACCTGAAGCTCGGTGGTACGGAGGTCGACTGGGACTACCACTCGGCGCCCGAGCTGGAGTGCAACGGGCGGCGCATCACGCTACCGCGCGGCAAGGTGCTGGGCGGGTCCTCTTCGACCAACTCGATGGTCTACATTCGCGGCAACCGACGCGGCTATGACGAATGGGGTGTTCCTGGCTGGTCCGCGGCCGACCTGCTCCCGTACTTCCTGAAGGCCGAGGACAACGAGCGCGGTGCCTCGCAATGGCACGCCGTGGGCGGCCCGCTGCCCGTGAGCGAGGGGCGCTCCGGGAACCTGATCTCGCGCGCCTTCGTCGAGGCCGGGGTGCAGGCTGGTCTTCAGCGCAACGAGGACTTCAACGGTCCCGAGCAGGACGGCGTTGGCATGTATCAGGTCACCCAACGCGGCGGCATGCGCGCGAGCACGGCCGTCGCCTATCTGCATCCGGCGATGGAGCGCTCCAACCTGACCGTGATGCCGTACATGCTCGTCCAGCGGGTGCTGTTCGAGGGGACGCGCGCGGTCGGCGTGGAGGCGAGCCAGCTCGGCCAGGTGCAGGAGCTCAGGGCCGAGCGCGAGGTGATCCTGTGTGGCGGTGCCTACAACTCCCCGCAGCTGCTCATGCTCTCCGGGGTCGGCCCGGCCGAACATCTGACGCTCCGCGAAATCGAGGTGCTGCTGGACCAGCCGGCGGTCGGCGAGAACCTGTCCGACCATCCGGCCACCCAGCTCGTGTGGAGCACGCCCGAGCCGCAGAGCCTGCTGCTCGCGCTCGAGCCGGCGGCGCTGCAGGAGTATGAAGCCACGCAGACCGGCCCGTTCACCTCCAACCTGGCCGAGGCCGGCGGCTTTGCCCGCGTTGCGCCGGATGCGCCGGCACCGGACATCCAGTTCCACGTCGCGCCCGTGCAGGTCGTCAACGAGGGCATGAGCGACCCCGAAGCACACGGCGTGTGGGTGTCGCCGTGTGTGCTGACCCCGCACAGCAGGGGCTCCGTGCGGCTCGCCTCCAATGATCCGACGGCCAAGCCGATCGTGCACAACGCTCTCTACACCGCGGGCGACGATCTGCAGCGGATGATCGCCGGGCTGCGGCTGGCGCTCGACATCTGCGCCCAGCCGGCCATCAAGCCCTACTGCGCCGAGCCCTTCACCACTCCCGACGGAGACAGCGACGATGCGCTGCGCGCGCATGTCGCGCGCACGACCTTCGCCATCTATCACCCGGCGGGCACCTGCCGGATGGGCGGGGATGCTGACGCGGTCGTCGACGAGCAGCTGCGGGTGAACGGCCTGGAGGGCCTGCGGGTCATCGACGCATCGGTCATGCCCGTCGTGCCGCGCGGGAACACCAACGCGCCAACGATCGCGATCGCAGAGCGTGCCGCGGACCTGATTCGCCACGGCCGGGCGCTCGCCGAGCCAAGCGCGGCGCTCAGCGCGGCTTGACGTTGAACACGGCTCCGCGCGCGATCCACCATCTGAGCTGCGGCACCATGTGCCCACGCGGCGCGCGTCTGATCGCCGGCGAGGGCGGGCTGCTGGCCAGCGCAAAGCTCGTCTGCCACTGCCTGCTGATCGAGGGCGCCGAGGGTCTCGTGCTGGTCGACACAGGCTTCGGCCTCGACGACGTGCGCAAGCCGCGCCAGCTCGGCCTGGTGTTCAACGCGCTCGTGCGCCCCCGCGTCGACGCCCGTGAGGCCGCCATCACCCAGATCCGCGGGCTCGGCCTCGACCCGCACGACGTACGCCACATAATCACTACTCATCTCGATCTCGATCACGCGGGCGGCCTGCCCGACTTTCCCGATGCCGAGGTGCACCTGCTCGGCCTCGAGCTCGAGGCGGCCATGAACCCCGGTTGGCGCGATCGCCCGCGCTATGTGGCCGCGCACTGGGCCCACGGTCCCCGCTGGGTGCAGCACGGCGCCGGCGGGGAGCAGTGGCACGGGTTCGACAGCGTGCGCATACTGCCCGGCAGCGACGCCGAGATCCTGCTGATCCCGCTGGTGGGCCACACGCACGGGCACACCGGCGTGGCGGTAAGGCGGGGAGATGGCTGGCTGCTGCACTGTGGCGACGCCTACTTCCACCACGGCGAGGTCAGCACGCCGCCGCACTGTCCCGCGGGGATCGGCGCGTTCGCGGCGTTCGACCAGGTCGACGGCGCCGCCCGCCGGGGCAACGTCGAGCGCCTGCGCGAGCTGGCCGCGCGCCACGGCGAAGAGGTCGAGCTGATCTGCTCGCACGACGCCTCCTACCTAGACGGACGCTAGCCCGGGCTGAAGGGCAGACGACCGAGAGGCAAGTGAGGCAAGGACGCAGCGAGCGAAGTGTGCTCTGCACATGAGCGAGTGAGGACGCCGCCTCACGCCGCCTATCGGTCGTCTGAGCGCGCCTCGCGCACCAGCCGGCGCATACCCTTGATCCAGCGTTCCGGATCGGTGCCCTTGCGCGCCATGAACTGCGCAACGTTCTCGTGCGGCAGGATCAGGAAGCGCTCGTCGCGGATGCCAGCCACGACCGCGTCGGCCACGTCCTCGGGTTCGATCAGGCCGCCCGCCGACAGCGCCGCCGCCGCTGCCGCCTCCTGCATGCCTCGTTCGAGCATCGGCGTGCGCACGCCCTGCGGGCAGATGCACGACACGCGCACGCCCTGCTCGACGTATTCGATCGCCAGCCACTCCGCCAGCGACACGGCCGCGTGCTTGGTAACGCTGTAGACCAGCGAGGAGACCTGGGTGAGCAGGCCGGCGGCCGAGGCGGTGTTGATCAGGTAGCCCTCGCCGCGCTCGAGCATCTGCGGCAGCAACGCGCGCGAGGCCCACACGTGCGCCATCACGTTCACCCGCCACGCTTCGTCCCACGACTCGTCGGGGACCTCCGGACCGCCGCCCATGCCGCCGACGCCGGCATTCGAGAGGAAGATGTCGATCGCGCCGTTGGCCTCGCTCGCGGTGGCGATCAGCTCGCGCACGCTGCTCTCGCGGCCGGCGTCGAAGCCCACCGCGAGCGCGCCGGCGCCCACCTCGTCGGCCAGCGCGCGAGCGCCCTCCAGCTCGCGGTCGGCGACCACCACAGCCCGAGCGCCCTCGGCCGCGAAGCGCCGCACGAGCGCGCGGCCGATGCCGCCGGCGGCGCCCGTGACCACGATGTGCCTGTCAGTTAGCTCCATACAGCGGTACCCTATGTCAACCATGAGTGCCGATGCCAGGATGGCGGGCTCGCCCGTGGCGCCCGTGCTGGGGGAGCTGCGCTACAGCGCCGAGCTCGCCCGGTTGCTCGCCGACGCGCGCCTGCGCGCATCGCGGCCGCGCGCGGACGCACGACCGGTGATGCTGATCCCCGGGTTCCTCGCCGGCGACGCGTCGCTGCTGGTGATGCGAGCGTGGCTGCGTCGACGCGGGCACCGCGTGGCGATGAGCGGCATGCTCGCGAACGTCGACTGCGCGGGGCGCGCCGTGAGCCGTCTCGAGGCGCACCTGGCGGACTTCGCGGCCGACTGCGGCTCCCCGGCGGTGCTCGTCGGACAGAGTCGCGGCGGCGCGCTCGCTCGCGTCCTGGCAGTGCGCCACCCGGAGCTGGTCTGCGGGCTGGCGATGCTGGGATCGCCGATCGGCGACGGGCTGGCCGTCTCGCCGCGCGTGCTGCGCACCGTGCGCTTGATCGCGCGGCTCGGCGATCTGGGAATGCCCGGCGTGTTCTCCACGAGCTGCCGCGAGGGCGTCTGCTGCGAGGCATTCAACGCGGATCTCAGCGCGCCGCTGGCGTCCGACATCGAGGCGATCTCCGTGTATTCCCGCAGCGACGGCGTCGTCGACTGGCGCGCATGCGTGGACTCGCACGCGCCGTCGGTCGAGATCGACTCGAGCCACTGCGGGATGTCGGTGCATCCGGGCGTGTACCGCGTGCTCGAGCAGGCGCTCGACGGCGCCGCGCAAGCGCGCGCCGCCGCGTAGCGACCTCTCATACGATCCCGCGCAGATGCCGTATGCCGATGAGATGCTCAGCGTCGCGGCCTCGCGCGCGCACGAGCTCGCCGCGCCGGGGCTGAGCCCGCGCCCGCGCCGCAGGGTGGCGGTGCTCGCGTGCATGGACACGCGCATCGACCTGTTCCCGATGCTCGGGCTGCAGCGCGGTGACGCGCACATCATCCGCAACGCCGGCGGCCTGGTCACCGACGACGCGATCCGCTCGCTCAGCGCCTCCCAGCGGCTGCTGGGCACCGAGGAGATCGTCGTGGTCATGCATGACGGCTGCGGCCTGTATCGAGCCTCCGAGGACGACTTCGCACAGGCGCTCGCCGCCGACGGCGCCAGGCCGACGTGGCGCCTCGGCGCCTTCGAGGACGTGGAGGCGGCTCTTCGCCACAGCCTCGCCCGCCTGCGCTCCAGCCCCGAGCTCCCCGCCCGCGAGCACATCAGGGGCTTCGTCTTCGACCCCGAGTCCGGTGCGCTGCGCGAGGTGCGGGCGGGCGGCGACTAGCGCTTCGCGCCCGCCGGGCCCGCATCCCCGCAGGGCCGGTGGCCGGCAGAGCCCTCTCGCCTACAGCGCCAGCGCGAGCGGCGTCTCGAGCAGCGCTCTCACATCCGCCAGCAGCCACGCCGCGTCGGCGCCGTAGAGGATGCGGTGATCGCAGCTGAGCGTGAGCGTCATCAGCGTGCGATCGACGATCTCCCCGTCGACGCGCGCGAGCGTCTCACGCAGCGCCCCCACGCCGAGGATCGCCGCCTGCGGCGGGTTGATCACCGGCGTGATCGCCGTCATCCCGAACATGCCGAGGTTGGACACCGTGAACGTGCCGCCGGACAGCTCCGGCGGGCTGATCTCGCCTGAGCGGACGCGTTCGGCCAGGCGTCGGGTCTCGCGGGCGATGCTTCCCAGCGACTTCGCGTCGGCGTCCTTGACGACCGGCACAACCAGCGCGTCCTCCGCCGCCACCGCCACGCCGACGTTGACGCGCCCGTGCAGCTGAAAGTCGCCGTCGACGTAGGAGCCGTTCGCGCGCGGGTGCCGGCGCAGCGCGATCGCGCACGCCTTCACGATCAGGTCGTTGAGCGACGGCGCCGCGTCGTCGTCCACGCTCGCCTTCAAGCCCGCCCGCAGCGAGATCGCGGCGTCCATCGCCACCTCGCTCTGCACCTGGAAGTGGGGGATCGTGGCCTTGGCCTCCGCCATCCTGCGCGCCACCAGCTGCTGGCGGCGGCTCGCACGCACCGTTTGCGCCTCGCCTCTCGCGCCCTCGACCCCGTTGCGGGCCGGTTCGGGATGCGCCTGATCGACAGGCATCGCAGGCGCCGAGCTGCTCGCGAAGGTCGCCCTCGCGGTCGGCACGGTCGGCGCCGGCCGCGCGATCTCGCCGCCCGCCGCCACCAGCACGTCCTCGCGCGTGATCCGCCCCCGCGGCCCCGTGCCCGTGACCGCCCCCAGCTCGATCCGGTGGACGCGCGCCGTTCGCTTCGCCAGCGGGGTCGCCGGGACCGACGCCGCCTCCGCGGCGCCGTTCGCGCTCGTCGGCATCGGCGGCCGTGCGGCGGGCTCGGACGTCGCGCCCGCTCCGCTCAGCGCTCGCGTCTGCACCGGCGTCGCGCCGATCCGCGCGATCGGCGTGCCCACCGCCAGCGTCGCGCCCTCCGGCGCGAGGATCGCGAGCGTGCCGTCCGCGTCGGCGGTGTGGGTGATGGTCGCCTTGTCGGTCTCGATCTCCACCAGCTCCTGCCCGCGCGCCACCGGCCGGCCGTCCTCGATCAGCCACTTGACGATCGTGCCCTCCTCCATCGAGTCGGACAGCCTGGGCATCGTGATCTCGGTCATGCTCGATCAGCGGATCAGGTCGAGGGCGGCGCCGGCGATGGTGTCGGCGTCGATGCCGAAGTGGCGGTACAGGTCCTGCACGTCGCCCGACTGGCCGAAGTCCTGGACGCCGAGGCACGCCAGCGGCGCTCCCGCGATGGCCGCGAGGAACGCGAGCGTGTGCGGGTGCCCGTCGAGCACGCTCACGATCGGCGAGGTGCGGGCGGCGGGGAACAGCGTCTCCAGGACTCGCTCGTCGCCGTCGTAGAGGCCCTGACGCGTCTGCAGGGCGCGGAAGACGAGATCCGGCGAGGTCAGGCACACGGCGTCGACGGCGATCCCGCCGCTCGCCAGCTCCTCGGCGGCGCCGAGCAGCTCGGGCATGATCGCGCCCATGCCGACAATCGTCACCTCGGGCGCGCCGGCGCTCTCGCGCACGCGGTAGCCGCCGGCCAGCACCTGGCGGCGGCGGCGCTCGCGCTCCTGCGGGTCCTCGGGCACGCGCGCGAGCGACTGCTCGAGCGGACGCGTGCTCAGGCGCAGGTAGGAGGAGGTGCCGCCCTCGCGGCCGAGCTGGCCGAGCGCGTGCAGCAGCACCCACTCGAGATCCTGGCCCCATGCCGGCTCCCACGCGACGCAGCGCGGCTGCTCCAGGCCCACCGAGGGGGTGATGATCGACTGGTGGGCGCCGCCCTCGGGCGCGAGCGTGACCCCCGCTGGAGTGCCGACGAGGATCGACTGCCCGCCCGCGTAGATGCCGAACGACCACTGCTCCAGCGCCCGGTTGACGAACGGGTCATACAGCGTCCCGATCGGCAGCAGCGGCTGGCCGTCGCGCGAGAACGTCGCGCCGAGCTCGCCGAGCAGGCCCACGAGATTGCACTCCGCGATGCCCAGCTCGATGTGCTGGCCGTGCTCGGACTCGCGCCAGCGCACCAGCGTGTCGTGGTCGTCGGCGAACCAGTCGATGCGATCGCCGACGCTCCACACCCCCGCCCGGTTGATCCAGCCGCCGAGGTTCGTCGAGGAGGCGACGTCCGGGCTGACCGACACCACCGCGGCGGACACCTCCGGCGCGTCGTGCGCGAGGTCCATGAAGAAGCGCCCGAAGGCCTGCTGCGTGGACACGGCGCCCGCGTGCGCGCGGCCGACGTCGCGCGGCACCGCCGGCGGCTCGCGCCGCACCACCTCGGCTCGCGTCAGCCGCTCGGAGGCGCGGGCACACAGCCGGGCCTCGGGCGAGCCGTCCTCGAAGCGGGCCCACGGCCGCGCGGCGTCGGCGCCGAGGTCGACCGCGAGCTGCTCCCACTGGCCGCTCGACAGCAGCGCCGAGTGGTTCGCCGGATGGCCCTCCGTCGGCAGCCCCCAGGCCTTGATCGTGTAGGCGAAGATCACCGCCGGACGGTCGCTCACCTGATCCGCGCGGCGGAACGCGTCGAGCAGGTCCGCCAGGTCGTGCCCCGCGAGATCGCGGATCGCCGCCGCCAGCTCCGCGTCGTCGAGCTGCTTGACCAGCCGCTCGAGCTCGCGGCGCCCGCGACCGGCCCCCGGCAGCCGCTCGCGTAGCTCGGCCACGTCGCTGCGCAGCAGGCGCTGGTACTCCTCGTTGGGCATCGCGTCGATGCGCCGGCACAGCGCCTCGCCGCCCGTGCGCTCGAACAGCGCGCGCAGCCTGCGCCCGTACTTGATCGTGATCGTCTGCCAGCCAGCCGCCTCGAACATCGCGGACGTGCGCGCGACCGCGATCTCCGGCACCACGCGGTCGAGCGACTGGCGGTTGACGTCCACGATCCACAGCACCTCGCCCAGCGACCCGACGAGCGGGTCGATCAGCGCCTCCCAGACGGCGCCCTCGTCGAGCTCCG
>JBEKGK010000141.1:0-9650 GCA_050012835.1 Solirubrobacteraceae bacterium | reverse complement strand
CGCCAACACCGCAAGGATCAGCACGATGCCACCTGCCGCCCAGATCACCTCAGCCAGCACCATCATGTTACGTGCCTCTCCTGTCGCTCGATTGCACTGAGGAGTCGTAGGTGGGCGAGGTCAAGCGTGTCGTTGTCTCCATGGAATCTCGCCCGAGAGCAGGCAGCGCGGAGAAGCTCTGCGGCGTGAGCTAGCGCACGAGCCTCACGGTGGCTGAGTACGACCGTTACCGTGGGCTCGCCCGCGTTTGTCGCTGCAACTGGTTCGTTCCGCGCGTCTGATCTCACGGCAACTGCCATGTAATCAGTGTTGGCGCAAGCTCATCATCCGTAATCGCCCCGAATGGGGGATCCGTAGTTGTCTCCCATGCTCGCAGACGTTGGACTCTCGGGTACGCGCTCGGGGTCTCCGGTTCGAGTCCGGGCGTCGGCTTGCGCGGACTGATTGGGGTCTCGGCGCGGCGAAGGGCTGGGGCACGGTCAACGCAGCGCCTCGGTTTCACTGATGGCCGCTGCTCCCTTCACGTCCCCCGGCCGTTGAACCGGCGTCCGGTCGCTGCGAGCGGCGCGACACTGCGCGACGCGACGCGACGCACCGCGTCAATCAGAGCATCGACG
Source organism: Solirubrobacteraceae bacterium (assembly GCA_050012835.1). GTDB lineage: Bacteria > Actinomycetota > Thermoleophilia > Solirubrobacterales > Solirubrobacteraceae > Palsa-744. Next base: position 9,033 of record JBEKGK010000141.1, on the reverse strand, counting down.
TCCTCACGGGTGTTGTACGGCGCAAGCGACGCCCGCACAGTGCCCTCGTGTCCGAACCTGCGGAGGACCGGCTGTGCGCAGTGATGACCCGCGCGCACCGCGATCCCCTCGCGGTCGAGCGCAACGCCCACCTCCTCGGGCGTGCATCCCTCGAGAACGAACGACAGGACGGCGGCCTTCTCTGGCGCCATCCCGATTATTCGCAAACCGGGGATCTCCAGCAGTCCGCTCGTCGCATGCTCGAGCAACTCGTGCTCGTGGAGAGAGATGTTCTCCAGGCCAACCGCGCGCACCCACTCGAGCGCCGCGCCGAGGCCGACCGCGTCGGCGATGCTCGCCGTGCCCGCCTCGAAACGCTCAGGTGCGCTCTGGTAAGCCGTGTGCTCAAAGGTGACATCGCGAATCATGTTGCCGCCGCCCTGCCACGGAGGCATGGCGTTGAGCAGATCGCGCTTGCCGTGGAGCACGCCCACCCCGGTCGGGCCGAAGACCTTGTGTCCGGAGAAGGCATACCAGTCGCAGTCAAGCGACTGTACGTCCACGCTCATATGCGAGACTGCCTGCGCGCCGTCCACGAGCACACGGGCTCCGTGGCGGTGCGCCATCTCCGTCATCTCGCGCACCGGCGTGATCGTGCCGAGCGCGTTGGAGACGTGCGAGAGCGACACGATGCGCGTCGCCTCGGAGAGGAGGCGCTCATACTCATCGAGCATCACCTGACCCCGGTCGTCAACCGGTGCGACCCTCAGCGTGGCACCCGTGGACTGACAGAGCTGCTGCCACGGCACGATGTTCGAATGGTGCTCGAGCCATGTGATCAGGATCTCGTCGCCGGGGCCGACGTTCGCCCGGCCCCACGCCTGTGCGACGAGGTTGATCGCCTCGGTCGTACCGCGGACGAACACGATCTCCTCGGTGGACGCTGCGTTGAGCAGTCGCGCCGCCGCCGCGCGCGCTTCCTCGTACGCATCGGTCGCGCGCGCGGCCATCTCGTGCGCCGCGCGATGGATGTTCGAGTTCTCGTGCCGGTAGAAGTGGTCGAGACGATCGATCACTGCTGCCGGCTTCTGGGTCGTCGCCGCGTTGTCAAGCCAGATCAGCGGCCTACCGTGCACGCGCTCCGCGAGCGCGGGGAACTCGCGTCGCAGCGCATGCGCGTCGAAGGCCCGGCGCCCGACCGAGGATCTCCCGCGTGGGGTTGGAGACGGGTGTTCCGTGGCAGCCTCAGCGACGCCACCGACGAGCTTCCGGGAGGCCTCCTCGAGGAAGTACGGTCCCGTCGCGAACGGATCCTCCGCCATGCCACGAGGCATGCCTGCGAGGCCGAGCTGCTTCAGCGATAGCGGCTCGCCATACCAGGAGGATGCTGCGTCGGCGCTTAGCGCCGCAGCGCTGCTCGGTCCCGAGCCTCCCGCGATGAGGTCGCTGACGGTCGCCTCGACGCCGGCCGTGTGACCGTTGAGATCGGGAGTCACCGCAGGCGGCGGGCGCAGCGCTTCTGCTTGCAGGGGCAGCGGCACTTGTGCGAGTTGCTCGGGGTCGATCCCGGGCAGCACGGCGCCCGGCAGTGCCCGGAACATCTCGTTGGCGAGGCGCTCCATCTCACGCAGGTCGAACGGAACCCCGCCGCTGTCCGTCCGCCCGGTCTCGGCCGCCGCGGAGCGGCTGCCATTGAGCGGGGCGCTGCCATTCGACTCAGCTCTGGTAGGCATGGTCGTACTCGTGGTACTTGTCGACCTCGACGTTCTCTAGCACGCCCACGGCATCGTCGGTCAGGATCGCGGCCGAGCAGTACAGCGAGATGAGGTAGGAGGAGATCGCCTTGCGGCTGATCCCCATGAACTTAACCGACAGCCCGAGGCCGTCCTCGCCCGAGGCGCTGGGCTGGTAGAGGCCGACCACGCCCTGGCGGCTCTCGCCGGTACGCAGCAGCAGGATCTTTGTCTTGCCGTCCTTGATCTCGAGCTTGTTGCTCGGAACAAGAGGGATCCCCCGCCATGTCACCACGGGCGAGCCAAACACGCTGACGGTCGCCGGCGGCACGCCTCGGCGGGTTGCCTCGCGCCCGAACGCAGCTATCGCGTTTGGGTGCGCGAGAAAGAACGCCGGCTCCTTCCACACGAGCTTGATCAGCTCGTCGAGGTCGTCGGGTGTGGGTGGCCCGGCGAGCGTTTTGATCCTCTGGCCGGGTGCGGCGTTGGTCAGGATGCCGTAGTCGTCGTTATGGAGCAGCTCGGACTCTTGGCGCTCCTTGATCGTCTCGATCGCGAGGCGCAGCTGCTGCTTGATCTGGTCGTACGGGTAGCTATAGAGGTCCGACACGCGTGTATGGACATCGACGACGGTCGTCACTGAGCTCAGGTAGTACTCGCGCGGCGTCGCGTCGTAGTCCACGAACGTCTCGGGCAGGTCGCGTTCGTCGCGCTGCGAGCAGGCGGTGAGGACGCGTGATTCGTCGCGCACCTTGTTCAGCCGGTAGATGCCCGCCTCGACGCCCACCCACGGAAGCAGGTGAACGAGCCAGCGCGGGCTGATCGACAGCATCGTCGGTGCTGTCTTCTGCGCGTTTGCCAGCTGGCGTGCGGCGGCGTCGCCGAGCGCCAGGTGAGGTTCAGTCGTCGAAGCCATGGGGTAACTCCCTTTTGTTTGCTGGATTTGTTCTCAAGGCCCGGTGTTGCTGGGACCCGATCGCCGACGATGGGCAGGGCGATCGGTGTCGCTGGTCGTGGTCACGCGACGGCAGCCAGCACGCGCTGGCCGTCTCCCGCCGCGGCGCGGACCGCGGCGCCGTCGGCATCGAACAGCCCCTCGACCGAGAAGTAGCGCTCTCCGGTGTCGTAACAGAAAGTGAGCACAACGCTTCCGGGCGAGACCTCCGGCAGCTTCTTTGCAACCGCCGCGAGCGCCGCCCCGGAGGATGGTCCGACGAAGATTCCCTCCTCGCGCGCGACGCGCACCGCGTAGGCGAACGCGTCCTCCTCGCTGACCTCGATCACGCCGTCGATCGCATCGAGATGCAGGTTGCGTGGAACGAAGCCGGCGCCGATCCCCTGCAGCCGATGCGGCCCCGGGTCGCCCCCCCTGATCACGGGCGACTTGTCGGGCTCGACTGCGTATGTTCGCATTGCCGGGAAGTGCTCCTTGAGCACCTCGCTGACGCCGCTGATGTGCCCGCCGGTGCCGACTCCGGTGATCAGCAAGTCGATGCCCTGCGGGAAGTCGCGCAGGATCTCCTGCGCGGTCTGGCTGCGGTGCACCTCGACATTGGCCGGGTTCTCGAATTGCTGGGGCATCCATGCGTCGGGCGTTGCGGCGACGATCTCCTCCGCGCGCGCAACGGCTCCCTTCATGCCCAGCTCTCGAGGCGTCAGCTCGAGGTCGGCGCCGTATACGGCCAGCAGTCGCCTGCGCTCGAGCGACATCGACTCGGGCATAACGAGCAGCAACCGGTATCCCTTCACAGCCGCGACGATCGCCAGACCCACGCCGGTGTTGCCCGAGGTGGGCTCGACGATGAGGCTGTTCGGGCCGATGAGGCCGCGGGCCTCGGCGTCCTCGATCATCGATAGGCCAATGCGGTCCTTGATGCTCCCGCCCGGATTGGCCCTCTCCGCCTTCATCCAGACCTCGACACGAGGATCGAAGAGGCGGTTGATGCGGATGTGGGGCGTGTCGCCGATCGTCTGGAGGATGTTGTCGTATCTCATGTGGTCTCCCTTCGCTGGTGCCGCACTCGCGTCCGGCACACGTGTCAGATGTTGAACTCGATCAGGTCGTCTTCCGGCTTTGGGCTCCCGACCAGGCGCTCGACGCGCGCCGTCGGCGTGACGACCGAGTAGGGGGGCACGCTGCGCGTGAGCCAGACGTTTCCGCCGATGCGGCAGCCGCGGCCGATCACCGTCTCGCCGCCGAGGATCGTCGCGTTGGCGTAGATCACGACGTCGTCGCCGATCGTCGGGTGGCGCTTGGTGTTGCTCTGACGCTTCTCCACGCGGGCAGCGCCGAGCGTCACGCCCTGGTACAGGCGCACGCGCGCGCCGAGGATGGCGGTCTCGCCGATTACGATGCCCGTGCCGTGGTCGATCGCGAACGACTCGCCGATCCGCGCTCCGGGATGGATGTCGATGCCAGTCTCACGGTGGGCCACCTCGGTGAGCAGCCGCGGCAACAGGCTCACGCCGTCGTGAAGCTGGTGCGCGATCCGGTAGGTGGCAGTGGCGAGGAATCCGGGGTACGCGAGGATCACCTCGTCGACGCTTCGTGCGGCCGGGTCACCGGCCCAGATCGCCTCGGCGTCCATCAACAGCGCCTCCCGTGTCGGGCCGAGCGCGGCTAGGAAGGAACCGATCACCGCATCTGGCGTGGCCTCTGACACGAGCGCCCGATCTGGTTCCTGGAGTGCCTTCGCCAGCAGGTCGCATATCGCATCGAGATCGGCCGCTAGTTTTTCGCGACTGCGGCCGCCCACAGGCGCGAATGCCGGGAAGAGCAAGCCGAGTACGGCGGGCACGAACCGCTCAGCCAAGCTGCGCATTGCTGGCCGATTGCCGTGGCGCTCGTGCTCCCGAGCGAGGAGATCTAGGAGCCGCTCGCAGTCCGCCCCTCGTGCGGCCGTCGCTACCTCGCCGCAGCCGGCGAGCTCTCGCGGCTGAGCGCGGTGAGCCAGGTGTGGGGGAGCGATGTCGTGTCGGTTCGTTGGCATGAGCGCCGCTGGCCGTCGGTTCGGCCACAGGCCTACGTGGTCGCGGGGAGGTGTCATTCGCAGCGATTGTCGCCCTGACGGCGTGCCCGCGCATCCGTATTCTTCACTAAGGAAATGCGGATAGTCCACATTGCGCTCGGTTTCGCCGTCCCAGGTCTCGAAGGCTGCGGCCTCGATCGGGATGCCGCGCGCTCGGGGGACGACTGCCGTGTGCTCGTCCGGCTCGACTCCAAGCACCGACAGACCGCAGCCGACGAGCCGTGATCAGACCCCATTTGGGCCTGATCACGGCTCTCGCCTGCCCGCACGCGCCCGCGGAATCTACGGGGCGAGGCGGAACGGCGGGTAGCGATCGGTGACCAGCACGTGGGCGTATGCGATCACCCGGTTGGTCCAGCGGCCGACGCCGACGAGGAAGTCGAACATCCCGCGCGGGAAGCGACCGGTGAAAAGGATCGTGAACCATGCGGCGATCACGACGAAGAACGCGGCGATGTAGAGGAAGAACAGCACCACATAGTGCGGGATGGCCAGCAGCCACTTGACCAGCGGCAGCCAGCGGTTGAGGTCGTTGCGCGCGTCCGGATAGGGAAACTCGAGATGCACCGCCTGATGCTCGTCGGTGGAGGGATAGCGGTCATCCATCAGTGTCAGGTAGACGCCAACCCGGGCGGAGAACCGCATCAGCTCGAGGTTCCAGTCAAACCACCAGCGCGGGTACTTCTGCCGGAACAGGATCAACAGCAGCGTAGGCAGCACGACCAGGCCCGCAGCGCCGACAGCCCCGTCAGCCCTCCCGCCACCGTAGGCGTAGCCGCCGCCCTCGATGAGGGCGATCACGATCGCGATCGGGATGACCATGAACAGGCGAAAGAAGGTGGTCAGGCGGTTGAGCGGCCGGTCCTGGTAGTCGACCGAGTACTGGACGGGATAGGGCGCGTCGGGGTTCATGAGATGCCTTTCTGTGAGGTGTACGGCGTACACTCGTTTGCGGAACTATAGGTGTACGCTGTACACTTGTCAAGGCCAATGACGAAACAGAAGATCGCGACCCGGAAACCGCTGAGCAGAGCTCGTGTGCTGCAGGCTGCCGTCGCGCTCGCCGACGAGGCCGGGCTCGAAGCGTTCAGCATGCGCGGGCTCGCACAGGAGCTCGGCGTCGTGCCGATGGCGCTCTACAAGCACGTCGCCAACAAGGAGCAGCTCCTCGATGGCATGGTCGACATCGTCTTCAGCGAGATCGAGCTCCCCTCCGAGGACCTGGACTGGAGGTCCCCCATGCGGCGCCGGGCGGTCTCGACGCGCGAAGCGCTGAAGCGCCACAGCTGGGCGATCGGGATGATGGAGTCGCGGCACCCGGGGCCGGCGAACCTGCGAAACCACAACGCGATGATGGGCTGCCTGCGGAAGGCTGGCTTCTCGTTTGAGATGGCGATCCACGCCTATTCGCTCCAGGACGCCTACATCTACGGCTTCGCCCTGCAGGAAAGGGATACGGGGTTCGACACTCCCGACAGCGCCGGAGAGGCCGCGCAGCGGAGGGCGAAGACGATCGGCGCGCTCGCGAGCTACCCATACCTCGTCGAGATCGCTACGAAGCTCCCCGAGTCCGGGTACGACAACGCCGTCGAGTTCGCATGGGGGCTCGATCTCATCCTCGACGGACTCGACCGGCTACGCCGCGAAGCCTGAGTCAGTCGCGATCGGGCTGGTCGAGCATCCCGCCTCCTCTCATCACTAGAACACCGAGTTGATCTCGACCTTTTCTTCGCTGGCCTGGTTCGTGGCGAGACTCAGCCCGGAGTGTTCGACGGCGCCGCCTTCCCCGAGCTGCGTCAAGAGCACGTCTTCTTCCCCGCCTTCGAACCGGGTCGCCGACTGAACGCCGTTGGACTGCGCGAACTTGAGCGTCGCCTTCGTGCTCATCGCGTTGCGCTTGGCTTCTCCGATCACCGATCCCATCACCGTCACCGGCGTACCCGCGCACGAGAAGGTCGCGAACGCTTCGCCCGGATGGGGTCGCAGGTCGTTCCCGACCGTGTTCGAGGCCGGCCCTTCCGCGCCCGGGTCATCGGAACCTTCTTGAACCTCGTGCGCATCGTGCTGGACCAGAACGCCCACGACCCTCGACCACCACCTCACCAAGGGCGTCGGCTGCAGCGAAATCTCCGAAGTCGCAGGCGGCGAAGACTTCGTGCGACCAGCGGAAGGCCATGCCTACCTGTACGAAGTGAGCGGCTGACAAGCCGATCAGGGCGCGGGCATCGTGCCGGCGAGCGTCTGGCGGCCAGCACTGCCGCTGACCTCCGCCCGGTGCCAGCCGATACTGCTTACCCGAGCCGCGTGCTCGGTTTAGCTGATCAGCCCTTGATCTCGTTGTGAACCCGGGCCACCATCGGCTCGTTCATCTCGACGCCCGCCGCCGCGAGGATCGGCAAAAGGGTTACCCCGAACGCGTCGAATGCCTCCTGCGACTCCCAAACGTCGAAGACCTGGATCTCGCCATCCGTCTCAAGGGCGACGTGGGAGATACGTCCGTCGGGGGCTCCTGCACCCGCTTCCTCAAGCTGGACGAGCGTCGTGTCGTACCGCTCCTGCGTAAAGCCCTTAGCAGTGATATAGAACCCGAGCGCCATTCCATCCCCCTTCGCGCGGTCTGCGCAGTGGTTACCCAGCGAGCCGTGGACTGTACTCCACCGCCAGCTGAATCGTGGGCCACCTGCCGAGGGCGCAGCCGAGCACGTGAGTGGGGCTCGTCAACCAGCGCTGTCGAGCACACTCGCCGCAGACAGCCAGGCGGCAATGTCCCCGTCGGACGACATCCGCGCCTCCTCGCAAGCCCGGCGATGCAAGACCCAGCTACAAGCTAGGGCTCGAGCGACACACCCGCTCGTCCCGACACCAGCCGCCCCGCGGAGACATTTCCCGGCTCATGCGGAGCGGGGGCCTGCACCACCCCGCGCCGCGCCTTCGCCCGCAGCTCGCTCGCCTGGACCTCGCGCTCGCACTGCTCACAGCGCACCTCCACGCGCACCTCCCCGCCGCAGTCCTCGTGCGAGACGCGCACCGGGCCGCGCCCGCCGGGCCACTTCCAGCGGTCGCCCCACTGCATCAGCGCCAGCAGCGCCGGGATCAGATCGGCGCCCTTCTCGGTCAGGCGGTACTCGTGGCGCTCGGGGCGCTGTTGATAGAGGCGCCGCTCGAGCATGCCCTCGGCGAGCAGCCCGTCGAGGCGGTCCGACAGCACGTTCGCGGAGATCCCCAGGTCCTCCTGGATCTCGCCAAAGCGCCGCACGCCGTAGGCGACGTCGCGCAGGATCAGCGGCGTCCACCACTCGCCCGCCACATCCAGCGTCTTTGCGATCGAGCACGGGTGGTCGCTGAGCGACGTGCGCTTCATGCCGCAAGTGTATCGCTTGCATAAGAGGAGTGACTCGTATATGGTCGCGCGACGATGGTCACTCCTATCAAGAGAGTTACCCCATGAAGCCCACACACAGCGGCCAGCGGCCGCGAGGAGGTCTGATCCCATGCCCATGCTCGACGCCTACATTCCCGCCGACGCCCTGACGCCCGAAGCCGAGGAGCAGCTGCTCGTCGAGCTCACAGACGTGCTGATCGCCAACGAGGGCGCCGACCCGACCAACCCGCGCGTGCGCTCGATCGCGTGGCTGTTCGTGCACCGTCCCGAGGCCGTCTACGTCGCCGGCTCGCGCGCGAGCGCGCCGCACTACCGCTTCATCGCCTCCGTGCCCGAGGGACAGTACGAGCCCGAGCGCCGTCAGGCGATGGTGCGCGACATCACCGCCGCGGTGCTCGACGCCGAGCGGGGAGCGCACGAGCGCGACCCAGGTCGCGTGTGGGTGTTCACGCCGGAGGTGCCCGACGGCACCTGGGGAGGCTTCGGCCAGATCGCCACGCTCGCCGACATCGCCACGCTCGCCACCGGCGACCCCGAGCGCGGCCGAGCCTATGCGCAGGAGCGGCTCGCCGCGCGCCGCCGCGCGCCCGTGGCGGTCTGAGCTGGTGCAGCCGGGCGGAGGGCGAGCCTGCTCGCTGCCCGGCTGCTCGGCGCTCTCATCCACCGATCCCGCATAACTAAACAAAAACACGTATTGGAAAAGCACCAGCCCCTTCTCTAGGTTCAGGCTGGTGAACGCGTGAACGAACTGCTGGCCCTACCGCGGGAATGGCTCGCCGCCGGCGGCCAGATCGGGCGCTTCACCGGGACGATCGTGCGCGACGTGTGGAGCCTGCGCGTGTTCAGGTTCTTCGGCGAGTCGCTGCGCCAGGCGGGCATCCTGATCGTCGGCTCGACGCTCGTCATCTGG
>JBEKGK010000140.1:0-9724 GCA_050012835.1 Solirubrobacteraceae bacterium | reverse complement strand
GAGAGGGGTCGACATGGCGGGGACCAAGGATCGGATCATGGACAGCAGCGCGGAGCTGTTCCGCCGCCAGGGATACGCGGGCACCGGCATCAAGCAGATCCTGGCGGCCGCCAATGCGCCGTTCGGGTCGCTGTATCACTTCTTCCCGGGCGGCAAGGAGCAGCTCGGGGCGGAGACCATCCGCTCATCCGGACAGCTCTACATCGGGCTGTTCGCGACCATCGCCGCACAGGCGCCCGACGTCCCGACGGCGGTCGGCGACTTCTTCAGCGGGGCGGCGGAGACGCTCGTGGAGACGGGCTACGCCGACGCCTGCCCGATCGCAACCGTGGCGCTCGAGGTGGCGAGCACCAACGAGCAGCTGCGCGAGGCGTGCGCTGAGGTGTTCGACAGCTGGATCGCCGGCGCCACGCAGTACTTCGCAGTCGCCGGCATCCCGTCGGACGCCGCGCGCGAGCTGGCGCTTTCGATGCTGTGCCTGCTCGAGGGCGCGTTCGTGTTCTGTCGCGCGATGCGCAGCACCGAGCCGCTGCACGTAGCCGGAGCGAGCGCCGTGGCCGCCGCGCGAAGCGCGCTGGCGAGCGCGGCGGCGCGACCTTAGACCTGGCCAGCCGCAGCCAAGAGCGCCGCGGGAGTGCCAACGCGCCCCCTGATCAGGCGCCCGCCGACTCGTAGCGGGCCTGCTCCTCGGCCGTTCGCTCGGCCCACGGGATCGCCTCCAGGCGCGCGTCCGGGATCGGCTCGTCGCTCTCGACCGAGATGCCATAGCGGCCATCGGCGAGCCGGCGCTCCGCCCGCTCGATCGCGTCGAGCTCATCGCGCAGCCGCTCGGCCTGGCCTTGCGCGACCTCCTGGTCGAACATATCCTCAGCGACGTCGGCAGCCTCGAACGGGTCGGTGACGGCTTCGCTGTCAGGTGGCGTCTGCTCGGCGAGCGCGTGCTCGATGCGGGCGCGCTCACGGGCGAGAAGCTCACGGGCGTGTTGGGTGTCCATACGGGGAGTATGAACGGCTCGGCCAGGATCACGCGCGCCGACGCCCGAGAATGCGCGCGGCGGGCGCCGCAGCCGTGTCTCGCCTCAAGCACCCGCGCGCGGGAGCCGATAGCGGACACCGGAAGGCCGACAGGTCATCCGGGTAGAGGGCGACCCCCGGGAGGTCCAGACTCATTCTCCGGCCTCCCGGGTCGCCCTGAAAACCAGGGCGCCAAGCACTCCCAGGCAGAGCCGACGGCCGGGATCGAACCGGCGACATCCGCTTTACAAGAGCGGTGCTCTACCAGCTGAGCTACGTCGGCGTCGCGTTCGCATGCTACCGCCGTAGCGCCTGGCGTTCAGTGGGTGTCGGACGGGGCCGGACCGGCGTAGACCACGAGCACGATGACGCGATCGTCAGGGCCGCGCTTGTAGCGCACGCGCGCGCCGCCGTCGACCTCGTACTCCCAAAAGCCCTTGAGCTTGCCCTTCAGCTGGTGGTGGCGGTTGGTCTGAATCGAAGGGAAGGGGTTGTCCGCGAGCTCGATGTAGCAGCGCCGCATCGGCCCGGGACGGTTCTGGCACAGCTTGTTCCAGTCGCGATAGACGGTGCAGTAGACCTTGTTGCGCCCGGAGTAGCGTCCCTTCGGCGCGTAGACCTCCCGGGTCACGCCTGGGCCGCCCGGACCTGCCCCTCAGAAGGAGGCAGAACCTCGACGATCCCGTCCAGATCAACCGGCGAAAGTAGTGCCCGCATCGCGTCCGGTTGCCCATAGACGCCGGCGGTTGAGCTCCATGCGCGCAGGTTGCCGTCCAGGTGCTCCAGCGTTCCGCGCTGGGCCGCGTCGAACGTGTCGGCCACGAGCTCGCGTGCGAACTCCTCGACCTCATCGCTTGAGAACGCCGCGAGCCACGGGTATCCGGTCTGCATCGCCCACTCCTGCGGCGGCACCTCGCGATGCTCGTTGAAGATCGCCACGAAGCGAGCCGTCTCGGCAACCTGCGCCTGCAAACGTCGTTGGAACTCCGCGACGCCCTTGGTCTGGATGACCAGCAGCTCGCCATCGGAGTCGAGCACTTCCTGGGGTGCGTCCTTCGCCCGGTCAAGAAGCGTCCGGTAGTCGCGCTGAATCTCCGTCGGACCCCACGGCGCGTCAGCGCTACGACCCGACGCCCGGCCGCGTGTTGCTGGTCCCGATATCTGCGTTCCTGCGCTCGCGCGAGCCATTCCAAGCTCCTTCTACATAGCTTTCTATGTAGAGACTAGCATGGCGTTGGCTTTACAAGAGCGCCTCCTGCTTGACACGAGCGGCGATGTCTGGGCCGTGCCCGCGCCCTTCATCGCCTGGATGCTCAACGACTGAAGGTGCGATCGTCGTTGCGTGGGCGGCTGCGGCGATCGGCCGCGACTCCGTCGAGCGCTGTAACGGCGCCATCGCGCGCGGTGTATCTGAGGTATGGCCCAGATGCTCTCCCAGCAGGATCTCACGGAGCCCGAGGCGAGCGCCGACGGCGCGTCGCTGGACCTCAGCGGCTTTCACGAGCGCTCGCTGCAGCGGGGCGTGAACCCGGTGCTGTACTGGGTCCTGCGCGCGCTCTTCGTGCCGTTCTTCCTCGTGTACTTCCGCATGCAGCGCGTCGGGCGTGAGCACCTGCCGCGCAGCGGGCCGCTGCTGCTGGCCTCCAACCACCGCAGCTTCCTCGACCCGTTCGTGATCGGCACGCTCGTGCGCCGGCCCGTCTACTACATGGCCAAGCGGGAGCTGTTCGAAAAGCGCTGGCAGGCGTGGGCGCTGAACGCGCTCGGCGCCTTCCCCGTGGATCGCGGCACGGGCGACCGCGACGCGATGCAGACGGCCCGCGCGATCCTCGCGCGCGGGGACTGCGTGGTGGTGTTCCCGGAGGGCACGCGCGTGCGCCCGGGGTCGCTGGGCGATCCGCGGCGCGGCATCGGGCGCCTGGCGCTTGAGACCGGCGCGCCCGTGGCGCCGGTGGCGGTGATCGGCTCAGACGCCGTGCGCAGGGGCTGGCGCATACGCCCGCGCAAGGTGCGCCTGCGTGTGGGCCGCCCGCTGCGCTACCCCACGGTCGAGAACTGCTCGCCGGCGCTCGCAGCGGGCGTGACCGAGCGCATCTGGGCGTGCGTCAGCCTGCAGTGGGACTGGCTGGGCGGCGCCAAGCCCACCGATCCGGCGCTCGTCGAGGGGCCTACGAGGCGCGAGATATCTCGCGCCGCGTGAGCGGGCGGATGGGCTCGAGTCCGGCGCGGGGATAGGGTGCAATGAGTGAGCGAGCAAGCCAGCCAGAAGCCCAAGGCGCAGCTGGACAAGGAGTTCTCAGATCTCTACCGGGCGCACCTGCGCGACGTGTACAGCTACGCGTACTACCGCGTGGGCGATCACTACGACGCCGAGGATCTGACCGAGCAGACGTTCCTGCAGGCCTACCGCCACTTCGAGCGCGCGCAGCGCGAATCCCACGGACGCCCGCTGCGCCCGTGGCTGATCCGCATCGCGCACAACCTCGCCGCCAACCTCTACCGCGACCGCTCGCGCAAGCCCGTCTCGCCGATCGACGACACGACCACACTGACCGCGATGCACACCACCGAGCAGCTGGTGGAGGGACGCGACGAGCTGAGCCGCGTGCTCGACGGGGTGCAGATGCTCCCCGACGACCGGCGCGAGGCGCTGATCATGCGTTTCGCGCTCGGCATGGACAACCGCGAGATCGCGCGCGCGCTCGGGCGCTCGGACGGCGCGACCAAGGTGCTGATCCATCGCGCGATCAAGCAGCTGGAGGAGATCGTCCATGACTGAGGCCGCGCCCAACTTCGAGGGCCTGCTGCGCGAAGCGCTCTCGCCCGTCGAGCCGCCCGCCGACCTGGCCGAGCGCCTGGAGAGCACGCTGACGAGCATCACCGAGATGGCCGCCGACGAGCTCGAGGCGTGGGAGCTCTCCGCGATGCGCGATCCGCGCAACTGGGCTCGTCCGGCGGCCGCGCTCGTGGTCGGCACAAGCGCCGGCGCGGCCCTGGTGCTGCTGCGCGCGCGCAGGCGCGCGCACGGTTCCGGCGGGGGCCTGGACGGCGTGCTGGAGGCCGCCGAGCGCACCGTCGCAGACCTGGGGCGCGAGGCGCGCAAGCTGCTCGGCGATCGCTGAGCGCGCCCGCTGGCCCGACACGCGCCCGCCGTGGTCCGCCAGCCTTCGAGATAGGCTCTGATTCCCGCACATGGCCACCTGCTATCGCCACCCCTCGCGCGAGACGGGGGTCTCCTGCTCCAACTGCGGGCGGCCGATCTGCCCCGACTGCATGACCACCACGCCCGTCGGCATGCGCTGCCCGGAGTGCGCCAGCCAGCGCACGAAGGTGGTACGCATGCGCGAGCTCGCCAAGGTTCCGCGCGTCACCTACGCGTTGATCGCGATCAACGTGCTCGTGTTCCTCACCGAGCAGGGTCAGTTCACGCTGTTCGGCTCGGAAATCCACGGTACGGTCATCAACGAAGGCTTTCTCTCCCGCGCCGCCATCTCCGAAAGCCATCAGTACTGGCGACTGGTGAGCAGCGCGTTCCTGCACGAGAACTTCATCCACATCGGCTTCAACATGTACCTGCTGTATCTGCTCGGGCTGATGCTCGAGCCCGCGATCGGCTCGACCCGGTTCGCGGCCATCTATTTCACCGCGCTGCTGACCGGATCGTTCGGTGCGCTGTTCGCCACCGCGGCTGCGAGCCTGGGGGCCTCCGGTGCGATCTTCGGGCTGATGGGCGCGGCGGTCGTGGAGCTGCGCGCGCGCAAAGTCAGCGTCATGCAGTCGGGCATCGGCGGTTTGATCGTGCTCAACCTGATCCTCAGCTTCAGCCTGGCCAACATCTCGGTCGGGGCGCACATCGGCGGGCTGATCGGCGGCTTCCTCGCGGGCCTCGCGATCCGCACCGCCGACGAGCGACGGGTCCCCGCGCTGGGGTTCATCGTCTGCGTGGCGCTGTCCGTCGTGTCGGTGTTCGCGGGGATCGCGGTCGCGGGGGCCACAGGCAGCGGCATCGCCTGAGCTTGACGCTGGACAACGGACTGGGGTGCTGCGCGCCCGGTAACGTCTCCTGGTATGCCCGGGCTTGGCACAACTCTGGTGGACGGCTCGGTGCACGGCGGTTCCGGTGCCGGCGCCGGCACCGCGGGGCGGGTCGCAGTCGTCTTCGAGCGCAGCCACGCAGGCACGGCCGCGCTGCGGGAGGGGGCCGAACTGGCCAACGCGGGGCGCGAGTTGTCGGTCGTGACGCTCGCCCCGCAGGCACGGCCCGCGAGATGGGGCCGCGCCGGCGGGGAGGGCCCGTACAACATCGCCGTCCGGCAGGAAGCACAACTGGAGCTGCGGGAGGCCCGCGACATCCTGGGATCCGTTGCCGGCCGCGCCACGTTCAGCGTGTTGGCCGGGTGCCCTCAGCCGCCGCTCGCATCGTGGGTGGCCCAACACGGGATTGCGCTCGTCCTGCTTCCCCACCACCGGCTGACCCGAGGCGGCAACCATTTTTCGAGGAGCCTGCGGAAGGAAACGTCGGCGGAGGTGCGGCTGGTCAGGTAGCCCGAGTCGCCGCGCCGACGCGCCCCGGATGCAGCACGCGCGCGAGCAGCTCCAGGCCGTCGATCAGCCGCGGCCCGGGCCGTGAGAGTAGGGGCAGCCGTATCAGCGATCCATAACGTCTAACCTCGCAGCCGATGAGCCTGCTCAGCGACTCCGAGGTCGAGCATCGGCTGGCCGGCGTCCCGGAGTGGCGCGCCGGCGAGCAGGACGGCGACGCGCGCTCGATCGTGCGCGAGTTCGCGTTCGCGAACTTCGCGGATGCGATCACGTTCGTCAACCGCGTCGCCGAGGCGGCCGAGATCGCCAACCACCACCCCGACATCCTGCTGCACGGCTGGAACAAGGTCCGCCTGACGCTCTCCACGCACTCCCAGGGCGGCCTCACCGACGCAGACTTCAAGCTCGCCGCCCAAGTCGACCGCCTCGCATAGACGACCAGCGCGCTTGCTACCGTTGAGGCGTCGAGCCCACGATGAATGACGACGAAGAACTTCCTCGAAGTAGCGTCGCCCTAGCGCGCCCGGCGTGAGCGGCCTGAAGCTCATCTTCGCGGCGCTTCTGGTCGCCATCAACGCCTTCTTCGTGATCGCCGAGTACGCGCTCGTGCGCTCGCGCCGCGCGCGACTGGAAGTGATGCGCGAGGACGGCGCCAAGGGGGCGGCGCTCGCGCTCGAACAGCTGGCGAACGTCAACGAGTACATCTCCGCCGTGCAGATCGGCGTGACGATGACCTCGATCGGCCTTGGAGCGCTGGGCGAGCCCGCGCTTGCGTCGATCCTTAAGGGCGCGTTCGGCAACACCATCAGTCACGGCGTGGCGGTCGCCGTCGCGGTGGTCGTCGCGTTCGCGATCATCTCCTCCGCGCAGCTGATAGCGGGCGAGATGGTGCCGAAGTTCTACGCGATCGATCGCGCCGAGGCGGTCGCACGGCGCGTCGCCCGGCCGCTGCAGGCCTTCAGCGCGCTGTTCCATCCGTTCATCATCGCGCTGACAGCGGTCGCTGACCGCATCCTGCGGCTGCTCGGCGTGGACATGAGCCAGGAGCGCCGCGGCGGCTCCTCGGATGAGCTCAAGCTCCTGATCGCCGAGTCCCAGGCCGGCGGCCAGATCGATCAGGGCGAGGCGGGGATGCTCACGGGCGTCTTCCACCTGCACGAGCAGGACGCGCGCCAGGTGATGACGCCGGCGCCCGCCGTGGTCACCGTCGACATCTCCCAGGACGTGGAGAGCGCGCTGGCGCTGTGCGTCTCCAGCGGCCACTCGCGCCTGCTGGTGACCGAAGAGGAAGACCGCGATCGCGTGCGCGGGCTCGTGCACGTCTCAGAGCTGGTGCGCCAGCTGATGCAGGAGGGACCGCACACGCCGCTCGAGCCCGTCGTCCACGACGCGCCGATCGTGCCCGAGACCAAGCCGCTGGACGATCTTCTGGCCGACCTGCAGCGCCAGCGCACGTCGCTGGCGGTCGTCGTCGACGAGTACGGGCGCGTGGTCGGCGTGGTCACCGTCGAGGACATCATCGAGGAGATCGTCGGCGAGATCGCCGACGAGACCGATCCCACGGCCGGGGAGATCCGCCGGCTCGCCGACGGCGACTGGTTCGTGCGCGGGCACGTCGCGGTCACCGACCTGGCCGACTACGGCCTGCACCTGCCGGTCGACAGCGACGCCTACAACTCGATCGGCGGGCTCGTGTTCGCCGAGCTCGGTCGGCTGCCCAAGCGCGGGGACACCGTCGCCGCCAACGGCTTCTCGATCCGGGTGGAGTCGGTGCGCGACAACCGCATCGAGGCCGTGCGCATCCGCGAGCGCCACCAGGTGCCGCCTCGCGACTCGGCCCCTTAAACACGTCCGGCCCGCGGGGGGAGCGGACCGGATCGTGCGCACTGGGAGGAGGCGGGTGTGCGATGCGACTTTGACGTCGCATGAACAAGTATTGCGAGGTTGATCAACGACAGCTAAAAGTCGTCGTGAGCCTGGATAAATGTTCGCGAGCAACCCGTCTCGCGGCGGGCTGCTCGGCGCTTGGCGGGCTCCCTGTGCGCGGCCGTCAGTAGGTGTGGATTCCGCGCCCACTCTTGCGTCCGAGGGCTCCTTCGGCGATCAGCTCGTCGACGCGTGCGGGCACCGGCTCGCCGATCGTCTCGCCGATCGCCTTGGAGACATCCAGCCCAACCAGGTCCAGCAGCGCGAGCGGTCCCATCGGATGCCCGGCGCCGAGGCGCATGCAGGTGTCGACGTCGGCGGGGTCCATGCCGGTCTCTTCGACGAGGCGAACGGCGCTGAACAGGTACGGGAACAGCAGCCGGTTGACGACGAAGCCGGGCACGTCGGGCACCTCGACGGGCGTCTTCTCGAGTTTCTCGCACAGCTCGAGCGCGCGGCTGCGCGTCTGCTCGCTCGCTGCCGTCGGGAAGATCAGCTCGACGAGCTCCATCTTGGTGACCGGGTTGAAGACGTGCAGGCCGACGAAGCTCTGCGGACGGCCGCTCTCCTGTGCCAGGCGCTCGATCGACAGCGACGAGGTAGTGCTCGCGAGGATCGCGTCAGCGTCGAGGATCGCGTTCAGCTCGGTGAGCAGCGCCGCCTTGGCGTCGTGATCCTCGATCACCGCCTCGACCACGAACGTGGCCTCCGCGAGGGCCGCAGAGTCGGTCACGATTTCCACGTGCTCCGGATCGACCTCCGCCTCGAGCCGGCTGAGCGTCTTCTCGACGCTGGCGCGCGCACGATCGGCTGAGCTCTCGGAGCGGGCCAGCAGCAGCACGGGCCCGTGGTGGGCCGCTGTGGCCGCTAGGCCGCAGGCGATGGCGCCGCTGCCGGCTATCGCGAGGCGTTTGCTCACGGTTCTCCTTTGCGCTTTACGAGCTGTTCGCGCCCTGTTTGACTGACCAGTCAATCGGTGGCGCGGTAGAATTACGGATGCAGGGTCCGGCATCTTATTCAGGCGCGGGTGGGCGGGCTTTCAACCGGGAGCGCCTGCGCGACACTCCGTAGGAGGACTGCAGACATGAGGCAACCAGAGGGCCGCGAAGTCGTGATCGTCGAGGCGGTGCGCACGCCGATCGGCCGCGGGCACAGAGAGAAGGGCTACTACAAGGACGTCCACCCGAACACGCTGCTCGGCACGTGCTACTCCGAGGTGATCAAGCGCGCGGGCATCGACGCGTCGCAGGTCGAGGATGTGATCGCGGGCTGCGTGTCGCAGTTCGGCGAGCAGGGCCTGAACGTCGCGCGCAACGCGTGGCTGCAGGAGGGCCTGCCGATCGAGACGCCTGGCACCACCGTCGACCGTCAGTGCGGCTCGGCTCAGCAGGCCGTCAACTTCTCCGCCGGCCTGATCGCCGCGGGCGTGCACGACGCGATGATCGGCTCGGGCGTGGAGCACATGGGCCACCTGCCGTTCGCGGCGGTCGCGCAGACCCAGCAGGAGTTCGGCCTGGCGTTCCCGCCGGAGCTGATGGCCAAGCACAACATCATCGGCCAGGGCCTCGGCGCGGAGATGATCGCCGACCAGTGGGAGATCTCCCGCTCGGAGCTCGACGAGCTGGCGGTGCGCTCGCACAGGCTCGCCCACCAGGCCACCGAGGAGGGCCGCTTCGAGCGCGAGATCGTGCCCATGGCGGTCGACGGCGACACGTATGTGACCGACCAGGGCATCCGCCCGGACACCAGCCTGGAGGCGCTGTCACAGCTGAAGCCAGCGTTCAAGCCCGACGGCAAGATCACCGCGGGCAATGCCTCGCAGATCTCCGACGGCGCCGCAGCGGTGCTGCTGATGTCCGCCGAGAAGGCCAAGGAGCTCGGCCTCACGCCGCGCGCGCGGATCGTCGACCAGACGACCGTCGGCTGCGACCCAGTGAAAATGCTCGAGGGCCCGATCCCCGCCACGCGCAAGATCCTCTCGCGCAACGGCATGCAGATCGACGACATCGACCTGTTCGAGATCAACGAGGCGTTCGCACCCGTGATCGCCGCTTGGCGCCGCGAGCTCTCGCCGGACATGGACCGCGTGAACGTCAACGGCGGCGCCATGGCGCTGGGGCACCCGCTCGGCTCGACCGGCGCGCGCCTGATCACCACGCTGCTGCACGAGCTCGAGCGCTCCGACAAGGAGATCGGGTTCGTGACCATGTGCTGCGGCGGGGGGTTGGGGACCGGCACGCTG
>JBEKGK010000139.1:0-9770 GCA_050012835.1 Solirubrobacteraceae bacterium | reverse complement strand
GGGAAATGGTTGGGATCTGCTCGCTCATCGTTGTCATGCCGCCTTTCTGCCCGCTGTGGCTCAAGCTAATCCACCGGCCCGGCTCAGCCGACGCTCGAGGTCGCGCCCGGCAGCAGATCGCGCTCGGGATCGATCTCCCAGCGGCGGGCGATCGCCGAGAGCTGCTCGTCGATTCCCCAGCGGTCCGGCTGGGCCGGTCCTTCGTGTTCGAGGCTCGCTCCCTTCAGCGCCATGCAGCCGGAGTTGTCTCCCAGCGCCCTGATCGCGGCCAGCTCCTCGTCGCTCAGCAGGCTCCCGGTGCTCGCGCCGCCTTCCTGGAGCGTCGCCAGCGCGGCCAGCTCCGCGCGCTTGTCCTCGATCGGGCGGGCGCCAGCGCCGCTCTCCTGGATCAGCGTCGGCGCCACGCAGCGCACCGCCGGCTGCGCGAGGTTCCAGGCGCACGCCAGCTGCAGCATGCTCAGCCCGTGGCGCGCGGCGAACGGCCGCATCAGCTCGAGCTTCTCCCGACCCGCCGCCACCCAGCCGTCGGGGCGGAACTTGCGGTGGTCGTACTCGGCGAAGGCGTGGCCGGGCATCACGTCGTCGTGGAACAGGCCGCCATAGTCGACCACGCGCGTGATCACGCTCACGTCGCGTGAGGCGGCGGCCTCGAGCACCAGCTCGCCCGGCCACGGCTCGAGTGGCCCGAGGATGATCATCGCCCAGTCGATCTGGTCCGAGAAGCGCTCGAGGCAGTCGATCAGATCGAGCGTGAAGCCGTTGGCCGGGCCGGGAGCCACGCCCAACAGCCGCGTGAGCCCCGCCTCGCGGACCGCCTGCATGCCCTCCCACACGGCGGCGCTGGAGTAGCCGATGCGATCGGGGTTGTGCAGCAGCAGCACGTCGAAGCGCTCGACGCCGCAGCGCTCGAGGCTGCGCTCGGTGGCCATGCGGATGTACTCCGCATACTCGCCCGGCCCGCGCAGCCGCGGATCGGTGAAGCGCGGAAAGCCCTTCGCGCCGTTGCGCTCGCCCGTGTAGAAGTCGTGGCCGATCGCGCCGATCAGGCAGTAGCTGTCGCGGTCCACTCCGTCGAGCGCCTCACCGAGCGCGCGGTCGGCCTCGCCCGCGCCGTACACGTCGGCGGTGATCACCGTGTCGACGCCGCCGCCAGGGCGCAGCAGCGCCCGCAGGCGCTGCTCTTCCAGCGGCTCTCCGAAGTGCATGAAGCGCCCGCCGCTCCAGGTGCCGATGGCGGTGGTCGTGGGATCCATCCCCATCAGACTAAAGCCCAGCCGCCGTGCGGGCACGCAGCGCCGCCTCCAGGCGCTCGAGCGCATGCATGAGCACGTCCTCGTCCGGCGCCTCGCCGTCCTGCGCCAGTGCCGCCTGTGCCTGCGCCTGGACCCCCGGGCGCAGCTGCTCGAGCTCGGCGATCCGGATCGCGAGGTCCTGCCGGCGCTCGGCGTGCAGCTCGGGCACGGCGAGCGCGTACGCGCGGTCGAGCTCCAGCGCTGCGTGCGCGACGCGCTCGTGATCGAGATCCCGGCGCGCGCGCAACGCGATCTCCTCGCACAGCAGCGCGGCGCTGCGCCCACCGAGCAGCGCCGCGAGGCGCTCCTGGGGACGCAGCGCCCACGAGCGATCGCGACGCGGGCCCCGTCGCGAGCCCGCCGAGGAACGACCGGACCCCCAGCCGCCCGGCGATGACAGTGCGCGGGCGTGCAGCCAGCGCCCGTCCGCGACCTGCTCGCCCTCGCCCCATCCCGCTCTGATCACGAGCGCCTGGTCGGGGGAGACCTCGTGCACATACGGGTCGGCCGAGGCGATCCGGTGCGAGTGGATGACACGGTTGACGATCGCGGCCGCCGCGCTCACCTCGCGGTCGCGGTCGAGCTCGGCCAGCCACGCCCGCGCCTGATTGTCGGCCGCCAGCGAGATCGGGTCGATGACGGTGGCGCGCGTGGTGGTCACGGGGGCGGGCTCGGGCCCGGTCGGCATGCTTCCCGCGCGCCCGCGCAGGCGCCGCAGCAGCGAGCGCCCGCTCCAGGCGGGGGCGGCGGAGGCGCCGATCGGCTGTCGGGCGGCCTGCAGCGTGCCCAGCACCACGACGCGCTCCGGCTCGCCATCCTCGTCGCGGCGGATCAGATAGCGGCCATCCGCGGGACCCAGCGCCCAGGGAAACTCCAGTTGGATGAAGACGAACAGCTGTTGGGGCATCGCTGCACCGTATCCTTCCGATCAGGCCGAAGGCCCACCAGGATCCGAAACCCGCGATCGCGGGCCGATCAGACTCGACACTGGGAGCAGACACAGCATGTCCGACGCGAGCCATGTCGCCAAAAGCCTGCGCGACCGTCTGGGCGGCCCCACGGAGGAGCGGCTCGGCAAGGCGCTGTCCGATCTGCTGGAAAACCCGCTGTTCACGGGGGCGATCGGGCGGGCCTTCGACGCACGCGAGAAGGCCGTGCAGGCCCAGGAGATGGCGATGGGCGCCCTGAACCTGCCATCGGCGGCCGACATCGAACGGCTGACCCGGCGCCTGCGCTCGGTCTCGCTGCGCCTCGAGGGCATCGAGGAGGGCGTGGACCGTCTGGATCGCACGCGGACCCCGGAGGGCGTCGAGGGGCCCGAGATCGCCGAGCGCCTGTCCGCGATCGAGGATCAGCTCAAGCGGCTGACCGACAGGCTCGATCAGGAGCCGCCCGCGAAGCCGAGGGCGACCAGGGCCAAGCCGGGCAAAGCCTGAGCGCTCAGGCGCTGAGGGCGGCGATCGCCGCCCGGCCCATGCTCTCGGCCGCATCCAGCAGCGCCTCGTCGTCGATGCGCGTGCGCGTCGCGCGCGCATCGAATGTGTCCGACACCGCGAGCACGCATGCAGCGGGCACGCCGGCGGCGGCTCCTGCGGCGAACAGCGCCGCTGTCTCCATCTCCACAGCCACCGCATCGCGGTGCTGTGTGCGCTCGTCGCCGCCGTAGAACAGGTCGACGCTGACGATCGTGCCCAGCAGCGCGGACGGGACCTGGGCCGCGAGCGCATCGGTGAGCGAGGGGTCGGCGGGCGCGCGCTCGCCTGCACCGAGCGCCCGGGAGGTGCCGTCGGCGCAGATCGCCTCGCGCGCGATCACCAGGTCGCCGAGCGCCAGGCCGCCGGCGAGCGCGCCGCAGGTCCCCACCCGGATGGCGCGGCGCGCGCCCAGCGCGATCAGCTCCGTGAGCACGATCGCCGCCGACGGGCCGCCCATGCCCGTGGACTGGATCGTGAGCGCCAACCCGTCGGGCGCCGTGCCCGTGTAACCCCACAGCCCGCGGTGGTGGTTGAACATGCGCGGCTCCTGCAGCAGCGATTGGGCCAGCGCGAGGGCGCGCCCGGGATCGCCGGGCAGCAGCACGCGCTCGGCGAGCGGCGCGGTGGGGCGCAGGTGGATGGGGACGCTGTGCGACAACGGCGGCGACTTTAGACTTTGGACGGGATGCCCGCTCACCTCCTGCCCGTCGCGTCGCACGCCTGAGTGGCCGAGCCCGCGGATGACCCCGCGAGCGAGACGGGCGAGCTGACGCTCGCGCAGGTCGCCGCGCGCGCCGGTGTCTCGCCGGCGACGGTCAGGCGCTGGGTGGACGGGGGGCTGATCCCCGGCTATGACGGGAGCTGGACGCCCGCGTCAGCCGCGTACGCGCGTGTGATCGCAAGGCTGCGCGCCCGCGGGCACACGCTCGCGCAGATCAAGCGCGCCGGCGAGAACGGGCAGCTGGCGGTCGGCCCGCTCGAGAACCTCCTGAGCAGCCCGGGCCCCCGCTACCCGCTGCGCGAGGCGGTGCGCCTCAGTGGCCTGGACAGGGATCTGATCGAGCGGCTGTACACGACGATGGGCCTGGGGGCGCTGCCTCCGGACGGATTCTCAGACGAAGACGTGCAGATACTCAAATACGGCGCGGCGGTGCTCGACGCGGGCCTGCCGCTGCCGGCGTTCCTGCAGCTGATGCGCGTCTACGGCCAGGCGGTTGCCCAGATCGCCGACGCGGAGGTGCGCCTGATCCATCTGTACGTGCACGAGCCGCTGATGCGCTCGGGCGTGCCGAGCGTGGAGATCGCCGACGAGATGGAGGGATTGGCGCGGGAGGTGCTGCCGTTCGCGACGCCGTTCATGAACTACCTGCACGGCCGGCTGCTGGCGCAGTTCGTCGAGCAGGACATGATCGGGCACATGGAGTCCGACATCGCGGAGGGGGGGCTCGAGGAGGGGCGCCTGCGCGTGGCGATCGCGTTCGCCGATCTGGCGGGCTATGCGCGGCTGACGATCGAGCGCGGCGACGAGGCGGCGCTGGGCGCCGTGGAGCGGTTCGTGCAGGCGGTCGAACAGACGCTGCCGGTGGACGCGCGCGTGATCAAGATGCTGGGCGACGAGGTGATGGTCGTGGGCTCCGACGCGGCTGCGCTGACCGGATGGGCCGTGGAGCTGCGCTCGGGCATCGCCCCGGGGGACCCGCTGCCGCGGATCGGCATCCACTACGGCGAGGCGCTGTACCGCGACGGCGACTACTTCGGGCGCGACGTCAACCAGGCGGCGCGCGTGGTGGCGCGCGCCAGCGGCGGCGAGGTGCTGGTCACGCGCCCGGTGGTGGAGATGGCGGCTGGCGTGGACGGTCTCGAGTTCGAGCGGATCGGCGAGGTCAGGCTCAAGGGCTTCTCCGAGGCGACCGAGCTGTTCACCGCCTCGCCGCGGAAGGCGTAGGACGGCGATGATCTGCGACGAGGTGCGTGAGGCGGTGCGCGCCGGCGGCCTGTTCGCGCGCGACCGGCCGGTGCTCGCGATGCTCTCCGGCGGGCGCGACTCGACGTGCCTGCTCGACGTCGCCGTCGCGTTGCTGGGCGCGGCGGCGGTGAGCGCGCTGCACGTCAACTACGGCCTGCGCGAGCAATCCGACGCGGATGAGCGCCATTGCGCGGGTCTGTGCGAGCAACTCGGCGTGGAGTTGGAGGTCGTGCGCATCGAGCGGTCCTCGACCCAACGGCCCCTAAGCGCCGCCACCGCCGATGCATCCGCAACGGACGCGCCGGCGCCGGCCGATCAGCGGGCGACGGCGCCCGCGCCGGCCGATCCGCGCACGCAGGCGCCGCAGTCCGGCAACCTGCAGGCGTGGGCGCGCGAGCTGCGCTACGCGCAGGCGACGCGCATCGCGGGCGAGCGCGACGCGCTGATCGCGACCGGGCACACCGCGTCAGATCAGGTCGAGACGATCCTCTACCGGCTGGCCGCCTCCCCGGGGAGGCGCGCGCTGCTGGGGATGGTGGCCAGCGAGGGTCGGCTGATCCGCCCGCTGCTGGTCCTCAGCCGCGAGCAGACCGCCGCCTACTGCGGAGCCCGCGACCTGCGGTGGTGCGAGGACGAGAGCAACGACGACGAGCGCTACGCACGCGCGCGCGTGCGTAGCCGCCTCGTGCCGGCGCTGCGCGCGGTGCACCCGGCGGCCGAGGCCAACGTGCTCAGGACCGCGGCGCTGCTGCGCGAGGAGACGGAGTTGCTCGACGGGCTCGTCGCCGAGGAGCTCGGCGGGCGGGCGAGCATCGCGCTGGCGCGTCTGGGGGAGCTGCCGGCGGCGCTCGCGCGGCTGGTGGTCGTGCGCCTGGCCGAGGACGCCACCGGCAGCTATGTGCCGCAGGCCGGCGACCGCGTGCACGAGATCCTTGCGCTCGGGCGCCGCGGCGGCCGAGCGGAGCTGCATGTGGGCGCGCAGGCGGGCGCGGTCATCGATCACGGCCTGCTGAGGATGGTCAGGCTCGAGCCGCGAGGATAGCCGTGCCCACCCGCGCGGAGGGGAGCCGCCGGGCGAGGACTAGACTCCCTGGCGTGGCCAGCACCGCGCGCGTCTCAGGCGAGCCAGGTCTCGGCGAGGTGCTCGTGACCGCCGAGGACCTCCAGCGACGGGTGGTCGAGCTCGGTGAGGAGATTTCGCGCGACTACGCCGGCAAGTCGCTGCTGCTCGTGGGAGTGCTCAAGGGCGCGGTGTTCTTCCTGAGCGACCTGATGCGCTACATCGACATCCCCGTCGAGGTCGACTTCATGGCGGTCGCCTCCTACGGCTCGGCGACCGACTCCTCCGGGGTGGTGCGCATCCTCAAGGACCTGGACGCGGCGATCGAAGGCCGCGACGTGCTGATCGTCGAGGACATCGTCGACTCGGGCCTGACGCTGCAGTATCTGATGCGCAATCTCGGCTCGCGCAACCCGCGCACGCTCGAGGTGTGCGCGCTGTTGACAAAGCCCGAGCGCCGCAAGGTGGACCTGCCCACCCGCTATGTCGGCTTCGAGATCCCCGATCGGTTCGTCGTGGGCTACGGGCTCGACTACGCCGAGCGTTACCGCAACCTGCCGTTCGTGGCCGTGCTGGAGCGTTAGATCGAGGCGCATCCCACCGGCGGGCGCTGGGCGGCTGGGGGGCGGGTGGGGTCCTATATCTCCCGGAAAGCCAGACCCTGCATGGTACGCTAGGGCACTGGTGGCCACGACTTCAGACGGTGCCCAGACACTCAGGAACCAGCCATGAGCCGTTTCTTCAAGAGCGCCGCATTCCCAATCCTCATCGTTGTGGTGTTGGCGTTCCTCGCGGTCAAACTCGTCAACCCGGGCAACAGCAACAAGCGCTCGCACAGCTACCAGACGCTGGTCGCCAAAGAGCTCCCCAAAGGCGAAGTCGAATCCGTCGTTCTCAAGAACAAGGGCAAAGCCCTCGAAGTCAAGCTGAAAGACAAAGAAAGCTACGAAACGGGCTACGCGGAACAGGCTTCGCCGCAGCTGATCGCACAGCTCGAAAAGACGCCCGGCGTCAAGTTCAACGTCGAATCGGAAAAGAGCAGCGCGCTGCTGGGGCTGCTCACCTACATCCTCCCGTTCGCGCTGTTCCTCGGGTTCTGGATCTTCCTGATGAACCAGGTCCAGGGGGGAGGATCGAAAGTGATGTCGTTCGGCAAGTCGCGCGCCAAGCGCATGTCGGCGGACTCGCCCAAGATCACCTTCCGCGACGTCGCCGGGGTCGACGAGGCCGTCGAGGAGCTCCACGAGATCAAGGAATTCCTGGAGAATCCCAAGAAGTTCCAGGCGCTCGGCGCACGGATCCCCACGGGCGTGCTGCTGTACGGGCCGCCGGGCACCGGCAAGACGCTGCTGGCGCGCGCGGTCGCGGGCGAGGCGGGCGTGCCGTTCTTCTCGATCTCCGGCTCTGACTTCGTGGAGATGTTCGTCGGCGTCGGCGCCTCGCGCGTCCGCGACCTTTTCGAGCAGGCCAAGCAGAACAGCCCGTGCATCATCTTCATGGACGAGATCGACGCCGTCGGGCGCCACCGCGGCGCCGGCCTCGGCGGCGGCCACGACGAGCGCGAGCAGACGCTCAACCAGCTGCTCGTCGAGATGGACGGCTTCGAGGCGAAGGACAACATCATCATGATCGCGGCCACCAACAGGCCCGACATCCTCGACCCCGCGCTGCTGCGCCCCGGGCGCTTCGACCGCCAGATCGCCGTCGACCGCCCCGACCGCAAGGGTCGCGCGAAGATCCTTGAGGTGCACACGCGCGGCAAGCCGCTGGCGAAGGTCATCGACATCGACGCGCTCGCCGGCCAGACCCCCGGCTTCACCGGCGCTGATCTCTCGAACCTGATCAACGAGGCGGCGCTGCTGTCGGCCCGCACCGGCAAGCGCGAGATCGGCCAGGAAGAGCTCGAGGAGGGGATCATGCGCGTGATTGCCGGCCCCGAGAAGAAGACGCGCGTGATGAGCGAGAAAGAGCGGCTGATCACGGCCTTCCACGAGATGGGGCACGCGCTCGTCGGCCACTTCCTCGAGCACTCCGACCCCGTGCACAAGATCTCGGTCATCTCCCGCGGTCAGGCACTCGGCTACACGATCTCGATGCCCCAGGAGGACCGCTTCCTGACCACGCGCGCGGAGCTCGAGGACACGATGGCGATGACGCTCGGCGGGCGCGCTGCCGAGGAGATCGTCTTCGGCGAGATCACCACGGGCGCCTCCAACGACATCGAGAAGGTCACCGCCACCGCCAAGCAGATGGTGATGCGCTTCGGCATGAGCGAGAAGCTCGGCCCGCGCGTGTTCGGCCACGACCACGGTCAGCCGTTCCTCGGCCGCGAGTTCTCG
Source organism: Solirubrobacteraceae bacterium (assembly GCA_050012835.1). Lineage (GTDB taxonomy): Bacteria > Actinomycetota > Thermoleophilia > Solirubrobacterales > Solirubrobacteraceae > Palsa-744. The sequence goes on along the minus strand of JBEKGK010000139.1, from coordinate 1,638 downwards.
ACCGAGCCGGACTACTCCGACGAGATCGCGCGCGAGATCGACGACGAGGTCCGCCGCATCATCGAGGCGGCGCACACGCGCGCCCGGGAAATCCTCACCGAGCACCAGCACGACCTCAACAACATGTCCGAGGTCCTCGTCAAGCGCGAGACGATCGAGAAGGAGGAGTTCCTGGCGCTGCTCGCCGGCAAGAGCGACGAGGAAGTCTTCGGCATCGAGGAGGAGACCAAGCCCCAGCTGCCCGCGCCGCCCGCTCCCGTCGACCGCACCGAGCGCGAAGCTCCCCGCGCGATCCCGCGTCCCGGTCTCGCCGGCGGCACCGCCGAGATTCGCGCTACCGACCAAGAGCGCCCCGAGCCGGTCTGACGGCCGTATAGCCGCACCTGGCGGCGTCCTCGGTCGCTCGCGTGCAAAGCACGCCACGCTCCCTGCGTCCTTGCCAGGCACGCCTACCCGGCCGTCAGTAGCGTGCCTCGCATGACTTTGCCGTTTCGCGTGATGGGGGTCGTGAACGTGACCCCCGACTCCTTCTCGGACGGGGGATCGTTCTTGGATGCGGGGGCGGCGATCGCGCATGCGCGCACGCTGGCGCTGGAGGGCGCTGACATCCTCGACGTGGGCGGCGAGTCGACGCGGCCGGGCGCGGAGCCGGTGGCGGCGGAGGAGGAGCTGCGCCGCGTGCTGCCGGTGCTCGAAGGGATCGCTGCAGCTGATCTCGACGTGCAGGTCTCGATCGACACGTCCAAGGCGTCGGTCGCGCGCGCGGCGATCGCGGCGGGCGCGGAGATCGTCAACGACGTCAGCGCGCTGCGCGCCGACCCCGCGATGGTCGAGCTGGTCGCCGACAGCGGCGTGCACTGCTGCCTGATGCACATGCTCGGCGAGCCGCGCACGATGCAGGCCGGGGTGGGTGGGCCTCAATACAAAGATGTCGTCGACGAGGTCAAGGCGTTCCTCGAGCAGCGCCTGAGCTTCGCCGTGCGCGCGGGCGTGCACGAGGAGCGCATCATGCTCGACCCGGGCATCGGCTTCGGCAAGACGGTCGCGCACAACCTCGAGCTGCTCGAGCGTCTCGGCGAGCTGACGGCGCTCGGGCGCCCGCTTGTCGTCGGAACCTCGCGCAAGGGCTTCATCGGGCGCATCCTCGCCGACGCCGCCGGCGCGGCCGAGTCTGTGGACGTCACGCGGCGGCTGGGGGGCACGATCGCCACGAACGTGCTCGCGCTCGAGCGCGGCGCGAGCGTGTTTCGCGTGCATGACGTCGCGCCCGTTCGCGATGCGCTGGCCGTGGCGGCTGCTACGTTGGGCGAGCGATGGACGGCGAGGGCGGGGACGACGACGCAGACGAGCTAGAGGACGACGGCGACCTCGACGAGGAGCGCGACCAGAACGCCGAGTCGGTCACGATCGAGATCACCGGGCTCTCGCTGTACACCAACCACGGCGTCACCGAGGCCGAGCGCGAGGTCGGCCAGCGGCTGGTGCTCGACCTGCGGCTCGACGTCGGCGAGACGGATGCCACCGTCACCGACTCGATCGAGGACACCGTCGACTACGCCGAGGTCTGCCAGCTGGTCGCGCTGATAGCCCAGCAACGCTCGCACAAGACGCTCGAGCGCCTCTGCAGCGCGATCGCAG
>JBEKGK010000138.1:0-9797 GCA_050012835.1 Solirubrobacteraceae bacterium | reverse complement strand
GCGCTGCTCGCCGGCTACGCCGCGGACCGGGCCTTCGGCGACCCGCGCCGCTGGCATCCGGTCGCGGGCTTCGGGCGCATGGCGCTCGCGCTCGAGCGTGCCGCGTACGCACCCACTCGCTTGCGAGGCGCGGCGTTTGCGGCAGTGCTGGTGACGGTGCCCGCGATCGCCGCCGAGATGCTCGCGCGTGCGATTTCGCATGGACGCCTCGGCCGGGGCCTGGTGCTCTCGGTGCTCACATGGGTGGCGCTCGGCGGGCGCTCGCTGACGCGCGAGGCGCTCAATGTCTCTGACCTCGTTGAGCGCGATGAGCTCGAGCAGGCGCGCGGCGCGCTGCGCGCGCTGTGCGGGCGCGACGCCGCCGAGCTCGACGGGGACGCTATCTGCCGAGCGGCGGTCGAGTCCGTGGCCGAGAACACCGGCGACGCGGTTGTGGGCGCGCTGCTGTGGGGTGCCGTCGCGGGCCCCGCCGGAGTGGCGGCGTACCGCGCCGCCAACACGCTGGACGCGATGGTCGGACATCGCAGCGAGCGCTACGCCGCGTTCGGCTGGGCCGCCGCGAAGCTCGACGACGCCATGAGCTGGCCCGCCGCGCGCATGGCCGCCGCGCTCGCGTGCGTGGGCGCGCCGCTCGTCGGCGGCTCGCCGCGCACCGCCGCGCAGACCGTGCGACGCGACGGCGGCGCGCACCCGAGCCCCAACTCGGGACGCGTGGAGGCGGCGTTCGCGGGAGCGCTCGGCGTGTCCCTGGGCGGCCCGCTCGCCTACAACGGCAGCATCGAGTCCCGACCACAACTGGGCGACGGACGAGCGCCCGGCGTCGAGGACGTGCACCGCGCGGCGCGCCTGTCGCTGGCCGTCGGCGTGGCTGCCGCCGCTCTATGCGCGGCCGCCGCCGCGGGACTCCCGCACGCACTTTGTCGCACAGCGGAGCCTGTATAACCATGGCTATACAGCGCGTGCAACGAGAAGTATTGGGAGCCGCCCGATGGGGAGCCAAACGATGGGGAGCCGCGCAATGGGGGCAATGGGCAGCCGCGCGATGGGGAGCCGCGCAACTGGGAGCCGCGCGATGGGGAGCCGCCCGATGGGGAGCCGCGCGATGAAGGGCGCCATCCTCATCTGCGGCACGCAGTCGGACGCGGGCAAGTCGGTGGTGACGGCGGGCATCTGCCGCTGGCTGCGCCGCGCGGGCGTGAGCGTGGCGCCGTTCAAGGCGCAGAACATGGCGCTCAACTCGGTGGTGACGCGCGACGGACGGGAGGTGGGCCGCTCGCAGGCGGTGCAGGCGGCGGCGGCGGGCGTGGAGCCGGAGGCGGCGATGAACCCGATCCTGATCAAGCCGTCAGGCGAGCGCCACAGCCAGGTGATGGTGATGGGCCAGCCGTACGCGGACGCGAGCGCGCGCTCCTACCAGGAGCTCAAGCACGAGCTGCGCCCGATCGTGGCGGGCGCGCTGGCGGACCTGCGCGCGCGCTTCGACGTGGTGGTGTGCGAGGGCGCGGGCAGTCCCGCGGAGATCAACCTGCGCCACGCCGATCTGGTCAACATGGGCCTAGCGCGCGCGGCCGCGCTGCCGGTGCTGCTCGTGGCGGACATCGACCGCGGCGGCATGTTCGCGTCGCTGTTCGGCACGCTCGCGCTGCTGGAGCCGGCAGACCAGGCGCACGTGGCGGGCTTCGTGGTGAACAAGTTCCGTGGCGATGAGTCGATTCTCGACCCGGGGCTGGCGCAGCTGGCAGAGCTGACGGGCCGCCCGACGCTGGGCGTGCTGCCGCACGTGGAGGACCTGTGGATGGACGTGGAGGACTCGCTCGCGCTGGACGCGCCGCGCCCGGAGGCGCCGGCCGCCGCGGACACGCTCGACGTGGCGGTCATGCGCCTGCGCTGGATGAGCAACTTCACGGACGTCGACGCGCTGTCGGCTGAGCCGGGAGTGCGCGTGCGCTTCACGCGCTCGGCGGCCGACGTCGAGCGCGCGGACCTGGTGGTGGTGCCCGGCACCAAGGCCACCGTCGAGGACCTCGCGCGCCTGCGCAACTCGGGGCTCGACCGCGCCCTGGCCGAACGCGCCGCCGCGGGCGCGCCGATCCTGGGCATCTGCGGCGGCTATCAGCTGCTGGGAGAACGGATAATCGATTATGTGGAGTCTCGTGATGGCGCAGTGAACGGGCTCGGCCTGCTGCCCGTCACGACGACGTTCGAGCGCGAGAAGGTGTTGCGCCGGCGAGCCGGCGGGTGTGCGTGGCTCGACACGACGGTCGGTGGCTATGAGATCCGCCACGGCCGCGTTGAGCCCACCGGCGACGACGTTCACGACGCTGCTGGACAGCAAGGTCATCAACGTCGGGGGCCTCACGACGGCCTGTTCATCGCCGACGACGGCGAGCCCGACGGCTGCCGCTCGGGCGCTGTGATCGGGACGTCGTGGCATGGCGTGCTCGAGCACGACGCGTTCCGCCGCGCGCTGCTGGCGCACGTGGCCGCGGTGCGCGGCCGGCAGTTCGTGCCTGGCACCGGCTCGTTCGCTGCGGCCCGCGAGGCACGGCTGGATGTGCTTGGCGACCTCGTCGAACAGCACCTCGACACCGAGCGACTGGCAGCGCTGATCGAAGGCGGCGTGCCGACGGACCTGCCTAGCATCGCGACGGAGGTGCGCCCGTGCGTTTCGTGAGCGACCTCGCGACAGGTGCGTCCGCGCTGCCGGCGATCACAAGGGAGGTGCGCCCGTGCTGCGCTTCGTGACGACCGCCGACACGGAGATCCTGGCGACGGCAAGCGCGGTGGACCGGCTGCCGGACGACTTCCCGGAGGTTCGCTGCGTCAACCCGGCGGGTGCGGACGCGGCGGTCCTGATCGACGATCTCCTCGCGGGCGCGCGCGTGGTCCTGTGCAGGATCCTGGGCGGCCGCCGCGGCTGGCCGGAGGGGTTTGACCTGCTGCGCGAGCGCTGCCGCGAGCGGGGGATCGCGCTGCTGGCGCTTGGCGGCGAGGCGGAACCGGACGCGGAGATGACCGGCCTGTCGCTCGCTCCCGCGGGCGCGGTGGCGCAGGCGGGCGAGTACCTGCGCCATGGGGACGTGGACAACGTGGAGCAGCTGTTGCGGTTCCTCGCGGACACGTTCTTGCTGGAAGGCCACGGGTTCGAGCCGCCGCATGAGGTGGCCGATCTTGGGGTGTATCTGCCCGGGGTCGGCGATGTGCCCTTCGAGCTTGCGCTCGAATCTCACATCTCTGACCCCTTGCGGCCCACGGTCGGATTCTGCTTCTACCGCTCGCATCGACTGACCGGGAACACCGCGTTCGTCGATGCGCTCTGCGCGGCCATTGAAGAGGCTGGCGCCAATGCGCTCGCGGTTTGGAGCTACACGCTGCGGCGCGACCCAGACGGGCACGTGCCCGCGCTTGCGTTGCTCGACGGGCATGTCGATGCCCTGATCGTCACGATGCTCGCGACTGGTGGTTCAGGCGCCGCGGACGCTGCTGCTGGGGATGGCGAGGGGGTTGGCGAGCAGTGGCAGGAGTGGGACGCGACGGCGCTGGCCGCGCTGGACGTGCCGGTGATCCAGGCGGTGTGCGCGACGGCATCGCGCGCCGCGTGGCTGGCGTCCGACTCGGGCCTGGCGCCGCTGGACGCGGCGACGCAGGTCGCGATCCCGGAGTTCGACGGGCGCATCCTCGGCGGGGTGATCTCGTTCAAGGAGCGCGACGGCGACGGCTCGCCGGTGGGCGCGCCGGTGCCGCGCTACGTGCCGGACGCCGAGCGCTGCGCGCGCGTCGCGCGACTGGCGGTGCGCAGTGCGCGCCTGCGCCACGTTCCGGCTGAGCGCCGGCGCGTGGCGATGCTGCTCACGAGCTTCCCCACACAGCACGCCAAGGTGGGCATGGCCGTCGGCCTGGACACGCCCGCCAGCGCATTGAAGCTGCTCGACGCGCTGCGCGCCGACGGCATGAGCGTTGAGCGGCCGTTTGCGCACGGCGACGAGCTGATGCACGCGCTGATCGCAAGCGGCGGCCACGATCCGGAGTTCCTCACCGACGACCAGCTCGCCGGCTCGCCGCTGCGCCTGCCGGTCGCCGACTACGTCGACTGGTACCGCACGCTGCCGCAGGAGCTGCGCGACGGCATCGAGGAACGCTGGGGCCCGCCCCCGGGCGACAGGTACCTGGATGGAGAGGACTTCGTGATCGCGGGCCTGGAACTCGGCAACGTGCTCGTCGCGATCCAGCCGCCGCGCGGCTACGGCGAGGATCCGGTGGGCATCTACCATGACCCCGAGCTGCCGCCCACGCACCACTACCTCGCGTGCTATCGCTGGCTGGACGCCGTGTGGGGGGCAGACGCGATCGTGCACCTCGGCAAGCACGGCACGCTCGAGTGGCTGCCCGGCAAGATGCTCGCGCTGTCGCCCGCCTGCGCGCCCGACGCCGCGCTCGGCGACATGCCGCTGGTGTACCCGTTCGTCGTCAACGACCCCGGCGAGGGCGTGCAGGCCAAGCGCCGCGCGCACGCCGTGATCGTCGACCACCTCGTGCCGCCGATGATGCGCGCCGACACCTACGACGAGCTCGCGGAGCTGGAGGCGCTGCTCGACGAGTACGCGCGCCTGGAGCTGCTCGACCCGCCCAAGCTGCCGGCGCTCGCCGCGCGCATCTGGTCGGCGATCGAGCGCGCGAACCTGCACGCCGACCTCGACCTCGATCCCGACAAGCCCGTCGACTCCGGCTCCGTGGAGGACCTCTCAGAGCTCGTGCAGCACGTTGACGGCTACCTGTGCGAGGTCAAGGACATCCAGATCAAGGACGGCCTGCACGTGCTCGGCCAGGCGCCCGAGGGCGAGCAGCTGCGCGGGCTGACCGCCGCGATGCTGCGGCTCGGCTCCGGCGACGTGCCGGGGCTGCGGCGCGCGGTGGGCGCCGCGTTCGGCCTCGACGAGCCCGCGCTCGTGGCCGCGCCCGGGACGCCGATGGGTGCGCTCGCCGCGCTCGAGACGCCTGCCGACGCGGCCGCGTCGCCTGGCGGGCCGGCCGGTGCGAGCGCCGCGCCTGGTGCAAGCGGGACCGTGGCCGAGCTCGCGCAGCGCTTTCGTGGGCCGGCCGCCAGCGCCGGGGATCTCGTCGACCGGCTGGAGGCCGCGCAGATGGCGCTGCTCGACGCACTTGCGGCGAGTGACTGGGACGTCGACGCCGTCGAGCGGATCTGCACCAACGTGCTCGGGCGCGCGGACGCGGGCGTCGAACGCGCGCTGCGCTTCGCCGCGCGCGAGGTCGTGCCGCGCATCCGCCGCACCGGTGAGGAGATCGAGCACGTGCTGGCGGCGCTGCACGGGCGCCATGTCCCGGCCGGGCCTTCGGGCAGCCCCACGCGCGGGCGCCTGGACGTGCTGCCCACGGGTCGCAACTTCTACTCGGTCGACCCGCGCTCGCTGCCGTCCGAGCTGTCGTGGGAAGTGGGGCAGCGCCTCGCCGACGCGCTGCTGGAGCGCCACCGCCGCGAGAGCGGCGAGCTGCCGCGCATGGTCGGGCTCGTGGCCTGGGGCACCTCGGCGATGCGCACGCAGGGCGATGACATCGCCGAGATCTTTGCGCTGCTGGGCGTGCGCCCGAAGTGGCATCCGGAGTCGCGGCGCGTGACCGGCATCGAGGTCGTTCCACTCGAGGAGCTGGGACGCCCGCGCATCGACGTGACCGTGCGCATCTCGGGCTTCTTCCGCGATGCGTTCCCGCACCTGATCGCGCTGCTCGACGACGCCGTCGCCGCCGTGGCGGTGCTCGAGGAGCCCGACGAGTCCAACTTCATCGCCGCGCACGCGCGCGCCGACGCGGAGCGCCTCGCCGCCGAGCTGGGCGCCGACGGCGCGTGGCGGCGTGCGACCACGCGCGTGTTCGGCTCAAAGCCCGGCACGTACGGCGCGGGGCTGCTGCAGCTGCTCGACGGGCACGACTACGCGAGCGGCGACGACGCAGGTGGGCGCGGCACTGGCGGGATCGCCTCAGCGGCGGGGGCCGGCTCGGGCTGGCGCGGCGACGCGGACCTGGCGGCGGTGTACGAGGCGTGGGGCGGCTACGCGTACGGCCGCGGCCTCGACGGTGCGCCCGCGCGCGAGTCGATGCGCGACTGCTTCGCGCGCATCGAGGCGGCGGTCAAGAACGTGGACTCGCAGGAGCACGACATCCTGGACTCCGACGACTACTTCCAGTACCACGGCGGCATGGTCGCCACCGTGCGCGCGCTCAGCGGCCGCGAGCCCGCCGCCTACCTCGGCGACAGCTCCGATCCCTCGCGCGTGGTCTCGCGCACGCTCGCCGAGGAGACGCGCCGGGTGTTCCGCGCGCGCGTCGCCAACCCGCGCTGGATCGCCTCGATGATCCGCCACGGCTACAAGGGCGCCGCCGAGCTGTCCGCGACCGTCGACTACCTGTTCGGCTACGACGCCACCGCGGGGGTCGCCGAAGACTGGATGTACGAGCAGATCGCCGAGCGCTATCTGCTCGACGCGGACGTCGCCGCGTTCATGTCGCGCTCGAACCCGTGGGCCGCGCGCGCGATCGCCGAGCGCCTGCTCGAGGCCGCCGACCGCGGCCTGTGGTCCGCGCCCGAGGACGACACGCTCACCCAGATCCGCGATCGATTCCTCGCGCTAGAGGGCGAGCTCGAGGAGGCCGGGGCATGACCACGAAGGGCCGCGCGGCCGGAGCCAAGCAGGCGGCCGGAGCCGGAGACCTCCCCGACACGGACCGTATAACCATTGCTATACGGTATCCGCTGAGCGCAATCGTCGGGCAGCGCGCGCTGATCGAGGCGCTGCTCGTCAACGCCGTCTCGCCGGAGGTCGGCGGCGTGCTCGTGCGCGGCGAGCGCGGCACCGCCAAGTCGACGGCCGTGCGCGCGCTCGCGCCGCTGCTGCCGCCGGTCCGCGCGGCCGTCGACGAGACGTTCGCGTTCGGCCCCGGCCACGCGGCGCCCGGTGGCGTCGTCGCCGCGGACGCCGAGGTGCACCTGCGCGCGGCGCCACTCGTGGAGCTGCCGCTCGGCGCCACGCTCGACCGGCTCGTCGGCGCGCTCGACCTGCGCCAGGCGCTTGCCGGCGACCAGGTCTTCGAGCCGGGCATCCTCGCGCGCGCGCACCAGGGCATCCTGTACGTGGACGAGGTCAACCTGCTGGCTGACCACCTAGTGGACGCGCTGCTCGACGCCGCCGCGTCGGGCGTCGCGCGGGTCGAGCGCGAGGCCGTGTCCGTCGAGCACGACGCGCGCTTCATCCTCGTCGGCACGATGAACGTCGAGGAGGGCGAGCTGCGCCCGCAGCTGCTCGACCGCTTCGGCCTGGGCGTCGAGGTGCGCGCGCCGCGCGACCCCGGCGAGCGCGCCGAGATCGTGCGCCGCCGGCTCGCGTTCGAGCGCGACCACGCCGCGTTCGTCGAGCGCTACGCCGAGGACGAGCGGGAGCTGGCGACTCGTATCGCGGCCGCGCGCGAGCGGTTGGACGAGGTGCGCCTGCCCGAGCGCGAGCTGCTGCGAATCGCCGGCGCGTGCGCGGCGCTGGGAGTTGACGGCGTGCGAGGCGACCTCGTCACCGCGCGAGCCGCGCGGGCGCTCGCGGCGCTCGACGGAGCCGACGAGGTCGATGAGGGTCACGTCCGCCGCGCCGCCGCGCTGGCGCTCCCCCACCGCCGCCGTCGCGATCCGCTCGACGGCCGCCAGCCCGACCCCGAGGACGTGGAGCGCGCGCTGGACGGCTCGCCCGATGAAGGCTCACCCGATGACGACTCGCCCGGCAACGACGGGCCGGACGACGAGCCGCCGAACGGCACCGGCCCCGCCGGGACGAACGGCCGTGCACATACCGGCTCCGCGCGCACCGATAGCCATGGTGATACAGCCCCCGCAAGAGGTAACACCACAGCGCCGAGCGATAGCCATGGTTATACAGACTCTGAAAGAGAAGTAACCAACACCAGCGGACACACGGAGGACACAAACGGTCACAGGGGAGACACCGATCCGGCCGCGCCGTCTCCCCCGCAGCGCCGCGACCAGCCCGCGCCGGCGCGACTGCCGGCGGCGGCACTCGAGCTCGTCGGCCACGGCGCTGGCCCGCTCGGCCGCCGCGCGCGCACGAGCGGCCCGCAGGCCGGGGCAATCGACAGCCGCCCAGCGCAGGGTGGGCGGGAGACCGATCAGCCGGACATCGCGATCGTCGCGACGCTGCTCGCTCGCCTGCTGGGCGCGCCGCCAGAGCACGTGCGGGCGCCGATCCGTGCCGGGCGCGAGGGCGCCTTCCTCTGCCTGGTCGTCGACGCGAGCGGCTCGATGGGCGCCCGGCGGCGGCTGGCGCGCGTGAAGGGCGCGCTGCTGGAGCTGCTGCGCGACGCCTACGCGCGCCGCGACCGCGTCGGGCTGATCGCCTTCCGCGACCGCTCGGCCGAGGTCGTGATCGCGCCCGGTGCGCCGCTCGAGCGCGCCGCCGAGGCGATCCGCGCGCTCCCCGCAGGCGGGCGCACCCCCCTTGCCGCCGGCCTTGACGCGGCGGAGCGCCTGATCGCAAACGAGGCGCTGCGCGAGCCCGGGCGCCGCGCGATCGCGGTGGTGCTCACCGACGGGCGCGTGCACGACCCCGCCCGCGAGATCCCGATCGCCGCCGCACGGCTCGGCCGGACGGCGAGCGCGGTCCACGTGATCGACATCGAGGACGGTCCCGTCAGGCTCGGCCTGGCCGGCGCCGTGGCAAGCGCCGCCGGCGCGCGACTGCATCGACTCGTCGGCGCGCGCGACCTGCGACCGAGGAGGAGTGCAGCATGAGTCCTGGCGAGTCCCAGCCCGCCCCGCCGGACAAGCCGCCCGCCCCGCCGGACAGGCCGCCCGCCCCGCCGGATGACCCGCTGAGCCGCCATGGCGCGGAGGACGTCGACGTCCCGCACCGCCCCGGCGACCGCGGCAGCGCGGAGCCCAAGCGGCGCAAACCGCGCGACAAGCCGCTGCTGATCGTGGTGACCGGCCACGGCAAGGGCAAGAGCACGTCCGCGTTCGGGATGCTGCTGCGCGCGTGGGCGCGCGGCTATCGCTGCGGCGTGTTCCAGTTCGTGAAGTCGGGCAAGTGGAAGGTCGGCGAGGCGAAGGCTGCGGCGGCGCTCGGCGGGATCGACTGGGAGAAGATGGGCGACGGCTGGTCGTGGCTGTCGCGCGACCTCGACGAGTCCGAGGCGCTGGCGCGCGAGGGCTGGGAGGAGGTCAAGCGCGCGATCGCGGCCGAGCGCTACGAGTTCCTGCTGCTCGACGAGATCACCTACCCGATCAAGTGGGGCTGGATCGACGTCGACGAGATGGTCAGCACGATCCGCGAGCGACCCGGCTTCCAACACGTGGTCATAACCGGCCGCGACGCGCCGCCCGAGCTGATCGACGCCGCCGACCTGGTGTCGGAGGTCGTCAAGGTCAAGCACCCGATGGAAGCGGGCATCCGCGCGCAGCAGGGGATCGAGTGGTGAGCACACCGGCCACGGGAGCGCGAGTGGCCCTCGCCGGGCGGCCTGCGCCGGACGTGCTCGTGATCCTCGACGGCGCGAGCGAGCCGCTGGGCGCCGCGCCGACGAGCCTCGAGCGCGCGCGCGCGCCCGTGCTCGACCGCCTCGCGACCGAAGGCACCGTGTCGCTCCTGCGAACCGTGCCGCGCGGGCTGCCCGCCGGCTCGGAGAGCGCGATCCCAGGACTGCTCGGGTGGGTGCCCGATGCGCCCGTCGACCGCGGGGCGGTCGAGGCCGCCGCGCACGGGATCGAGGTCGGCGATGGCGAGCGC
>JBEKGK010000137.1:0-9970 GCA_050012835.1 Solirubrobacteraceae bacterium | reverse complement strand
AGCGAGCGACTGCCGGTTTCGGGCAGCGGTGTCACGATCAGCGATCCCGTGTCCGTCGCCGTGTGCACCAGGGCCGGGTACGGCGAGCGGCCGATGCCCGGGACCACGGGCGCGCAGTAGTCCAGCAGCCCCGGATACAGGCTCGCCGCCGCGGCGCTGCCGACGATCGCCCTGGTCAGGCAATAGGTCGGTCGTCTTCCGGACGGGATCACCTGGAGCTTGCCGCCGAGCAGCTTGCGAAACGCGGGGTCGGTCTCGACCTGCCGCCGAAACGCCGACAGGCCCGCTGCGGGAACGGCCTGTATGAAGGTGGCGACGACATCGGGCGAAGAGGGCGCGCCCCGCTGCAATTCCTTGTACCACTGGAGGTACTGCGTCTCGTCCGCTTGGGTTTCCATCGCCGCATGCGCCCGCACGGTGCGCGTCAACGCGACGTTCGCGCTCAGCTTCGCCTCCAGCGCGCTGCCCAGAGCGGCGGCGGTCGATTCGAAGGACTTCCTGTTCGCTTCCTGCGCGCTGGAGCGCCATTCAGCGGCCGCGAAAGTCGACGCGGCGAGACCCAGGACGATGATCAGCGCCCCGACCAGGGCCGTGCGAGCACGGTTCGACAGGCGCCGCCCGCTGTCACCGGTTGAAGAGCCCTTGGAGCCATTCGAGCCCGCGTTCGCGCCTCGGGCACCGACAGGCGGGTCGAACCGCAGTGAGCTCATCAACTTGCCAACATCATTAACACTCGGTATCGGCAAGTAACTCCAGTATCTTGAGAGATAGCTAGAAACGGATAGTTTACTACTAGTCAAGCTCTAGATCGGCGTCGCTGCTCCGCGCGATCTCATAGCTCGGCCCGGGAGTCAAATCGACTGGACGTTTGTTCGAGTCGCAGGCGCTTGGACTCATGCTGGGACCGCGAACGGTCGGGTTAGCAAGCAGGTCGACGAGACCGGGGAGCCACTCCCCTTTCAATCGCGGTCCTCTAGCCGCAGTCAGGAGACGCCCAATGAACCACGGCGTCCCACGAATGTATGGGTCGCTCAACCGCGGCTCTCTCGCAGTGAGCCCGGACCACACACGCCGGGCCGGCAACATGCTTCGCGCAGGGCTGATCCTGCTGGCATCACTATCCACCCTGCTGTTCACGAGCAGCGCCCTGGGGGCCACGGCGTCGGTTGGCCTGGGAACGGCCGCCAGCTTCTCCGTGCTGGGCGGATCGACGGTAACCAACACCGGCCCCACGACGATGTTCGGCGACCTGGGCCTGAGCCCCGGCTCGTCGGTGACCGGCGCTCCGCACGTGCTCGGTGCGACGCACGTCGACGACGCGGTCGCGATCGGCGCCAAGAACGCCCTCACGACCGCCTACAACGACGCCGCCGGTCGACCCAGCAACGGCTCGGCCGGCACGGACCTCGCGGGCCAGGTCTTCCTGCCCGGAGTTCGCACCGCCAGCAGCTCCCTGCTGCTGTCATCGGGAACGGTGACGCTCGACGCGCAGGGCAACCCCAACGCGGTATTCATCTTCCAGATCGGCAGCACGCTGATCACATCCTCGAACACGAGCGTCCAGCTCATCAACGGCGCACAGGCGTGCAACGTGTTCTGGCAGGTCGGCTCCTCGGCGACGCTGGGGACGGGCACGCGCTTCGTCGGCACGATCATGGCTTTGGCGACGATCACGGCGAACACCGCGGCGACCATTCACGGAAGGCTGCTCGCGAGCACCGGCGCGGTCAACCTGGACACGAACACGATCACCACGTCCAACTGCGCCTCCAGTGAAACCGGCAGTGGCGGCGGCACGGAAACCGCGGGCACCGAAACACCCGGCACCGGCGGCGGATCGGGTGGACCAGGCGGCAGCACGACGAAACCGGGGGCCACGCCGGGGAAACCGACCGCCTCGAAAAAACCTGCCAAACGCAAACACAAACACGTTCACGCGCGCCCGGCGCTGCCCCACCATCACGCCGGCTTCACCGGATGAGCGCTCTACACGTCCCGCCGCTCAGGCGCCGCCTGGCGCTTGGCGTTGCGACCGCGTGCCTGGCCGGCGTGACAGCCGGCTCGGCAGCCGGTGCGGTGACGGCCGGCGCCGCCGGCGCACCGCGCGTGCAGGCAACTCAGGAACTGGTGGTGCTGCTCAGCGCACACGGCGCGCATCGCGCGCCAGAAGCCGCTTCTCCGCAGGTCGCGCTCGTGGCGGCCAGCCGGCCGATCACGGGCGAGCCAACCACGCTGCCGGTACTCGCCCGCTCGCTCGCCGCCGACGGCGCGCGGTGGCTGCGGGTGCTGCTGCCGGGCCGCCCCAATGGCGCCAGCGGCTGGATCGCAGAACAGGGCACCAGCCCATCGGTGACCGCGTGGAGCATCGTGGTGGACCTGGCGGCCCGCCGTGTGAAGGTCTACAGCGACGGCGTCGTGGTGAAGGCCTTCCCGGCGGTCGTGGGAAAGGCCTCGACCCCGACGCCAGCAGGTGACTTCTTCGTCGAAGAGAGCCTGCAGATGCAGGCCGGCGAGCCAGGCGGTCCGTTCGCGCTGGCGCTGAGTGCCCGCTCGAAGGTGCTGCAGGAATTCGAAGGCGGCCCAGGTCAGATAGCGATCCACGGGCGCGACAACCTCGGCGGAACGCTCGGCACAGCCGCCTCGCACGGCTGCATCCGCCTGGCGACCGCCAGCATCAACTGGCTGTCCACGCGCATCAGCCCGGGGACGCCGGTGTCGATCGAGGCCCACTGAGCCATTGCCACCGGAGCACAACAGGTCTACGCGGTCCTTCCTATGCACCGTCGCCGGCGGCATCATCCACTAGCCTTCGACGGCGTCGCCTCGGAAGGGTGGCAGAGCGGTTGAATGCGGCGGTCTTGAAAACCGTTAGGCGGGCGAACCCCGTCTCGGGGGTTCGAATCCCCCCCCTTCCGCTTCCCGCTAGAGCCCGGACTGCGCGGCCGTCGCCGAGGTGGCCAGCAGCTGCCCGGCGGCGCCGAGCGCCTGTACCGCCAGGTAGGGGCCGACCGTGCCGGCGGGGAGCGGAATGGCGGTCTCAAAGCCACTGCGTGGCACCTGGGCGACCGTGCTCAGGCTCGACGCGCTGGCACCCGCGAACAGCCTCCAGGAGGCCACTTCCGTCGCGCCGTTCCAGCTCGCGTACACGGTTCCCCCTCCGGCCGAGCCGCCCGGCGCAAACGCGAACGCCGGCGGGTGCGCGGGCGCGCCGGTCCACGCGAAGCGAAACGCTCGGTAGGACTCGTCGTGCACGGGGAAGTGCGCGTCGAACACCAGTTTTCCTTCGGGTCCGAACTCGGAGAAGAACGGTTCCTGGCCCCAGCCCACGAACCAATCGCCGTTGGCGAGCGCCTGCACGTTGCCCTGGCTTTCAACGAGCAGCGGCGGCGTGTGCGTCAGCCTGTCGACCAGCGTGACCGTGCCACTCTGCGGGTTCACGCTCTCGACGACCGCGCGAGACTGATCGTGCGCCTTTGGCGAGGAGCCGTTGTCGAAGATGCTGAACGAGCCGTTCGACAGTTCGCGCGGGTCGTGCTGCCACGCGATGCCCGTGGCGGGCCCCATCTTGAAGCTCGAGTGCTTGCCGCCCAGGCGCCACACGATCTGGCCGCTCTGCTGGCCCAGCTTGTAGACAGTCCACGTGTTGCGGCTGGAGATCAGCAGGCTGCCGTCGCGGTCGACGCTGATCGAGTTGAGGTGGAAGAAGTCGAACGGGTACGCAGCGCTGGAGCGGCTGGCCGGTTCGTAGGATTCTTCGAGCGCCACGTGGTCGATGCTCGTCCATTCGTACATCACCAGGCCGGTCTTGACGTCGACCTCCTGGAACACGCTGTCCGTGACCCCCCCGTAGGCGGGGCCGCCCACCGCGGAGAGGTTGCACAGGATCGGGTCATACGCCGTGATCAGCGCCGTGCCCTGCGGCGTGAGCTGGAACTCGTGCAGGTCGGACTGGTGCCCGTTGCCCGCCCGCACGTGCGCGACGTCCGTGTAGGTGTCGTCGGCGATCACGTCTTCGCCCATCCCGAACCCGTGGATGCTGATGTTCCCCTGCCACCACGTGAGCACCGGTTTGCCCTCGTATTCCTGGACCTCCAGGTTGGTCGCCTCGGTGTTGGTCGGCAGTGGCTTGAACCACAGCAGACCCCCGCTCGGGTCGAGGATCATCAGCCCGGCCTGGCCGGGCCCGGCGTACGGCGCCACGAACACGTCCCCGGGCGCCACCGCGGGGGACTGCGCGGTCACCGTCACCACCGGCGGCTGCAGATCCGGGCGCGAGTGAAACCCCTGGACTTCCGCGGGACTGCCCGGTTGGATGCTCCTGGGCGTCGAGCTGATCTGATCCTGAGCCGCGATCGCGAACACGTCGAGCAGCGCCCGCGCGGAGCCGCCCGTGTGGAGCTGGGCGCGCACGGTCACGCGCTCGCCTTCGGCGAACGGCTGCGAGGGCAGGAAGCTCGCGCCGTCGCCCTGGGAGTACGCGAGCAGGCGCCCGCTGTGGGCGCCCGTGCGCGAGCCGACGACGCTGATCGCGCTCAGACCGCCCGCGGGCACGCCGAGGAAGCTGATCTGCGTCTGCGCGCTCGCGTCACGGCTGCCCGGCAGCGGGGAGACCGTCACCGCACCGTCCTGCAGTGCGGAGTTGTTCAGCGTGGCCGGCGTGCACGTCGGGCCCGTCTGCGACGCCGCGGCGGCGCTCGCCCCCGTGAGCGCCAGCCCCAGGGCAGCGCCCGCCCCTAGGATGAGAACGCGCATGGAACACATCGGCCGCAACCAGGATAGGAGAGTGGACAGACGCACCGTGCTCAAGCGCGGGCTGATCGCCGGCGGGCTGCTGGCGGGTGCCGGCGCCGCGATCGAGGCGATCACAGCGGACACGTCGAGCGAATCGAGCTCGACGCCGCGCGCCGCCCCCGCCCCCGCGGCGACGGGCGGGACGCCCAGCGCCAGAGCGGAAAAACCCAACATCCTCGTGATCATGGTCGACCAGCTGCGCTTTCCGCAGTGGTTCTCGCCCAACCCCGCCGGCCTCGGCCTGCCGCCCAACCTCCAGCGCCTGAGCCAGGGCGCCGTGTCGTTCGCGCGGCACTACGCCGCCTCGAACGACTGCTCTCCCGCACGCGCGGCGCTGCTGACCGGCCTGTACACGCACCAGACGGGCTGCATGATCACCGGCGGCAGCACGCTGGACCCCGGCTTTCCCACGTGGGGGACGATGCTGCGCGAGCACGGCTACAGCACGCGCTGGCTAGGCAAGTGGCACCTCACCCACGGCGACAACCGCTGGACCAATTTCACCGGCGAACGGGCGCTCGAGCGCTACGGCTTCGACGGAGGCGTGTTCCCCTCGCCGGACGGCGCCCCCGGCCAGGGCTGGCGGGTGGACCCGTACATCGCGAGGAGGTTCTCAGACTGGTTCGTCGAGGAGGGAGGCTCCGAACCGTGGTGCACGACCGTCTCGTTCGTCAACCCGCATGACATCGCCTGGTGGTACAAGTGGAGCGACCGCGTTCCGGCCGAGGCGGGCGCCAAGCGCGTCGTGCAGCGGCTGCCGCCCAACTTCGAGACGCCGGAGCTGCTGCTCGAGCGTCACAAGCCGCGCCTGCAGCGCTCCTTCCAGGACACCGCCGCGGCGTCGTTCGGGCCGGTGCCCTTCAGCGGCCCCGAAGCAACCGGAAAATGGCTCGGCTTCCTCGACCTCTATGTCAAGCTCCAGCTCGAGGTCGACCGTCACGTCGGCCACGTGATGCGCACCCTCGAAAGCCGCCCGGAGGTGGCGGCGAACACCGTGATCGTGTTCACCTCCGACCACGGCGAGTACGGCGCCTCGCACGGGCTGCGGGGCAAGGGCGCGAGCGCCTATGAGGAGTGCACTCGCGTGCCGCTGCTCGTCAAGGACCCGCGCGGGCAGCTCACGACCGCTCCCGAAACCCCCCGTACACAGCTCAGCTCGAGCGTCGACGTCGCGCCGCTGCTGCTCACGATCGCCACCGGCTCAGACGACTGGCGGCGCGACCCGCACTACTCGCACATCGCCGGCCGCCTGGACCTGGCGGGCATCCTCGCCGACCCCACCGCGCCCGGGCGCCCATTCGTGCTGCACGCCACCGACGAGACCGTCACCGAGTTCGCGATCGAGCCGTATGCGGCTGACGCACCGCTGCACATCGTCGCGCTGCGCACGCCACAGGCCAAGCTCGCGACCTACTCCAACTGGCCCTACGAAGGAATAACGCCGAAGTCCCAAGGTCAGGAAACCGAGCTGTATGACTACAGCACGCACAGCGGGCGCCTGGAGCTGCACAACAGCGCCGGCGAAAGCCCGCTGGAGGAAGAACTGCGCGCGGAATACGAACGCGCCTTCACCGACGAGCTGCGCCAGCCGCTGCCCCACCGCCTGATCGCCGCCCACGCGCGCGGCTTCGCCGACTACTTCTCGACCGCCAGGCACGCCTCGGTCGCCGCCGCTGCCCGGCGCAAACGCCGCTCCGAACGCGAAGCGGGCGCACCGCCGGGGCTCCCGCCGAACTCGCCGCTCAGGCCTGGCCGGAGGTCCTGACCGTGGGCGAGGTGCCAATCACCGTGCCGGCGGCGTTGAGCGCCTGCACCGCCACGTAGCTGCCGGCGGCCGCCGCCGGCAGCGCGATCGCCGTCTCGAAGCCGCTCCGAGCCGCGCCGCCAGCCGGCTGCAGTGTGCTCGACGAGGAGCCGGCGAGCACCTTCCAGGAGGCCACTTCGGTCGCCCCGTTCCAGCTCGCGTACACGGTCACACCGAGGGCGCCCGGCGCCGCGACCGCGGCCACCGCCGGCGGAGTCGCCGGCTGCCCGCTCCAGGGCAGCGCGTAGGTGCGGTAGGACTCCCAGTCGGGGGGCAGGTGGGCGTTGAACAGCACCTGCCCGGCGGCTCCCACCTCCGACAGGTATCCCGCCTGGCCCCAGCCCACCATCCAGTCGCCGCCGGGCAGCGCCTGCACGTTGCCCTGGCTGCCGGCCACCAGCGGGTTCTGATGCTCGTAGCTGCGCGCGAGCGTCGCCGTCATGTCCGCCTGGTTCAGCGCCAGTTCGATCGCGCGCGACTGCGTATGCACCTGCGGGAACGCGCCGTTGTCGAAGAACGTGATCGCGCCGTTCGGCTGCTGTCGCGCGTCGTGCTGCCACGCCGTCGCCGCTCCGGGCCCCAGCTTGAAGCTGCTGTGCCTGCCGCCCAGCTCCCAGCGCACCTGGCCGGTCTTCGGATCGACGTCGTATGCCGCCCACGTGTTGCGCGAGCTGACGAGCAGGTCGCCGTCCTGCTCGATATCGATCGAGTTGATGTGGAAGTAGTCGAACGGTTCCGTGCGGCTCGTGGGCGCGGCCGAGGAGTAGGAGTTCTGCAGCGGCACGTGGTCGACGCTGTGCCACTCGTACATGACCAGGCCCGTCTTCAGGTCTATCTCCTGCAGCAGCGTGTCCGCCAGCGCGCCGTCGCGCGGGCCGCCGATCGACGCGAGGTTACAGGCGATCGCGTCGAACACCGTGATCAAGCCGGTGCCCTGCGGGGTGATCTGGAATTCGTGCAGGTCCGGCTGATAGCCATTGCCGGCTCGGATGTCGGTGATCGTCTGATAGGCGCTGTCGGCTATGACCTCGCCCGCGGCCTTGCTCCCGTGAGCGACGAGCGGGTCCTGCCACCAGGTGAGCACTGGCTTGCCTTCGTACTGCTGCACGCGGAAGTCCGCCGCGCGCGCACCCGCAGGAGACAAGGCCTTGAACCAGATCAGGCCTCCGTGTTCGTCGAGGATCATCGGCCCGTACTGCCCGATCCCCGAGTAGGGGGCGAGGAACAGGTCGCCCGTCGCCGTTTGCGCGTTGGGGGACACCGCTACGTCAGGTGGGCGCAGTTCCGGGCGCGAGCGAAAGCTCTGGTATTCCCTCGGGGCGGGCACCGGCGCGGAGCTCGTGCTCGTGCCCGTGCCCACGGCGGAGCTCCTGGACCCCGGGTCATCGCGCACGGCCACCGTGAAGCGCCACCCGAACGGGATCGTCCTGCCGCCTTCGCGCACCTCGGCGTGGACGGTCACGAGCTCGCCGCCTTCGAACGGCCGCGACGGCAGGAAGCTCGCGCCGTCGCCCTGAGAGTAGGCGGCCAGGCGCCCGCTGTGCGGACCCGTGCGCGAGCCCGTGACGCTGATGATCGACAGCTCGCTCGCGGGCACGCCCAGCATGCTGATCTGGGTGCTCGCCGAAGAGTCCATAGTGTCCGGTCCGGGCGACACCGTCACCCTTTCGCCGGCCAGTGCCGCGGAGGCGTTCAGCGTCGCCGGTACGCAGCTCGGCGAGGCGGGTGGCTGGACGGCCGCGGGGCGCGCAAGCGGCAGCGCGGCCTCGGCCACGAGCGCCGCTATCCCCGCGAGCACCGCGAGCGAGACCAAGCCGGCGAGCACAGCGCGCACGCGCGAGCGGGCGGATCGGTGGGGCACTAGTCCTTGACCGTCGCCGAGGTGCCGATGACGGTGCCCGCCGAGCTCAGCGCCTGCACCTGTACGTACGGGCCCGCTGAGGGCGTCGAGATCGTCGTTTGGAAGCCCGACTTGGCGGCCGTGGCGGCCGCCGCCAGCGCGCTCGGCGAGGCGCCCGCGAGCACCCGCCAGGAGGCGACTTCGGTCGCGCCGTTCCAGCTCACCGAGACCGCGATCGTGCCGCCTGAGCCCGGCGTCGCGACCACCGAAGGCACGCCCGGCGGCTGCCCGCTCCACGGGGACAGATACGTCCTGAAGCTCTGCACGCTCTTGCCAAGCGCGCCGTCGAGCAGCACGTGCCCGGAGGAGTCGTACTCGGTGAAGTTCGGCAGCCCGCCATAGCCCATCAGCCAGTCGCCACCGGGCAGGCTGAGCGTGTTGCCCTGGCTGGTGGCGAGCAGCGTCTTGGTCGGGTTGACGAACTGCTTGACCAGCGTGACCGTGCGCGTCGCGAGGTTGGGGTCGAGCAGCAGCCCGCGCGACTGCTTCTCCTTCGGCGGGTCCGAGCCGTTGTCGAACACCGAGATCAGCCCGCCCGGCTGCCACTCCGCGTCGTGCTGCCAGTAGGTGCGCGTGCCGGGACCGAGCTTGAAGCTGCTGTGCTCGCCCCCGAGGCGCCAGCGCACGTTGCCGCTGTGGAGGTCCACGTCATACAGCGTCCACGTGCTTCGCGACGAGAGCAGCACGTCGCCGGTCGTGCCAGGTGAGATCGAGTTGATGTGGACGTAGTCCCAGGGATAGGGCGACTTGGGCGCCGGGTTCTGCGATTCGCTGATCGGCACGTGCCCCAGCGAGTGCCACTCCCACATCACGAGGCCCGTCTTCACGTCGATCTCCTGGACCACCGAGTCGGTGATCACGCCATTGCTGAGGCCGTGGTAGGAGGAGAGGCTCATGTCGATCGGGCCGAACATGTCGATCCACGCGGTGCCTTCGGGCGTGAGCCGGATCTCGTGTAGATCCGCGTGGTAGCCGTTGCCGGCGCGAACGGCCCCCACCTGCTTGTAGGAGGTGTTGTAGATCACGTCTTCGCCCTGGCCGAAGCCGACCTCGAGGATGTGCCCCTGCCACCACGTCAGGACCGGCTTGCCGTCGTACTGCTGGACCTGGAAGTTCGTGGCGGACTCGCCCGCCGGCAGCGGGTGGAACCACACGAGGCCGCCGTTCTGTTCGGCGATCATCAGCCCCGGCGTGCCCACGCCCTGGTAGGGCGCCAGGAACAGGTCGCCGGGCGCCGCGCCGGGCTTTGCCGGCGTGGTGATGTCCACCGTCGACGGCGTCAGCGACGGCGCAGAGCTGTAGTGCTGCACGGCGTGCGGGTCGCCCGGGTTGATCGGGAACTCCGTCTGGCTGATCGGCGCCTCGTGAGCGATCGTGAAGCTCGTGCTCGCCGCGTGCGTCGCGCCGCCCGTCGTCACCTGCGCCGTGACCTTCACGTGCTCGCCCGCCACGAACGGGTGCGCCGGCAGGAAGCT
>JBEKGK010000136.1:0-10264 GCA_050012835.1 Solirubrobacteraceae bacterium | reverse complement strand
CGGCGGCGGCGGTGGACGCGGTCCGCGTCCCGGCGGCGGCGGACCGAGCGGTGGGGGTGGGCGCTGATGCTCTCACCCAAGCGCGTCAAGCATCGCAAGCAGCACCGCGGGCGTCGCCGCGGCAACTCGCGTGGCCAGCTGCACGTTCAGTTCGGTGACTACGGCCTGAAGTCGCTCGAGTGCGGCTGGCTGACCAACCGCCAGATCGAGGCCGCGCGTGTGGCGATGACCCGCAAGATCAAGCGTGGCGGCAAGGTGTGGATCAACGTGTTTCCCGACAAGCCGATCACCAAGAAGCCCGCCGAGACCCGCATGGGCTCAGGCAAGGGCTCGCCCGAAGGCTGGGTGGCTGTGGTCAAGCCAGGACGCGTCATGTTCGAGCTCGCCGGCGTCTCTGAGCCGCTGGCCCGCGAAGCCATCCGCCTGGCCGCGCACAAGCTTCCCGTCAAGTCCAAGTTCGTGCTGCGCGAGGACTGATCATGAAAGCCAGCGAGATGCGAGACCTCGACGACAAAGAAATGACCAAGCGCCTGGCCGAGCTGCGCAAAGAGGTGTTCGGCCTACGCTTCTCCAACGCGACCGGAGAACTCGATGACACCGCAGGTCTCGGTCGCGCCAAACGCGACCTCGCTCGCGCTCTGACGGTCGCGCGCGAGCGAGAGCTCGAAGCCGCCGGCGGCCAGGGCAACTAAGAACCAAGACGAAACGTGAACGGACGAAATGGCTGACGAACCAGACAACGACACACCCGACACCGCGCAGGACGCGCCCGAGCAGGCACCTGCGGTCGAGGCCGAAGCGGCCCCCGCGGCCGAGGCGACGCCCGAGGCTGACGCGGCACCCGAGGCCGAGCAGACCGTCGAGGCCGCCGTGCCCGACGCCGAGCAGGCGCCGGAGGCCGACGCCGACGCTGGGGACGCCGCCGCGTCCGCCGCGCCCGCACCACCGGCCGAGCCCGTGGAGCAGATCCCGCCGAAGGAGCGCCGCCGCAGGGCTCGCTCGAAGCACACGGATGCGCGTCCGAGCCGCTCGCCCGAGGAGCGCCACGCGGAGCGACTCGCCGAGCGCAAGACGAAGGCCGCCCGTCGCCGCGCCCGGCGCCTGCAGGAACGCGCCAAGGCCGCCACGCGCCGCGCGGCCGCTCCCGCGCCCGAGGCGCTGGCGCCGGTGCATGCCGCTGTCGAGGGCACGCGCAGGGTGCGCCAGGGCATCGTCGTCTCAGACAAGGCGCAGAAGACGATCACGGTGCGTATCGACATCGCGCGCCGCCACCGCCGCTACGAGAAGATCGTGCGCAGCTCGAGCACCCTGCACGCCCACGACGAGAACAACGACGCCCACGAGGGCGACGTGGTGCGCGTGATCGAGAGCCGGCCGTTGTCGCGCACCAAGCGCTGGTCGCTAGTCGACGTGCTGGAGCGGGCGCGATGATCCAGAACGAGACACGGCTGAGGGTCGCCGACAACTCGGGCGCGCGTGAGATCCTGTGTATCCGCGTCAAGGGCGGCTCCAAGCGCCGCTACGCGTTCGTCGGCGACGTCATCACCGCGACCGTCAAGCAGGCCAACCCCCAGGGCGCGGTCAAGAAGGGCGAGGTCGTGACCGCAGTGGTCGTGCGCACCAAGAAGCCGATCGGCCGCGACGACGGGACCTACATCGCGTTCGACGAGAACGCAGCGGTGATCATCGATGACCAGAACAACCCTCGCGGTACGCGCGTGTTCGGACCGGTGGCGCGCGAACTGCGCGAGCGCAACTTCATGAAGATCGTCTCGCTGGCTCCCGAGGTGCTGTGATGGCCAAGCGCAAATCCGCCGCTCGTCCAAAACGCCGTTCGTTGAAGATCCGCTCCGACGATCGCGTGCAGGTGATCTCCGGCAAGGACCGGGGCAAGACAGGCCGCGTGCTGCGCGTGGAACCGGCCAAGGAACGCGTGTACGTCGAGCACCTCAACATGATCAAGCGCCACACGCGCCCGCAGCAGGTCGCGGGCGCCCAGAGCGAACAGCAGCTGGGCGGCGTGATCGAGCGCGAGGGCCCGATCCACATCTCCAACGTGATGCTCCTCGACACCAAGGGCACGCCCACCCGCGTGGGCATCGACCGCGCCGGTGGCGAGCGCGTTCGCGTCGCCAAGAGCTCGGGCGCGAGGCTGGACTGATCGCCATGGCCACCACCACCACTACCGATGTCGCCCCTCCGGCCCGCCTGAAGATCCGCTATCTCGAGGAGATCCGCCCCGCGCTCGTCGAGCGCTTCGGCTACTCGTCCGTGATGCAGGCGCCGAGGATCGAGAAGATCACCGTCAACATGGGCGTCGGCCTCGCCAAGCAGGACTCCAAAATGCTCAAGGCCGCCACCGACCAGCTGGCCACGATCGCCGGCCAGCAGCCGAGCGTTCGCCGCGCACGCAAGTCGATCGCCGCGTTCAAACTGCGCGAGGGCATGCCCGTGGGTGTCGCGGTGACGCTGCGCGCCGAGCGCGGCTACGAGTTCCTCGACCGGCTCATCTCGGTCGCGATCCCGCGCATCCGTGACTTTCGCGGCCTGAACTCGCGCTCGTTCGACGGCCGCGGCAACTACTCGCTGGGCGTCAAGGAGCAGATCATCTTCCCGGAGATCGACTACGACAAGATCGACATGGTGCGCGGGCTGGACATCACCATCACCACGTCCGCAGCCAGCGACGTGGAGGCGTACGCGCTGCTGGCTGCCTTCGGCATGCCGTTCTCCCCGCAGGGCCGTCCCAAGGGCTATGACCCGCAGGCCGACGAGGCCGCCGCTCGCGCCCACGAGGAGGCCGAGGTTGCGAGCGCCGCAGCTGCAGCCAAAGCAGAGGTGGAGGCAGCCGAGGCCGCCGACGCCAAAGCCGCGGCGGCCGAGGCGAAGGCCGCCAAGGCTGCGGCCGGAAAGCCTGAGAAGAGTCGGCCCAAAGCCGCAGACGCAGAGGCGGCCGCTGAGCCTGAGCCAGAGGCGGCCGCGGCGGAGCTCGAGGCGGAGGCCGTGGCCGAGGAGGTGGCGGAGGAGATCGTCGCCGAGGCCGTCGCTGAGGAGATCGTGGCAGAGGCCGTCGCTGAGGAGCTCGAGGCTGAGGGGGTGCCGGAGGCCGTGGCCGAGGAGGTTGCTGAGGAGCTCGTGGCGGAGGCCGTCGCTGAGGAGGTTGCTGAGGAGCTCGTGGCGGAGGCCGTCGCTGAGGAGGTTGCTGAGGAGCTCGTGGCGGAGGCGGTCGCTGAGGAGATCGCTGAGGAGGTCATGGCGGAGGCGGTGGCCGAGGAGATTGCAGACGAGCAGAGCGAGGCTCCCGGGGACGGGGACGCGCAGACAACCGAGAAGGAGAGCACCGACTGATGGCCAAGACCTCGCAACGCGTCAAGCAGGCGCGGACTCCGAAGTTCAAGACACGTGCCTATACTCGCTGCACCCGCTGCGGTCGCCCGCGCGCGGTGTACAAGAAGTTCGGGGTGTGTCGCATATGCCTTCGCGACCTCGCCCACAACGGCCAGATACCGGGGATGACGAAGTCCTCCTGGTAGATGTCTTCACTTGAAGAGCCTGTATAGCGATGGCTATACACCGCGTTCAAAGAGCAAAGCAACCCGAGACCCGAGACCGAGAACCGAGAGCAAGCAAACAATGTCGATGACCGATCCCATAGCCGACTTCCTGACGCGCGTGCGCAACGCGATACATGCTGCGCACGAGACCGTGGAGGTTCCCGCGTCCAAACTGAAGAGCGAGCTCGCGAGGATCCTCAACGAGCAGGGCTACATCGATTCCTGGTCGGTCATCGCCGCGCCCGACGGCGCGACCGGGCAGCTGATCCAGATCCGGCTCAAGTACACCGAGGACCGGCGCTCGGCGATCTCTGGCCTGAGGCGCGTCTCGCGCCCGGGGCGGCGCACGTACGTCGATGCGAAGCACATCCCGAAGGTGCTCGGCGGGATGGGGACGGCGATCGTGTCGACCTCCCGCGGCGTGATGACCGGCCACGACGCACGCGCTGCCGGCATCGGCGGCGAGGTTCTGGCGCAGGTCTGGTAGGTGAGCGATGTCGAGAATCGGTAGACAGCCAATCCCCGTGCCGGCCGGCGTGACCGTGTCGATCGAGCCCGAGTCGGTGCGCGTCAACGGGCCCAAAGGCGAACTTTCGGAGCGCATCCACAGGGACATCAAGGTGACCCAGGAAGGCGAGCAGCTCGTGGTCACGCGACCGACCGACCGCGGGGAACACCGCGCGCTGCACGGCCTGACGCGCACGCTGGTCGCGAACATGGTCGAGGGGGTCACCGCTGGCTATGAGAAGCGGCTTGAGATCCAGGGTGTCGGCTATCGCGCGCAGCTGAAGGGCAAGAACCTCGAGCTGGCCGTCGGCTACTCGCACCCCGTTCCGATCCCCGCGCCCAGCGGCATCGAATTCGAGGTGCCGCAGCCCACGCGCGTCGTCGTCAAAGGCATCTCCAAGCAGCTCGTCGGCGAGACCGCTGCGATCATCCGCAAGCAGCGCCCGCCCGAGCCATACAAGGGCAAGGGCATCCGCTACGAGGGCGAGCACGTGCAAAGAAAGGTCGGCAAGCGCGCATGAGCCCGTATAGCTGCGCTGGATCTGCGTCCTCGATCGCTCGTGTGCGAAGCACACTTCGCTCACTGCGTCCTTGCCCAGCTTGCTCTACGTGCTCATGTGGGCGCATTGCAAGGAAGCGCGCATGACGGTCATCACCAAAGAGCGCCGCCGGCTCAAACGGCGCCGCCGGGTGCGGGCCAAGATCTCGGGCACGGCCACGCGTCCGCGGATCTCGGTGTTCCGCTCCAACCGCGGGCTCTCGGCGCAGCTCGTCGACGACGTGGGCGCGCACACGCTCGCGGCCGTCCACTGGTTCGAGCCGGAGCTGAGCTCGCTGGGCAAAGCAGAGCGCGTCAAGCGCGCCGGCGAGCTGCTGGCCGAGCGCGCCAAGGCGGCGGGCGTCTCCGAGGCCGTGTTCGATCGCGGCGGATACCAGTACCACGGCCACGTCCGCGCCTTCGCCGAGGCCATCCGCGAGGCCGGCATCACCGTCTAGCCCGACGGACTCCACGCTCCCGCTACCCTCTCCCTCCTGCCTATGTCCATATCGATAGATCGCTCAGTCAACCCAGCCGGCCTGGACCTCCAGGAGCGCGTGGTCGAGATCAACCGCGTCGCCAAGGTCGTCAAGGGCGGGCGGCGCTTCTCGTTCACGGCGCTGGTGGTCGTCGGCGACGAACGCGAAGTCGTGGGCGTCGGCTACGGCAAGGCCAACGAGGTGCCGCTGGCGATCCAGAAGGGTGTCGAGCGGGCCAAGAAGGATCTCTTCCGCGTGCCCAAGCACGGCAGTACGATCACGCACAAGACGACCGGCGTGTTCGGCGCCGGGCGCGTGCTGCTCAAGCCGGCCTCGCCCGGTACCGGCGTGATCGCCGGCGGTGGCGTGCGCGCGGTGCTGGAGCTCGCGGGGATCCACGACATCCTTTCCAAGAGCCTCGGCACGCAGAACCCGATCAACCTGGTGAAGGCCACCGTGGCCGGGCTGCGCGGGCTGCGCACCCCGGAGGAGGTCGGCAAGCTGCGCGGGCTGAGCATCAACCAGGTCCTCGGCCTCGGCGGGGCGCCGGTCAACGGCGCGCCGCTGGCGCCCGACGCCGAGACGGAGACAGCCGCGACACCAGACACCGACACGACCGCAGCGGCCGCGACGGTCGCCGCCGACGGGGATTCCGCGTGATGAGCTCGCTGAGCGTCACCCAGCGCCGCTCGAAGAACGGCGCCAACAGCAAACAGCTGGACACGCTGCGCTCGCTCGGCCTGCGCCGCATCGGCCACACGGTCGAGGTCAAGGACTCGGAGCAGGCGCGCGGCATGCTGCACGCGGTGCGCCACCTGGTCGAGGTCAAGGAGGGCAAGTGAGCGCCGCCAAACAGGACGCCGCGGAGCGCGTCGGCCTGCACAACCTCGCGCCGGCGCCGGGAAGTCGCCGTCCGCGCAAGCGCATCGGGCGCGGCGAAGGCTCGGGCACCGGCAAGACCTCCGGCCGCGGCCAGAAGGGCGCGGGCTCGCGCGCGGGCTCCAAGAGCAGGGCAGCCTTCGAGGGCGGGCAGATGCCGATCCACATGCGCATGCGAAAGCTTCGCGGGCCGCACATGAAGAAGTCGATGCCGTTCGAGCCCTTCCGCACGCACACCCAGCCAGTGAACATCGCCGCGCTGGAGAGTCGCTTCGACGCCGGCACCGAGGTCACGCTCGAGCTGATGAAGGCCAACGGACTGGCGACCCGCAAGGACGTGCCGGTGAAGGTGCTCGCCAAGGGCGAGCTCGCGAAGGCGCTGACCGTTCACGCCCACGCGTTCAGCGCCAGCGCGCGCGAGCGCATCGAGGCGGCTGGCGGCACCTGCGTGACGATCCAAGGCTAGCCGAGCCTCCGCGCCGGCAACCGGCTGCGCGCGGCGGCGTTTCCACTAGAATCGGCCTCCGGCTCGCGCTCGCACCCGCTCGCGCGCGACCGACAAAAGCCCATGCTCTCGACCATCCTGAACGCATTCCAGGTTGCGGACATCCGCAAGAAGATCGCCTTCACGGGGTTGATGCTGCTGATCTATCGGCTGGGCTCGCACGTCCCCGTGCCGGGCGTCAACCTGACGGCCGTCAACAACATCCAGAAGTCCTTCGGTGGCGCCGGCATCCTCAGCTACCTGAACCTGTTCTCCGGAGGCGGCCTGTCCAAACTGGCGATCTTCGCGCTGGGCATCATGCCCTACATCACCTCCTCGATCATCCTGCAGCTGCTGCAGGTCGCCGTTCCGTCGCTTGAGAAGCTCTCCAAGGAAGGCGAGGTCGGCCAAGCGCGCATCACCCAGTACACGCGCTACCTGACCGTAGGGCTCGCTTTCGCCCAGTCGATCGGCTACGTGTTCCTGTTCCACACGCTGCAGGCCAAAGCCGGCGAAAACGTCATCAACCACTTCGACCTGCCACACATCTTCCTGATCGTGGTGTGCTTGACAGCAGGCTGCGTGCTGTTGATGTGGGTCGGCGAGCTGATCACCCAGCGGGGCATAGGCAACGGCATCTCGCTGCTGATCTTCGCCTCGATCGTCTCGCGCCTGCCCACCGCCATCCAGACCTGGTGGACGACCCAGGACCAGGTCTTCAAGGTGGTGGCGCCGTTCCTCGTGCTGGCGGTCGTGGCCGGCATCGTGTTCGTGCAGGAAGGGCAGCGGCGCATCCCCGTGCAGTACGCCAAGCGCGTGATCGGACGGCGGATGACCGAGGGCGGCCAGACCTACCTGCCGCTGCGCGTGAACATGGCCGGCGTGATCCCCGTGATCTTCGCCGCGAGCATCATGGCCTTCCCACCGACCGTTGGGCAGCTCGTCAAAACCCACTGGGGGCAGTCGCTGTCGGACTTCTTCACGCCCAACGGCTGGCACTACGTCGTCGGCGAGTCGCTGTTCATCATCGTCTTCACCTACTTCTACACCGCCGTCACGTTCAACCCGGTCGACCAGGCGGACAACCTGAAGAAGTACGGCGGCTTCATCCCCGGCGTGCGGCCGGGACGCCCGACGGCCGAATTCCTCGACCGGATCCTCGCGCGCCTGACGTTCCCGGGGGCGCTGTTCCTGGCGGCCGTCGCTGCGCTGCCGGCGATCCTGTTCTCGCAGACACACCAGCAGTTCAACTTCGGCGGCACCTCGATCCTGATCGTGATCGGCGTGGCTCTGGAAACGATGAAGCAGCTCGAGGCACAGCTGATGATGCGAAGTTACGAGGGCTTTCTCAAGTGACGCTCCGCCTGTCCGTCTGGCGGCCGCGACTTCGCGGCGGCCGCCAGACGGACAGGCTTCGCTTGGCTGGTGCCACGCGCCGGGTCCTCGCGACGCTGTGAGCTTGTCCCACGGTGACAGTCTCACCCCTTGAGCGGATAGGCTGCTCGCGTTGTGTCCGAACTGAATCTGATCCTGCTCGGCCCGCCCGGCGCTGGAAAGGGCACCCAGGCAGATCGCCTGCGCGATGACTTCGCGCTGCCGCACATCTCCACCGGCGACATCCTGCGCGCGCAGGTGACCGAGGGGACGGAGCTGGGCCGCGAGGCCAAGCGCTACATGGACGCCGGCGAGCTGGTGCCGGACGAGGTGATCGTCGGCATGATCACCGAGCGCGTCGGCAGCGGAGATGCCCGCGACGGATTCCTGCTCGACGGCTTTCCGCGCAACGAAGCCCAGGCGGATGCGCTGGGTGAGGCGCTCAGCAAACTCGAACGGCGGCTCACGGCCACGCTGCTGATCGAGGTGCCCGACGACGACCTCGTGCGCCGCCTGGCCGGCCGGCGCGTGTGCGTGAAGAACCCCAGCCACATCTACCACGTGGACTTCGACCCGCCCAAGCACGACGGCGTGTGCGACCAGGACGGCGCACGCCTGATCCAGCGCGAGGACGACAGGGAGGAGGTGATCCGCCGGCGTCTGGAGGTCTACCACTCCGAGACCGAGCCGCTGATCGCCTACTACGACCGCGCGGCGCTGCTGCGACGCTTCGACGGACGACGCACCGCCGACGAGGTCCACGCGCACGTCAGGGCGACCGTCGCCACGCTGCGCCTGGAGGAGGACCTGTAGTCAAGGACGGCTGGACACGCCGTGCGCAGCGTTGAACCGCACGGCGGGATGACCTGCGCAGCTACCTCCCAAGCTAAGCTCCTTGGGTGATCATCAAGAAGTCCCCCGAGGAGATCGAGAAGATGGCGCGCGCCGGCCTGATCCTGGCCGCCACGCACGACCTGATCGAGAGCAACATCCGCCCGGGGGTGAGCACGGCGGAGCTCGACAAGCTCGCCGAGCGCTTCATCCGCGCCCACGGCGCGACGCCGACGTTCAAGGGCTATCGCGGCTTCCCGGGCTCGATCTGTGCCTCGCCGAACGCGATGATCGTGCACGGCATACCGGGCTCCTACCGCCTGAAGGCGGGCGACATCATCTCGATCGACGTGGGCGTCACGCTCGACGGCTGGGTCGCTGACGCGGCGCGAACCTTCGCCGTGGAGGAGGTCGGCCAGGAGGTGCGCAAGCTGCTGGACGTCACCGAGCAGTCGTTGCACGCGGGCGTCGCGCAGTGCCGGGACGGGAACCGCATGGGCGACGTCTCCAGCGCGATCCAGCGCATGGTCGAGGGCGCCGGCTTCTCGGTCGTGCGCTCGCTCGTCGGACACGGCGTCGGGCGCAGCATGCACGAGGATCCGCAGGTGCCCAACTACGGCAAGCCCGGCAAGGGCACGCTGCTGGAAGAGGGCATGGTGCTGGCGATCGAGCCGATGACAACCGCCGGTCGTCCCGGCGTGCGCGTCGGCGGCGACGGCTGGGCGATCTTCTCCCAGGACGGCTCCGCGGCGGCGCATTTCGAGTTCACCGTCGCGATCACCGCCGCCGGACCGCTGATCCTGACCCCGTGGCATCTTCCTGTCGACGCCCGCGCCGGCGAGGCCGCTCATGCGCCCGCGAGCGAGCCGGTCGCCGAGGGGATCGCGAGCGCGAGCTGAGGTTGCTACCATCCGGAGTGCTGCCCAAGCGCGACGCTCGCTGCGTGCGTGAAGGGCATGTCCTCGACTCGGTAGCGGCGGCCGCAACGGCAGCCAGAGCCGCGTCGCCGGAACCCAGCCGCCGAAAGGGATCATGAAGGTAAGACCGTCGGTCAAGCCGATGTGCGAGAAATGCAAGATCATCCGCCGCCACGGGGTGGTGCTGGTCATATGCCAGAACAAGCGCCACAAGCAGCGGCAGGGGTAGGCGGCTAGATGGCACGCATCGCCGGAGTCAACCTGCCTCTGAACAAGCGTTCGGAGATCGGGCTGACCTACATCTACGGGATCGGACGCTCGACGTCCAACAAGGTCCTCACGCAGGTGGGTGTGCACCCCGACACCTACATCCGCGACCTGACCGAGGACGAGGTGTCCAAGTTGCGCGACGCGATCGACGACGGGCTGACCGTCGAGGGCGATCTGCGGCGCGAGCGCTCCCAGGACATCAAGCGCCTGCAGGAGATCGGCTCCTACCGCGGCCTGCGCCACCGCCGCGGGCTGCCGGTGCGCGGCCAGAAGACCAAGACCAACGCGCGCACGCGCAAGGGACCCAAGCGCATGCAGGTGGCGGGCAAGAAGCGAGCGGGTAAGAAGTAGATGCCTCCCGCTCCCAAACGCGCTCGCGGCCGGCGCAAGCCCAAAAAGAACATCCCGGTCGGGCAGGCCCACATCAAGAC
>JBEKGK010000135.1:0-10312 GCA_050012835.1 Solirubrobacteraceae bacterium | reverse complement strand
ACACCGCATGCTCGTTGTTGGAGCCAGTCGGCCGCCGGCGCTCGGCGGCGAGCTGTTCGCCTGGCCCTCGGGCGTGATTCCGCAGCGCGTGCTCGACGAGGACACCGTCGTCATCGGCGCACGCGGCGCCGCCGTCGGCATCGCGCGCCTGATGGGCGCGCACACGATCGTCCCGCCCGGCGCCACCGGCCGGCCCGGCACGAACCTCGCCGCCAAGGCCGCAGCGGCACTCGCCGCGATCGGCGACAGTGACAGCGGCGGCAGGCGCGTCGCCGGCGGCGGCCGTACGCGGATCACAGGTAACGGCGGCGCACGACGCATCGTGGTGCACGTCGGCGCCCCCGATGAGGCCGCGCACGAGCGCGACGCCGACGCCAAGGTCGCCGCGATCGAAGCTGCCGACGCGCTGCTGCTCGCGCCGCTCGCGGATGCGCTGCGCGCGCGCGGCGGGACGCTGCGCGTGTGTCCCGACCACGGCTGCGACCCGGCCACGGGCGAGCACGTTGACGCGCCGGTGCCGTGCTTGGACTGGCCCGCCGCAGATGCGACGGCGGGACGGGCGGACGGGTTGCCGACGGCCGGGCGGCTGACCGAGCGCGCCGCGGCCCGACCGGCGTCGGAGCCCGCGTCGGAGTCGACGTCCGCGCCGGCGGCGCCGGCGGTGACCGCAGCGGGGACGGTGGCGGCGTGATCCCGCGGGTGGTCATCGCCGGCACGAGCTCGGGCGCGGGCAAGACGACGGTCGCGTGCGGGCTGATCGGCGCGCTGCGCGCGCGTGGACTGCGCGTGCAGGGCTTCAAGGTCGGCCCCGACTACATCGATCCGAGCCACCACGCGCTCGCGTCCGCGCGGCCGGGGCGCAACCTCGACGCGTTCCTCAGCGGCCCGGAGCTGATCGCGCCGCTCGTGCGCCACGGCGCCGAGGGTGCGGACGTCGCCGTGATCGAGGGCGTGATGGGCCTGTTCGACGGCGCCTCTGGACGCGGCGAGCTGGCGTCCACCGCGCACGTCGCCAAGCTGCTGCACGCGCCCGTCGTGCTCGTGCTCGACGCCAGCGCGATGGCGCGCTCGGCGGCGGCGATCGTCCACGGCTTCCGCGCGTTCGACCCGGACGTGGACGTCGCCGGCGTGATCCTCAACCGCGTCGGCTCAGACCATCACGAGCAGCTGCTGCGCGAAGCGATCGACCCGCTCGGCATCCCCGTTCTCGGCGCGCTGCGCCGCGACGAGCGCATCGTCACCCCCGAGCGCCATCTCGGCCTCGTGCCCGCCGGTGAGCGCGAGGCGGGCGCGCATGATGCGCTGGGCGCGCTCGCCGAGGCCATGTCCCGGTACGTCGATCTGGAGCAGATCGAGCGGCTCGCGCGCGCCGCCGGGCAGCTGCCCGGCGAGACCTGGAGCCCCGAGCCGGCCAGCGATCCCGGTGCGGCAGCCCGTGGGGTCGGTGGCCGAATCACGACTCCCGCCGGGGGCGTGCGCATCGCGCTCGCCGCCGGACCGGCGTTCTCGTTTCACTATCAGGAGAACCTCGAGCTGCTTCAAGCCGCCGGCGCTGAGCTCGCGCCGTTCGACCCGCTCAGCGACGAGGCGCTGCCGACAGAATCTGACGCGCTGCTGCTCGCCGGCGGCTTCCCGGAGGTCTACGGCGCCGAGCTCGCAGCCAACGCGCCGCTGCGCGCGCAGGTCGCAGCGTTCGCCGCCTCGGGGCGCCCGGTGCTCGCCGAGTGCGGCGGGCTTCTGTATCTCGCACAGGAGCTCGACGGCCACGCCATGTGCGGCGCGCTGCCGCTGCGTGCGCGCATGACCGAGCGCCTGTCGCTCGGCTACCGCGACGCGGTCGCCGCGACCACCACGCCGTGGCTCGATGCCGGCGAGCGCGTGCGCGGGCACGAGTTCCACTACACGCAGGTCGAGCCCGCGCAGCCCCGGTCGGCGCAGGCCCAGCCAGCGCAAGCCGCCGAGGACGAGCTGCCCGCGGCGTGGACACTGTCGGCACGCGGCAGCGAGCGCGCTGAGGGCTACGCCCGCGGCGGCGTGCAGGCGAGCTACCTGCACGTCCACTGGGCCGCGCACCCACAGCTCGCGCGGCGGTTCGTCGAGGCGGCGCGCAACACGCGGCCCCGCGACAACGCGCGCGCGTCACGGCCGGCGGACGACACACCGCAGGCGAAGCGCTCAGTCGCAGCCGCATGAGCGTCGCACTCGTGATCGGCGGCACCCGCTCGGGCAAGAGCGCGCACGCCGAGCGCCTGGCCGTGGCGAGCGGGCTCCCGGTGCGCTACGTCGCCACCGCCGACGCCAGCGACCCGACGATGGCCGCGCGGATCAGCGCCCACCGCGAGCGCCGGCCCGACGGGTGGGAGACGGTCGAAGCAGGACCGCGGCTCGCCGATGCGGTCGCGAATGCTGCGGGGACATGCGTGCTCGTCGACGGCCTCGGCGCGTGGATCGCCAGCGCGATGCACCGCGCGGGCGCGTTCGAGACCGACGGCAACACCGCCGTGAAGCGTGTCCGCGAGGCGGTGCTCACAGACGTCGAGGAGCTGCTGCGCGCAGCAAACGGGGCCACGGCGCTCGGCGAGATCCCTGAGCTTTCGCTGATCATCGTCGCGGAGCACGCCGGCGAGGGCGTGCTGCCGGCCGACGCCGCCTCGCGCGCGTGGCTCGATCTGCTCGGCGAGGCGACGCAGCGACTCGCGGCTCGCGCCGATCGCGTCGAGCTGGTGGTCGCCGGGCGTCCGCTGATCCTCGACGGCGAGTCACACCCACACGACGAGCCCAACAGCCTCGTCTCCTTGCGGCTGCACGGAGACCGCACGGTGCGCCCCGGCGACGCGGACCACGCCGTGAACGTGATCGCGGGCGGCCCGCCCGAGTGGCTGCTGGCAGAGCTACGCGCGGCGCTCGAGCGGGATGCCTGCCGCTATCCAGACGAGCGCGCGGCGATGGACGCGCTCGCAGCGCTGCACGGGCGCGACCCCGAGGAGATCGTGCCTACGAACGGCGGCGCGGAGGCGCTGTGGCTGCTTCCGGCGGCGCTGCGTCCGGCGCTCGCGGCGTGCGTGCATCCGGGCTTCACGGAGGCGGAGGCGGCGCTGCGCGCGCACGGCGTGCCGGTCGCGCGCGTGCTGCGCAAGCGCGAGCGCGACTTCGCGCTCGACCCCGGCGCCGTGCCGGCGAAGGCCGACCTCGTGATCGTCGGCAACCCGGCGTCGCCATCAGGCACGCTCGACCCGGCCGCGACGCTGCTCGCGCTGCGCCAGCCGGGGCGCGTGCTGGTCGTCGACGAGGCATTCATGGACCTCGTGCCGGGCGAGCCGGCGACGCTCGTGCGCGAGCGCCTGGAGGACGTGATCGTCGTGCGCAGCGTCACCAAGGCGCTGTCGATCCCGGGACTGCGCGCCGGCTATGCGGTCGCGCCCGCGCCGCTCGCCGCGCGGCTGCGCGACGTGCGACCCCCGTGGTCCTCGAACACGCTCGCGCTCGCGGCGCTCGCGGCCGCAGCGCGCCGCCCGGACGCGCTCGCCGCAATCGCCGAGCGGGCGACGTTCGAGCGCAGCGATCTCGAACAGCGGCTCGCGCGCGTCGCCGGCGTGCGCACGTGGCCGTCGGCCGCGAACTTCTGCCTCGTCGAGGTCGCCGAAGGGCCCGCCGTGCTCGCGGCTCTGCGCGAGCGGAACATCGCCGTCCGCGCCGCCGCCTCCTTCCCCGGGCTCGGGCCCGGCGACCTGCGCGTGACCGCGCGCACGCCCGCCGACAACGAGCGCCTCGTGGCAGCGCTCGCGGAAGCGGTCGACACGGCCGCGAGCGCGCGCGACGGCGCGCAGCTGCTGCGGGGCGCGCGATGAA
Organism: Solirubrobacteraceae bacterium; assembly: GCA_050012835.1. Classification (GTDB taxonomy): domain Bacteria; phylum Actinomycetota; class Thermoleophilia; order Solirubrobacterales; family Solirubrobacteraceae; genus Palsa-744. The sequence continues at coordinate 6,463 of JBEKGK010000135.1, read as the reverse complement.
CGCCACCGGCACGGCCGGCACCCCCGCGCGGCTGGCGGTAGTCGGCATCGGCGCCGACGGCTGGGCTGGGCTGGGCGAGGCCGCGCGCGGCGCGGTGCTCGCCGCCGCCGAGGTCGTCGGCTCGGCGCGGCAGCTCGCGCTGCTGCCGGCGGACGTGAAGGCCACACAACGGCCGTGGCCGTCGCCGATTGACGCGCTCGTGGAGGAGCTCGTCGAGTGTGCGCTCGCGGGAGACGACGACCGCACCGGCGCCGCCGATACGGCTCTTGGGACCAGCGAAGCGCGGCGATCGGTGTGCGTGCTGGCGAGCGGCGATCCGATGCTGCACGGCATCGGCGCGACGCTCGCGCGACGGCTGCCGGTGGACCGGTTCGTCGTCTACCCGCACCCGTCGGCTTTCGCGCTCGCGTGCGCGCGGCTCGGCTGGCCGGCCGCGGAGGTCGCGCTCGTGAGCACCGTCGCGCAGCCGCCGGAGGTCGTGGCGCGGCTGCTGCAGCCGCGACGCCGCCTGATCGTCTACGCGACCGGCGCGGGCGACGCGGCCGCGATCGCCGCGCTGCTGCGCGAGCACGGCTTCGGTCCTAGCCGCTTCGTCGTGCTCGAGCAACTCGGCGGCGCTGAGGAACGCGTCATCGAGAGCACCGCGGCGGAGTGGGGCGAGCAGACGGCCGACCCGCTGCACTGCGTCGCCGTCGAGTGCCGCGCCGAAGCCGACGCGGAGGGCAGCGCCGTGGTGCGCTCGCTCGTCCCGGGACTGCCCGATGACGCCTACGAGAACGACGGCCAGCTGACCAAGCGCAACGTGCGCGCGATCACGCTCGCGGCGCTGGCGCCGACTGCAGGGGCGCTGCTGTGGGATGTCGGCGCCGGCAGCGGCTCGATCGCCATCGAGTGGCTGCGCGCCGAGCCGAGCGCGCGCGCAGTCGCGATCGAGCGCCGCAAGGAGCGCGCCGAGCGCGCACGAGCCAACGCGCTTCTTCTGGGCGTGCCGCAGCTCGAGATCGTGCTCGGCAGCGCGCCCGAGGCGCTGTGCGAGCTCGACGGCCCGGATGCCATCTTCATCGGAGGCGGCCTCACATCGACCGGGGTGATCCAGCGCTGCTGGTACTCGTTGCGACCGGGAGGCAGGATCGTGGCGAACGCAGTGACGCTCGAGGGGGAACGGGTACTCGCGTTCGCACGCGAGCACTGCGGCGGCGAGCTCGTGCGCATCGAAATCTCCCACGCCGAGCCGCTCGGCACGTTCGAGGCGTGGCGCTCGCAGCTGCCCGTCGTCCAATGGAGCGCCCGCAAGGAGCGCGCGTGACGGCACCGTCCGCCGCAGCGACGGGCGGAGGTGCGACGTGACCGTCCACTTCATCGGCGCCGGCCCCGGCGCGCCCGACCTGCTGACGCTGCGCGCCCAGCGCCTGATCGCCTCCTGTCCCGTGTGCCTGTACGCGGGCGCGCTCGTCCCGCGCGAGGTGCTCGAGCATGCACCACCCGGCGCGCGTGTGAGCGACACGCAGCACCTCGACCTCGACCAGATCGTCGCCGAGCTGCAAGCGGCGCACGAACGCGGCGAGGACGTCGCGCGGCTGCACTCCGGGGACCTGTCGATCTACAGCGCCGCCGCCGAGCAGATGCGCCGACTCGACGCGCTCGAGATCCCCTGGGACGTCACCCCCGGCGTGCCAGCGTTCGCGGCCGCCGCCGCCGCGCTCGGCCGCGAGCTCACGATCCCCGAGGTCGCACAGACGGTGATCCTCACCCGCTACGGCAAGCGCGCCTCGGCGATGCCGCCCGGCGAGGATCTCGCCAGCCTCGCCGCCCACGGTGCGACGCTCGCGATCCACCTTGGCGCGCAGGCGATCGACGAGATCGCGGCGACGCTCACGACGCACTACGGCGGGCACTGTCCCGTCGCGGTGGTCGCGCGCGCGAGCTGGCCCGATGAGCTGATTGTGCGCGGCACGCTCGCGACGATTGCCGAGCAGGTGCACGAGGCGGGCGTGCGCCGCACGGCCATCATCCTCGTCGGCCCCGCGCTCGCCGCAGAGGGGTTCCGCGACAGTCACCTTTACTCGCAGTCGCGAATCAGGCATCTATTGAGGGCGCCCACCGATGGCTCATGATAAACTTCATGATCATGAAGACAGCTAAGATCACCCGCGGGGGGCAGATTTCAATCCCCTCCAGCATCCGCCGCCGATGGAACACTTCGACGCTGGCACTCGAGGACCTCGGAGATCGGGTCGTGCTCAAACCTGCGCCCGACGATCCTATTGCTGCCGCGCGAGGCGCTCTGGCCGGAGAGCTATCGATGAGCAGCGGACAACTACGCAAGTCCGCGCGGGAGGCCGAGGCTGTGGCCGAGCGCCGTCGGCACACGGCCAAGTGAGCATCCTGCTAGACGCCTTCGCGTTGATCGCGCTGCTGGCGGACGAGCCGGCGGCAGACGAGGTGGAGGCGCTACTGCGTGGAGGCGAGGCGGCGATCACGGCGGTCAACCTCGCCGAGGCGCTCGATGTGCTCCAACGTATCCAAGGGATTTCCCGGGAACGTCTTCAGGAACTGACAATGCCGCTGGTTGGGGAACGGATGAAGCTTCTACCGATCGATGAGCGGATCGCCCGCGATGCCGCTGACATTCGCGCACGGCGCTACCACCGGACCCGCGCCCCCGTGTCGCTCGCGGACTGCATCCTCCTCGCCGCAACGGGAGATTCCGACGCACTCGCGACAGCCGACGGGCCTCTGATCCGTGTTGCCAAAGCTGAGAATGTGCAGGTCAGGACGCTACCTCGCTGACTGCCCGCCAGCGTCAACTGCAACCCGAAGTACCACCGTAGGACCACTTTTCCGACTTTCCAGTAGTGGGCGATACTGGACTCGAAATCGCGCCCAGGCCTCAGCTCAGGTGATATGAGGCTTGTGAGCTTCTCTCAGGTGCTCTCGGATCAGGTTGCGCTTTCAGCCGGAACGAGAAGGCACTCTTGGCGGCGCTCGCTGATCGTGATGTCGAAGTGGCGCATCAGGTCGGCCCGTCCCCACAAAGCGTGCTGGCAGCCGTGCACGAAGAACGGCGCCATCTCGAAGGCCAGCTCGGGGAACTCCGGGACGTATGCCGTCGAAGGTCTGGTTGCGCGCAGCAGTGTCACGCTGCCGCCAACTTGTGTCCCCTCCACGCGATCGAGGTCTGTCCTGCCATAGCCGAGCAGTGGCGCGTAGCCAGCGGGCAAGACAGAGCTATCTGCCCCAGAGTCGATCAGACCGGGGATCATCCTTCCCCGCCCGTCCAAGCCCGTCAAGTGCAGAAACAAGTACGGACGAGCGCCGCCGAATCCAAGCTCGCGGTATGGGATGAGCAGGGGCTCGGGCATTTGCTCGACGACAGCCGTTCAGCGCTGCGTCCTCAGAGGATGTAGACGCCGTCGGTCCGGTCGGGGACCGGCATGAGCACGTCGTCCTCGCGGACCTCAGGCGTGTCGCGTAGCTCGACGGCGTCGAGCGCGCTCGCTACGACCTTGCCGTCTCGAACCGCGACCCAGCTACCAGCGTATGGCGTCAGATCCTCGCGAATCACGAGGTCCGACTGATGGCTCACAGCCACGCCAGCCTCCTCGATGTCGGTGATGGCTCGCCCATAGACTAAGTGTAGACGGGGGTGGCGGCAGATAACGCCCGCTTGTTGCGCCGGCAATCGCGGACGCATGTCGCCGATCCAAACTTCGTATGGTCCAATCCGAGTTGGCTGCCACGATCGACGCTATGAGGCCTCAAGCTCCTCCCCGTCGTCAAGGCGTATCCGGTCACGGCGAATAGGCTGTCCACCGTGTCCGCGAAGCTTTTCACAGTCGGCTACGAGGGTCGCTCGCTTGACGAGCTGGTCGACGCTTTGCGCGCTGCCGGCGTCGAGCGGCTGATCGACGTCCGCGAGCTGCCGTTGTCGCGGCGCCGGGGGTTCTCCAAGACGGCACTCGGTGACACCCTGCGCGAGTCCGGCATCGAATACGTCCACGTCAAGGCACTCGGAAACCCGAAGCCGAATCGCAAGCGCTATTGGGCGGGAGACGTCGAGGGTGGTGCGGCGGTCTACCGCAAACACCTGAACAACGGCTCACACTCAGCGCTCGTCGAACTCGCTGAAAGCCTTGGTGACGGCCCGGCTTGCCTGCTCTGCTTCGAGCGCGACCACACCGAGTGTCACCGCGACGTGATCGTCCAAGAGCTTCAAGAGCTGAAGCCCCGGCTCAAAGTCAGCCACCTGTAGCGCTCGGCGCGCGTGATCGCGGGCTCGACGAGCGCCCTTCCATGGGGCTGGATTTAGCCGTCAAACGCCAACTTCAACCGGCGTCGAGCAGTGTCACGCGAGGGATGCCCATACCGCAACGTCACGAGCGCCCCTCCAGCCTCATGCCCACCCGCACGGCTTACGAACACTTTTTCGACATATCGGCCCTCTTACGAACAAAATTTCGCTCTGGGGGCATTTTCCCGGCCGCTTACGAACAAGAATTCGCCGTTCAGACCCCCCGCCGCAGCAGGTACGCGTCCATGATCCAGCCCTTGCGCTCGCGCGCCTCGGCTCGCCGGCGCACGATCTCATCCGCCACCTCGCGCAGCGGGCCCGACAGCAGCAGCTCGTCCTCCATGCCGATGTACGCGCCCCAGTGGATCTCAATGTCCTCGTCCTGCAGGTGTCTGAACGAGCAGTCCGCGTCGAGCATCACCACCACTTCGTCGACGCCGTCCGGGAAGCCCTCCGCGAGCAATCGGCCGGTCGTAATCTGCACCGCGCGGCCGACGCGGTTCAGCGAGATCCGGTGGCGTGCGGTCAGCGCCTGCACGCTGCTGATCCCCGGCACGACCTCGTGCTCGAACGCCACCGTCCCGCGCGCGAGGATCTGATCGAGCACCGCCAGCGTGCTGTCGTACAGCGACGGGTCGCCCCACACCAGGAACGCGCCGCAGCCGTCCTCGTCGAGCTCGTCCGCGATCGCACGCTCCCACAGCTCCGCGCGCCGCGCGCGCCAGTCCTCGACCGCCGTACGATACGCCGGCGTCGTGCGGTCACGCGGCGGATCGGCGATCTCGACGATCGTGTACCCGTGCTCGTCGATGTAGCGCTCACAGATCTCCCTGCGCAGGCGCACCAGCTCATCCGTCTCATGACTCTTCTCGATCACGAAGAACACGTCCACTTCGCCCAGCGCTCGGACCGCCTGCATCGTCACGTGCTCGGGGTCGCCCGCGCCGATGCCGATCACCAGCAGCCGTCTCATAGGTCACACGCGTGGATCGCCCGCGCCCCCCGGTCGACCGTTCGCGAGCTCCCGTGGAGCGCCGCATGATCCTCGTGCTCGGTGGCACCGCCGAGGCGCGCGAGCTGGCCGGCGCGCTGGACGCCGACGGCGTGCACGTGACCTCGTCGCTCGCCGGGCGCGTGTCGCGTCCGCGGCTGCCGGCGGGCACGGTGCGCATCGGCGGCTTCGGCGGCCCCGACGCGCTCGCGCGCTGGCTGACCGAGCGCGGCGCAGTGGCCGTGGTCGACGCCACGCATCCGTTCGCAGAGCGGATCTCCGCATCTGCCGTGGCGGCCTGCGCGCGCGCCGGCGTGCCGCTGCTGCGCCTGCAGCGACCGGGTTGGAGCGAGCAGGCAGGCGATGACTGGCAGTGGGTCGAGGACCTCGAGCAGGCCGCCGCCGCGATCCCGTCGCTGGGCGAGCGCGTGCTGCTCACGACCGGCCGCCAGGGCCTGCCCGCGTTCGCGGGCGTGCACGACGCGTGGTTCCTCGTGCGCTGCGTCGAGCAGCCCGACCCGCCGCTGCCGCCGCGCCACGAGCTGCTGCTCGACCGCGGCCCCTACACGGTCGACGGCGAGCTCGCACTCGTCGACGAGCACCGCGTCGAGCTCGTCATCACCAAGGACAGCGGCGGCGCGCACACCGAGGCCAAGCTCCAGGCCGCCCGGCAGCGCGGGCTGCCGGTGATCGTCGTGCGCCGGCCGGCGAGGCCCGACGTCGCGACCGTCTCCACGGTCGCCGACGCGCTCGCATGGGCGCGAGAGCGGGAGCAGGCTCACGCGGGGTAGCGCCTCGGCGTGTACACGCGCGGCGGGCCGCCATTGCTCGCGATCGCGCGCGTCGTCGAGGAGCCGACGATCAGCAGCGTGCGCATGTCCACCGCGTCGAGTTCACCCGTGTCGGGATTGGCCAGCGCGCCGAGCGTCGTCACCGTGACCGACTCGTCCTCCGCGCCCACCGCCCGTGCTACGACCACCGGCGTGTCCTGCGCGCGGTGGCGGCGCAGTATCTCGACCGCGCGCGCGAGCTGCTCGCGGCGCGTGCGCGACGCCGGGTTGTAGAGCGCGAGCACCAGGTCCGCCGCGCCCGCCGCGTCGAGACGACGCTCGACGATCTCCCACGGCTTGAGCTGATCCGACAGCGAGATAACGCAGAAGTCGTGGCCCAGCGGCGCCCCC
>JBEKGK010000134.1:0-13007 GCA_050012835.1 Solirubrobacteraceae bacterium | reverse complement strand
TTGGAGGAAGCGGATGACTTCCTGCGTCGGCTGTGATCGCTAAAGCTCGCTCGCTCGCTCGTACGCTGAGAGCGCCGGAGTCGGGCGTGCTGGGCCAGGGCGTGCGCTTCGGCCTGTCGGGGGGCACTGTCGCTCTCGTCTACCTGGCCACCACCACCCTGCTCGCGGAAGTGGCCGGAATGCCCTTCCAGGCGGCTCTGGCGATTGGCTTCTGTGTAGCGATCGCGGTGCATTTCACGCTTCAGCGGCTGTTCGTGTGGGCCCACCACGAGGAGTTCGCGCTGCCGCTGGGTCATCAGCTCGGTCGCTATCTGGCGGTGGCCGCGGTGCAGTACGGCGTCACGGCCGCCTCGACCGGGCTGCTGCCGTCGGCCCTTGGCATCTCGACCGAGATCGTCTACCTGGCGACCGTGGTGGTCGTGTTGAGCGCCAACTTCCTGGTCTTTCGCAACGGCATCTTCCATGCCGAGCCAGACGATCGCCCCTGAGCCACGAGCTTCGATTACCCGTCTACCGTCGTGGAGATGCCCTCAACTGCGGCGTGAGCGCCGTCGATGGGGGTGCATGGACGACATCTCCGCTGATATGCGGGGTCGGCGACCGCGTCTCAGTGGCCTCTGTGGTCTGCTGGCTGCGGGCGCGGCCGTGTGCGCCGTGGCTCTGGGGTTCTCGGGAGCCGCGGCGGGCCCCGCCTCTGCCGCCGAACCCGGCGTGAACCTGATCGGCGGCACATCCGCGCAGATGCCCGCCGTGCAGTCGCTTGGCACGCACTGGGTGCGCATGTTCGCGACCTGGCCCGACCTGGAGCCGACCAAGGGCGCCTTCTCGACGTTCTGGCTGGCCTACTACGAAGAAACCTTCCGCTCGCTTCCGGCCGGCACGAAAGTGCTGCTGGACGTCGTCAACACTCCCAGCTGGGAGACCGGCTCCAGCAACGAACACACCCCGCCGGCCAATCCCGAGGAATACGCCGCGTTCGTCGGCGCGCTGGCGCGGCACCTCGGCACGAAGGTCAGCGCGTATGAGATCTGGAACGAGGAGGACGCATCGAGCTGGTGGGCCGGCGGGCCGAATCCGTCCGCCTACGCGCAGCTGCTGAAAGCCGCCTATCCCGCCATCAAGGCGGCGGACCCCAGCGCCACCGTGGTCCTCGGCGGGCTGACCGGCAACGACTACGAATTCCTGGAAGGCGTCTACCGGGCTGGAGGCAAGGGCTCCTTCGACGCGGTCGGCGTGCACACGGATACCGCCTGCAACAAACTGTCCCCCTATGAATTCCTGCGCGGCGCGGGCAATCGGCTGGTCCCCGACTCGTTCCTGGCCTACCGCGAAGTGCACGCCGTGATGCTCGCCAACGGCGACGACAAGCCGATCTGGATGACCGAGCTCAGCTGGCGCACGACCAGCGCCACCTGCCCCGAAGGGGCGTGGGCGGGGCAGACCGCCGAGGGGGTCAGCGAGGAACAGCAGGCGACCTACCTGAGGCAGGCCTACCACTGCATGGCCGAAGACCCGTACGTGCAGGTCGCGCTGTGGTTCCCGCTGCAGGACGAAGGCTCCGTGCTCTCCGGCCTCCTGCGCGCCAACGGAACGCGCAAGCCGTCGTTTGCGGCAATGCACTCGTACGCCGGCAAAGGCGACAGCCTGAGCGAACCGTGCGGCGTCTTCACCGGTCCCAAGATCACGATCGCCTCACCGGCCAACCACCTCTCCTACTCAGGCCCGCTGGCGATCCACGTCTTTGCCTCCAGCTCCATCGGGGTGTTCCGCATCCGGCTCGAGTGGAACGGGAAGCTGATCCGCAACTACGACGGTCCCAGCTTTCCCACCACCCTCTCCGGGGCGATCGACTGGCAGGGCGCCAAGCACATCCCCTACGGCAGGCTCACGCTGACGTTCCTCGCCTACGACAAGGAGCGCAACGTCTCCTCCGCGAGCATCACCGTCTACCACGCCAGGCCCAAGCGCAGGCACGGCCACCATTAGCGCGCGGGAGCGCTTGATAGAGTCGGCGCCGGTGTGGAGGCAGCCACTCGCAGCAGGGTGATCAGCGCCAGCTCGTCCAGTATCGCCCGGCGGCTCCCCGACTCGTCGCGCCTGGCCTGGATAGTCGCGCTGGTCGGCCTGGCCAACCTGATCGTCCTGCTCGCGCAGGCGTCGTCGCTCGTCCACAGCCTGTACCTGAACGCCGATAACGCAGCCGCGCTGGTGATGCCGGCGCTGGCCGGTCATGCGCCGGCCGGGGCGGTCGTCAACCTCGGCAATCACCCGTGGTATGAGCCCTGGTGGTTCATGCGCGCGACCGTCGGGCTGCCCGGCTACCGCCAGCTGTGGGAGGCGGCGCCGCTGATCGCCGGTTTGCTGGGCGCCGCAGCGGTCGCCGCCTGCGCGTGGTGGGCGCTGGGGCGGCTCGCCGGGCTGCTGAGCGCGGTGGTGCTGTTCGCGGCCAGCGAAGCGCAACGCTGGATCCTGTACGTGCCCGAGAGCCACGGGCTGATCGTCATCCACCTGGCGGCGCTGTGCGCCGCGCTGCTGTTCGTGCAGCGCAGGGCGTTCGCCGGCCGGCTCACGCCGCGCGCGCTGCTGCTCGTGGGCGTGCCGCTCGTGCTGTTCACCGGGGCCGGCTTCACCGATCAGCTGGTGCTCGCGGGCGGGCTGGCTCCGTTGATCCTCGCGCCGCTGTTGTGCTGGCTGCTGACGCACGTGATGCAGGATCAGAACGTCGTGCACTCGCCGTTCCCCGTCGACTTCGTCGGCTCCGAAGCGCTGGTCACGGGGCTGCAGAACCTGGTCGCTACGATCGCCTCGCTCGGCGGCGGCTCCTTCTTCGGCGCGCCCGTCAGCGGCTCGAACCTGCTCACGTTCGCCGCTGGCGCCCTCACGCTGCTGGCGCTAGCCGCGATTCTCCGGGCGCTGTGGCGCTGGGCGGCGACGGACCCGCCGGCCGCGAGCGCTACGCCGGCCGAGCGGTCCGCCACGCAGGCGGGATCGCGCGAGCTGTTCGTCGCCTACTGGGGCTCGGTGCTGATGCTGGCGCTCGCGGTGTTCGCGCTGACGTCCGTCTCCGGGAGCACGACGAATGGCCGCTACCTGCTGGGCGCATGGGCGGCGATCGCCGCGTTGCTCGGCATACTCGCGAGCGTGCCCATTGCGCGCATGGCGCTGCTGACGGGCGTCGCCCTGTTCGGCGTGCTCAACCTCCACGCCGAGCTCGCCTCCGGGGTGGCGCCGGCCGGGGTGGGACCGGGCCAGCGTCTGGCGGGCATGATCGAGCGCTTCGCGACCGCGCACGGCGCCAGCGTCGGGTACGGCAGCTACTGGGACTCGGCGCCCGTCACGTGGGAGACGCATCTGCGGGTGAAGCTCTATCCCGTCGGGACTTGCGCCACGCCGGCAGGGCTATGTCCCTACTACAACAACCAGATCAGCTCGTGGTATCTGCCGCGCGCGAACACCAGCAGCTTCCTGCTCACGGACTCGCGGACGAATGTGCCGGGCGCGATCACCGGGCCCCCCGCGGGCTTCGGTCGGCCGACGGCGGTGGATGACGTGGGCGAAGGGCTCACGGTCTACGTGTACGACCACGACGTCGCCGCCGACCTCGGCGGCTGAGCGCCAGCCGGCCCGGGTCGCCGGCTGGCTGGTCATGGTCGGCCCGCGCGCTCGGCGAATAGCTCATCGTCAGCGTGCTGCCGCTGACCACGAGGGTGATCGGCACATGCGCTCGCTCCCAGCGATCGAAGTGACGCATGACGATCGAGTCCAATGTTGGCTCGGCCAGCAGCAAAGCCACGATTTGCAAAGTTGCAGCTTTGCAAGTCATGGATTTGTGGAGGACCCTCGATCGACGCGGACCCGCCTCGACCTCGCGTTCTCGAGCCCCTTGCATTGCTGCCTCCGCGTCGGCCTCGCTGATGGGGAGCGCCTTCAGCGCCTTGTATTCCGCATTTGCAGGCGCTAGACTCCGCATTTGCAGAGCGAGCTTCTCCGCATCTGCACCCTCATATTCTCCGCGTTTGCACGAATCTTCATGCTGATAGAGCGCCAAGCCCGACCGCTCATCGTAGAGGCGCTCGACTACAGCCGGGTAGTGCTTGTGCTTGGGGCGAGGCAAGTCGGGAAGAGCACGCTGACCAGGCAGATCGCCATGAGCGATCGCCCGGCTGCAGTTGTCACGCTGGACGACCTCGTCACCCGGGAGGCCGCGCGCGCTGATCCCCACGGTTTCATCGCCGGTCTGCGTGGCCGGGTGTTGATAGACGAGGTGCAGCGCGTACCTGACCTGCTGTACGCGATCAAGGAAGCCGTCGACGAGGACCCCGTCCCCGGCAGATTTCTGCTGACAGGCTCTGCGAACATCCTCACGGCCCCAAAGATCTCCGAGTCGCTGGCCGGCCGGGTTCGCAGGATCGAATTGTGGCCTCTTGCTCAATCCGAGATCCATCGCAGCACACGCAACTTCGTCGACTGCCTGTTTGCTGGTGAGCCGCCGCAGGTGAGTGGCGCGCCGGTAGGCCGGGAAGCCTTTGTCGAGGTCGTTGCACGCGGGGGCTACCCAGCTGTGCATACGCTCGATGAACGCCAGCGGCGTCACTGGTATCGCGACTACGTCCAAGGGATCGTCGAGCGCGATCTGCGGGATATTGCCTCAGCGCAGAAGCTGTCGGAGATGCCCAGGCTGATCCGGTTGCTCGCGGCGCATTCGGCCAAGCTCTTGGACTACAGAGGTCTGGCGAGTGACCTGCAGATATCGGACAAGACAGTCAGCGCCTACATAGGGCTTCTGCGCACCGTCTTTCTCGTCCACATAGTCCCGGCCTGGCGTCCCGGCTTGCGCTCCAGAGAGCTGCAGGCGCCCAAGCTCTATCTCACCGACACCGGCTTGCTCGCGCAGCAACTCGGTGCCAACCAGCATCGGATCGCCGAGGACGACCAGCTCACCGGGCACGCTCTCGAGACCTTCTGCGGGATGGAGATCCTCAAGCACCAGAGCTGGGCTCAGGAGGACTACACGCTTCGCCACTACCGGGCTCACGACGACGAGATCGACATCGTCCTCGAGTCTCACTCAGGCGATCTGGTCGCGATTGAGGTGAAGGCCCGAGCGTCGATCCGCGAGGGCGACTGGCGGGTGATGAAGAGGCTGCGCGACATGCGTGCAGGCCGCTTCAAGGCTGGTGTCGTCCTGTACTCAGGCAGGCAAACCATCCCTCTAGGTGAGCGCATGTGGGCTGTCCCCATCAGCGGGCTCTGGAGTTGACGCCACCTGAGCTCGATCTCGCGGGCAGCGCTCGCCTACGGCTGCCACTCCCAACAGCGCAGCTCGCGCGCAGGCCGCTCGGCGGCAACCGCGGCCGCGACGTCGGGGCCCATCTCGAGCTCGACCACCCACAGCCGATGTCTTGCGGGAGCGGCGCCGCCGCCGCCGATGCCCACGCCCAGGCACTTCAGCTCGGCCTCGTGTCGGGCCCACGCGCCCAGGAACTCCCGCCGCCGCGCTGGCGGATCCAGCGCCTGCAGGCGCTGTGCCTCGGCCTCACCGAGCGTGCGCAGGGCGATCGCCACCTCGTCGATCGGCCGCCGTGCGACCTCCACGTCGACGCCGACGGCTCCCGCGCGGCTGAAGGCGTACAGCGCGAGCTGCCCCGAGTGCGACATGTTGAAGCTCGGCCGAGGAGCGCGGGAGGCCTCCGCTGACGAGCGCGGCGTTGCGGCTGGCGATCCATCGGAGTCCTCGACGAGCGCCGGCTTGCCGTGCTCGCCGACGACGAAACGCAGCGAGGCCGGCTCCTGCTGCAGGTAGCGGCCGAGCAGCCCGCGCAGCACTCCGCGTGAGCGTCCCCACAGCTCTCCGTCGCGCTCGCTCGCGAAGCGTTCGGCTCGCGCGCGCTCGTCGGCGCAGAGCAGCTCTCTGAGATCATCGCCTACGGCTGTCAGGTCCGCCCGCCACACGTGGACGGAGCCCTCGGTGAGCAGTGGCCGAAGCGGGCCAGGCGCCCAGGTGCTCTCCGTGGTCGCTGGCATCGCCGCGTCGCTCAGTCGAACAGCGCTTCGATGGCCGTCAGGAAGCGGTCAGCCAGCTCGATCGCGCTCGAGCGCGGGCTCACCCCTGGCCGCCCAAGACGACCTTGTCGCGGTCCACCTCGGCGATGAAGAAGGATCTGATCTCCTCGACGAACCGCTCGACCAGCCCTCGCTCGTCGGCGGACAGCGAGGTTTCGGCCAGTGCGGTCATGCCGTCAATGTAGGTGCTGGATCTCCACCCCACAACCCCTCAGCGCTGCAGGACCTCGCGGGCGAAGTCAACCAGTTGGCTGGTGCGCCGGATTGATGCTGTTCTGTCTTGACCAGACACGTTGAGGAAGCTGTAGTGAGCCTTGTCCTTGAGGCCCACGAGGCGCTCGAGGTTGTTCGCGGCGGCCTCACCCCCCGGGGTGATACGTCTCAGGAAGGCGGCCGCATCTCGATGGTCTGGTCCCCGAGAGCTCTCGCCGAGCGCCTTGCAGCAGGCGGCGTCCGCGGCCGCGATGCCGGCGAGCACCGCGAGCCCGGTCGCGACGTTGTGCGACTCCAGCGAGTCTTCGCTCGCGACGAGCTCCGCGACCTCCAAGTACTTCTCCGCGTCGGCGAGTCGCTTGCGGGCGTCGGCCGCGTCACATAGGCGCGAGCGATGGTCCTTCGTCGCTCGGCGGCTCATCGCGTTCTCCCGAGCAGCTCATCGAGCGGCATCCCGGCAAGGTCGATGGCGTCTCGCCGAAGGGCTCCTAGAACGGGTGGATCCTGGTCGCGCATCCGCCCGAGATCCTGCTCGGCGAAGTCGATCACGCCGGCGTGGTTTCCCGTCCACGCGAGGACCGCATCGCTGATGTCCTGCAACTGCTCTCCCCACGTTGCATCCTCGGCGTCCACGCTTGCAGGGCGGACGACGAATATGTCGATGTCGCTGTCGAGGTCGCCATCCCCCCGTGCGGTTGACCCGAACAGAGATGCGTGCACCGGCGGGATGCTCCACGTCGAGAAGGCGCGACGCAGACGGTCGAGGAGCTCTGTGCGGATGAGCGCCAAGGCCTCGACAGCCGACGCAGCGACATGCTGCCTGTTGAGCGTGTACAGGCAGGCGGGCGGTGCCTCCTGGCGCAGGACCAGCCCCTGGCGCACCAGCCGATCCAGCGCCTTGGCAACCGCCGCTACCGAGCCGCGCCGAGCGAGCCGAGCGACTCGGCGGCCTGTGAGCGGCTGTGTCGTTCCGGCAAGCACCACCAAGACGTCCCCCTCCACCGTCGGGGCTACGGCGCTGTAGGCACGAGACACGTTCATCGTATGTCCACAATATCAGACATATATATTGATCACAAGACGATTGTAGCGAAGACCGGACGATGCCCGAAGCGCCCTGCGTCCTGCGCCGCCCCCTGCCGGCTACCCTCTTGCGCCTATGCGCGCCCTCACCGTGCACCTGCCGGGCCTGGTGGTGATCGAACCGACCGTCTACGCCGACGAGCGCGGCTTCTTCTGCGAGACCTACAGGCACGAGTGGCACGCGCAGGCGGGCATCCCTGAGGACGAGCTGTTCATCCAGGACAACCACTCGCGCTCGACGCGCGGGGTACTGCGCGGCATGCACTTCCATGTGGGCGACGGCGTGGCCAAGCTCGTGCGCTGCGCGCGCGGGCGGATCCTCGACGTCGCTGTGGACCTGCGCAGGGGCTCGCCCACGTACGGGCGCTGGGAGGCGGTGGAACTGGACGAGGAGAGCATGCGCGAGCTGTACGTGCCGGTGGGCTTCGCGCACGGCTTCTGCGTGCTCAGCGACGTGGCTGACGTGCTGTACAAGCAGAGCGCCTACTACGACCGTGCGGTCGAGCGTGGCATCGCGTGGAATGATCCCGCCGTCGGCATCGAATGGCCGTTGCCGGTAGAGGAGCTGACGGTCTCCGAGCGCGACGCGCAGGCGCCGCGCTTGAGCGAGATCGCTGACGAGCTGCCGTTCGAATGGCATCCTTAGGGACGATGGCCGGTCGTCTACAGCAGCTGCGCGAGCGCACGAACGGCTACACGGTCACCCCCGAGCAGTACGTGCGCTTCGCGTACGCGGGGCTGGTCGCGCTGACGCTGATCGTGCTCACGGGCGCGGCGGTGCGTCTCACGGGCTCGGGCCTGGGCTGCCCGACGTGGCCGAAGTGCTACGGCAACGTGTACCCGCCGCTGCAGACGCACGCGCTGATCGAGTTCTCCAACCGGCTGCTCACGGCTCCCGTGTCGATCGCTGCGGGTCTGGCGTGGCTGGCGGCGGTGCGCCGGCGCCCGTACAGGCGCGATCTCGTGCGGCTGGGCGCGCTGCTGCCGCTCGGCGTGGTCGCGCAGGCGGTGCTGGGCGGCTTCACGGTCAAAGGCGCGCTCGACTACGGCTGGGTGATGGGCCACTTCGCGCTGTCGATGTTGATCCTGGTCGCGGCGGTGGTGCTCGTGTGGCGCGCCCGCGACGAGCCGCGGGCGGCGTCCACGAGTTTTGAGAGGGCGGATGGCGCGGTGGCGAGCAGGCGCGGCGTGGGAGGCGCGCAGGGCGCGCGGCAGGCCGGTGCGGGCGGAGCGGGGGCGCCGCAAGGCGCGGCCACGGACCCGGCGATCGTGCGCGCGCTGCGAGGGCTGGTGGCGCTCGGCGCGCTGACGATCTTCGCCGGCACCGCGGCCACGGCCGCGGGCCCGCACGCGGGCGGCTCGCCGGGCCAGAGGATCAACCGCCTGAGCTTCGACGGGCGCGCCACGATGGACTTCGTGATCCATCGCCACGCAGAGATCGCGTTCGTGTTCAGCGTGGCGGCGGTGCTGGTGTGGTGGCTGGCGCGCCGCCGCGAGGCGGCGCCGGCGGTGCAGCGGCCGCTGACGGCGCTGTGCGTGCTGCTCGCGCTGCAGGGCGTGGTGGGGCTGGATCAGTATGAGACGCACCTGCCCACGGAGCTCGTGTGGGTGCACGTGGCGCTCGCCAGCGGCGTCTGGCTGGGCCTCCTGTGGGCGGCCTGCGCCGCCGGTTCGCTGGTGCCGTTCAGGGCCCGCAGGGCCGCTGAGCGGCCCGCGGATGGGCCGTTGCGGACCGTCGCGCCGCTGAAGTTCCCCGGAAATTAGGGCTTCTTCGCCCACCCGGCGAGCGCTGTGCGCGTGTCGCCGTCCTCACCAGCGGTTAGCCTGCTCGCAGCAAAGACACTCGAGAAGGGAGTGGCATGACCAAGAACGAGCTGGGCGAGCAGGTCGCGGAGCGCACTGGGCTGTCCGCCAGCCAGGCACGTCAGGTGGTTGAGGCGGCGATCGAGGTGGTCTCCGACGAGCTTGCCGCCGGGGGTGAGGTCGCGCTTGCCGGCTTCGGCAAGTTCAGCGTCAGCCACCGAGCGGCTCGCCAGGGGCGCAACCCGTCGACTGGCGAGACGATCAACATCGCGGCCTCCAAGGCGGCGAAGTTCTCCGCGGCGAGCGCGCTGAAGAAACGCCTCAACGGCTGAGCCGCAACTGCAGCACGCCGGTGTCACCGGCCCGCGAGGGCCGGTGACACCGGCCGGCCGGCTGGCGGCTGGCCGGCTGGCACGATCGGTCCCTGACGGTCGCGCGGGCGGCGGCTGGCAATTGGCGGGCCGCGGCCGGCAATCCTTACGACCTGGTAACCCGTCGTTTAGGCGCGGGCGGCAAGCTTCGCGGAGACCCGCTCCCTCCCGAAAGCTGGTGACGGCGCATGAGCCAAGCAGACTTCGCCACCGACGCGTCACCGCGTGAGCGCTATGACTCGCTGGCGCGCTTCTACAACGCCGACGAGCGGCGCGTGCGCTCGCGTGAGCTCGACGTGGGGCTGTGGTGGCGCGAGGACGTCGACGGCCCGCTGCACCGCGCCGCGTGGGTCAGCGACACAGGCGAGCTTTACCTCGTGCGTCTCGGCCCCGCCGCCGAGGGCGGCGGGCTGGTGGAGGTGCTGGGCAGGGTCGAGGACCGCACGCTGCTGGACGGCGTGCTGGATGGCTGGCGCGAGCGCTGCGGTGAGCTGCGGTCGCTGCAGTGGCTGCGCGAGCGTGCCGCGCTCAGGCTCCCCGCGAGCGCGGATGGCGCAGCAGCCCGTCCTCGGGAATCGGCTCCCAGGGTGCGGCCGACTCGACGAACTGCCGGAACTGCGGTCGTATGCCCGGATCGCCCTCGAGCGTCCCCAGCCGCACCGCGACCTCCCGATCGGCGAACGGGTCGCCGCTGAACAGCGCTGAGCCACAGGTCCCGCAGAACAGCTTGGGCACGCCCGCCGGGGGCTGGAAGGACCGCAGCTGCTCCTCGCCGGCCAGCAGTCGGAAGCCCTCTTGCGGCACGCGGCCGTTGGCCGAGGAGCCGGTGCCGGTGCGCCGCTGGCAGTGCGTGCAGTGGCAGTAGCCGGCGGACACGAACGGGGCGGTGATCTCGAACCGCACGGCCCCGCACAGGCAGCCGCCCTGCAGCGGAGCGCTAGACGAAGGCGGGGCCGGGAGCTCGGGCATTGACTCGCATCGTAGGGCCCGCTTGACCTTCGCCGGATCGCCAGAAAAATCACACTCAGCCAGCGCTCGGGCGCTAGATTCTCCGACGTATGACACGGGGACACACACGCCTGCTCGCGACTCAGCCGGACGAGCGGCTGCTCGAGCTTGTGCAGCGGGGTCACGAGCGGGCGTTTGAGGCGATCGTTCTTCGCTACCGCCGACCGCTGCTCGCCTACTGCAGGCGCCTGGGGCTGTCGGACTCGCGTGCCGAGGACGTCCTCCAGCAGGCGTTGCTCAAGGCGTGGCTCGCGCTGCGGGCTGGCGTAGAGGTGCGCGCGCTTAGCCCGTGGCTGTATCGCATCGTGCACAACACGGCCATCAACGTGATGCGCAGCTCGAGGGAGGAGCTCGCGTTGGAGCCCGATGGAGCGCTCGTGGAGCGCTTGGTGGTCCCCGGCTCCGAGCTGGAGAATGCGGGCGCCGCCCGCCAGGCGCTCACTCATGTCGCCGCGCTGCCGTCGATGCAGCGCGACGCGATGCTGCTGAGCGCCGTTGACGGACGCTCGCACGAGGAGGTCGCGCGCGAGCTCGGGATCACCAGCGGCGCGGTTCGGGGCCTGCTCTACCGGGCGCGCTCTGCGCTGCGCGCGGCAGCCGCGGCGTTGACCCCCGGGTCCCTGATCAGCTGGGCGTCGGGCACGACTGGCCGGGCGTCTCCTACGGCGAGCAGGCTCGCTGAGCTCACCGGTGCTGCAGGAGGTGCTGACGTCGGCGGTGTGCTGCTGAAGGGAGCCGCCGTGGCGGGATCGGCGCTGCTGGCTGCGGGCGTCGTGCTGGCGCCCCTTCACGGCCGGGCTGCGCAGGCGCGCCGGCACCTGGCTCTCCCGGCCGCGTCCGCGAGCGCCGGCGCCGACGTCGTCCCACCGGACGGCGGACACGCAAGCACACCGTCCGCGAGCGGCCTGGCGCGCACACGGGCTGCGAACGGCGCCCGACCCGGGTTGCCGGCCACACACGCCGGCACGCCTCTCGGCGGGAGCGTCGTCGCTCCCACCACGGTCCACACCGGCCCAACACCGGCGGTCACCGTACCTGCGGCGCCTGGCGCCGCAGGCCAGACCCCACTCACCTCGACGTCAGCTGCGCCGGCGGCGGCGGCGGCGACAAGCCCCACCGCGACTGGCAGCGAAGCCGCCGCCGGCGGCGGCGCAGGCGGATCGGCGGGCGGCTCCGGAGGAGGATCGGGCAGCGGCTCCGGAGGAGGATCGGGGAACGGCTCCGGAGGAGGATCGGGCAGCGGCTCCGAAACGGAAGGCAGGCACTCTGAAACCTCCGGCGACGACGGCTCCGAAGGGACGGACGGGGGGCAGGGAGACGACTCAGGTGGCTCGGATCAGGCGGAACACGAACGGGAGGCGGCGAGCGAACGCGCCGAACGGGAAGCGGAAGTCGCTCACGAACACGCCGAACGGGAAGCGGAAGTCGCTCACGAACACGAACACGACGGCGGCAAGGACTCCTGAACGCGGCCGGGCCGCGGGGCGCCTGCGGGCACGCTCGCGGCGAGGATCGATAGGATGCCGCCAAGCATGACCGGCGCTCCGCAGGCCCACTGTCGAAGCACTCGCCCCGTCGTCCACGGGAGGATCGGATGACCTCCTACCCGGGTTGGGGCTCTTGGAGCTTCCAGCCGGTCGTGATCGTTGTGCTGCTGGCCGCCGCGGTGCTCTACGTGCGCGTTTACCGCCGCGCGGTGGCGCGCTCCTCGGCCTCGGCGCCCAACGCCGGGCACTGGGTGCCCTACGCGGCGGGGCTGTTGACGATCGCGGTGGCGCTGCTCTCGCCGCTTGACCCGATCGGCGATAAGTACCTGCTCTCGGCGCACATGATGCAGCATGTGCTGCTGTCTGACATCGCGCCGGCGCTGCTCATACTCGGGCTGCGCTCGCCGATCCTGCCGCTCGGGCTATCGCGCGAGGCGCTGCTGGCGGTGGCGCCAGCAGGGGGCAAGTCCGGTCGCGTGCTCGCGCGGCTGACCTCGCCGTGGCTGGCGGTGCCGCTGTGGGCGCTGGCGACTTGGATCTGGGCGATCCCGAGCGTGTTCGACTACGCCGCACAGCACGCCGGCGTGCATGCGCTCGAGCACGCCACGCTGTTCTACACGGGTCTTGCGATGTGGTGGCTGATCATCGACCCCCTGCCGCGCGCGCGCCTGCGCCCCAACGGCCAGCGGCTGGCGCTGCTGGGCTTTACGCGCCTGGCCAGCGCGGGCGTGTGCCTGCCGCTGACGTGGATCTCGACGACCGAGTACCCGCTCTATGCCAGCGCCGTCCGCGGCTATGGCCTGTCGGCGATCAACGACCAGCATCTTGCGGGCGCGAGCATGTGCTTCATCGAGGCGCTCGTCTTCGGCATCGCCTTTGCTGCTGTCTTCATCAGCATCCTCGGCCGCTCGGACTCGCGCGCGACGCTCGGCGAATACGCCGCCGCCGGCTCGCGGGGCGAGCATCTGCCGACCTAGCG
>JBEKGK010000133.1:0-10329 GCA_050012835.1 Solirubrobacteraceae bacterium | reverse complement strand
CGGAACACCCCAGAGCGCTAGCTGAGCTCGATCCGGGGAGTTCCCCGCCCCATGTAACACGGCACATGGCGGGGATGCGAAATGGACACTTCCCCCGCACTGGGTTGCGGCTATTATCGGAGGTTGGAGGGCATACATCGTGAGGTTCGCCGATAGAGGCGGGCAGCATGGCCTGACTTCCGCGAGTTCCTCAACTCCGGAGGTCTCAGTGCCTAACACGCCGGCCCTCACCGATTTGTCCGCCCGCCCCGAGGACGTGATCGACTTTCGGTGCGTCGGACCAAACGTCGGGCGCGCGTTCACCTCCGCCGCTCGGTGCAATGGTGTCCAGAGCGGCCATCGCGACCCGCCTGAGACGTCCCCGAGGGCTTCCTCAGAGACGCTCACCCGCCCCGCCGTCGATG
Organism: Solirubrobacteraceae bacterium; assembly: GCA_050012835.1. Taxonomy (GTDB): domain Bacteria; phylum Actinomycetota; class Thermoleophilia; order Solirubrobacterales; family Solirubrobacteraceae; genus Palsa-744. The sequence goes on along the minus strand of JBEKGK010000133.1, from coordinate 9,925 downwards.
AGATACCCACGGCCAGACGAGGCGCATCACCTCGCCTATGCCGTTCGCGAGCTTCTCACCAGCCAGCAGACGCCGCGTGGGAGCCGACCGCAATGAGGCAATGCCTGTTGGCGAGCTTGAAAGTTACCCAGGGCACATGAGGGGCGAAATCGACGTCCACCACTACGGCCACACGAGTGGCTGGCGCGTATGGCCCGAGCGCACGACATGGAAGTGGCACGCCTTCGGGCCGGCCCGCAGCGAGTCCGGCACCTGCGACAGCCGCGATGAGGCGATGTCGGATGCCAACAAGGCCGAGGATCACCTCGCCCCCATAGCCAGAACCCAAACACCTATCCGAGGAGCGAACGCATGATGACCCTGTGGGGTGCGTACGTTCGTTCGAGTACTGATCATGGGACCGCGTGCTTGACAGCGCACCCCGACCGAGGAGGAGCTGCTCGTGCTCAGGCGCAGCCCGTCGCTGGCGGGTGCGCCCTCGTGACGGTCCCCTGTCAATGCAGTTTGGTAACCGACCGAGTGATGTATTGGAAGGTCGACGGACAACGTGAGGAGCCGCGATGAGCGATACACCGGGAGCACGGCCCCAGCCTGGGGCAGTGGGAGCCTCACAGCACAGTTTCCTCTCCGAGCTGTTTGAGGCGGTCAAGCAACCAACGTTCTTCTTGGTGATCGGCGTCCTGCTGATCCAGTTCGCTTTCGTGCTCTCCTACGTCGGCGCCTTCCATCACCCGACCCCCCATCGAGTGCCGATCGCCGTCGTCGCGCCCGCCCAGGTCTCCGGCCGGCTCGTCAGCGAGCTCAATGGCATCCGTGCGCAGCCGCTCCACGCCACGGCCGTTGCCGATCAGAGCAGCGGTCTGACCCTCCTGCGGCATGGATCGACCAGTGCAGTGCTCATCGTTAACCCCGTCGGCAAGACCGACGCCCTGCTCGTCGCCAGTGGGGGCGGGGCGGCGACAGCGATCGCCGTGGAAGACGTGATCGCCCGCGCCGAGGCCGCCCAGCACCGCAGCGCGACGGTCACCGATGCCGTCCCGGCGCAGCCGGGCGACGCCAGGAGCCTGTCGGGCTTCTACTTGGTCGTCGGCTTGCTGATCGGTGGCTACCTCGTCGCTGCCCTGCTCAGCATCGCCACCCGCGCACGACCAGCCACGATCCGCCGGGCGCTGATTCGCCTGATCGTGCTCGTCCCCTACGCACTCCTCTCCGGTCTCGGCGGAGCGATCATCGTCGGCCCCATCCTCGGCGCGCTCACCGGCCACCTGCTCGCGATAGCGGCGCTCGGAGCCCTGCTCGTGTACTGCGCCGCCGTCGTCACGATGGCCTTCCAGGCGCTGCTCGGCACCCTCGGCATCGCCCTCACGCTGATCCTGTTCGTCGTGCTCGGCAACCCCAGCGCCGGCGGCGCCTACCCAGCGCCGTTGTTGCCCGGCTTCTGGCGGGTGATCGGCCCCGCGCTGCCCAACGGCGCGGGCGTCGAGGCCCTGCGGCGCATCGTCTACTTCAGCTCCTACGGCATCGCCGGCAACCTGATCCTCATCGCCGCCTACATCCTCGCCGCCATCGCCGTGGCACTCGTCGGGACCTCGGTCCTGAACCGCCGCGCCGCCACCGGCGAACCGGGCACAGACAGCGCCGAGGTCCACTTGGCGAAGGACGCGGGGGCGTCTGCGATGGCGCCGATGGCCGAGGCGATGGCGGGCACGAGCACCACCGCCCTCTCGGACCATCCTCCACTGGCGCTCGGGAGCGGAGGGCGGATGGCATCAATCCGGCGATCGATGTGAGCCCGCTGGAGCCCAAGACGATCATGCTTCATGGCCGCCGCGCGCGCTACCTCCAGGTGGGCAACGGCCCACCACTGCTCCTGATCCACGGGTTCGCAGGGACGCTCGAGAACAAGGCCAGCGCGATCTGCTCGTCGCGCTCGGGCATGAGCGCGCGACGCTCGTTGGGCACTCGCTTGGCGGCGGCGTCTCCGGCTCGAACGCCTCCCTTCCGCGCGATGCAGGGCGCTCGTTCCGTCGGGTGAGGTTCGCGTCGGGGTGCGAAAGCAGGTGTCCGCACCGATGAGTCGAGGCAGCACTTCTGCGCCCGCTCGGCGGTGGAGGCGTTCGCCGACGAGCAGCCGTCGGTCGGGCAGCACGTCCTAGGCAGATACCTTCAGCGAGAGCTCAGCATTGGCGACGAAGCGGCAGCGGCGACCTCAGCCTCGTGGAGCGGCCGCCAGCGCGAGAGCGCCGGCTCGGAATCGCTGAGCTCCCTCTTTGCCAGCGCGACTGAAATCCGCGTAATCGCGGTAGGGACCGCCGTTGCCGGCGGCCCCCCGCGCAGATCCCAGCGTGCGCGCTAACGCCCTGGGCTCCTGCCTTGGGTTCTGGCGTCAAATCGCTGGTTTGGCCAAGGGTGCAGGATGCTTGCCGTGGGTAGCCATCGTTGCGTTATCCGGGCCATCCGTTCCCAGGTCATCCGGTGGCGTTGGCTGCGACGCCTGAGCGTGCGCATCCATAGCCTGATGACCGCGTTGCGGAAGGCCCCGAGCGCGTTGATATTGCCGGGCACCGCGAAATACCGGTAGTGCCCGGTAAGGACACTGGCAAGCCAGCGTCCTTGGACGGGGATCGGGAGATGAGCGCGTCTACGCATCTCGATCTTTAGCTCGCGTAGCTTCGTGCTCATCCGCTTCTTGATCGTGACCCTGCGCACCCTGAACTGTCCTGCCTGGGTTTTTGCGCACAAGTGCGTGAAACCCAGGAACTGGAACGTCTCGGGCCTACCGAGCCCACGCTTGGCTCTGCGCTCAGCCGCATAGCAGCCGAACTCGACCAGGCGCGTCTTCTCCGGCGCAATCTCCAAACCGAACTCCGCGAAACGCTCGCGAACCCCGGCAAGGAAACGCTCAGCATCAGAACGATGTTGAAAGCCAGCAGCAACATCGTCAGCGAAACGCACCAGGATCACATCCCCGCGTGCGTGACGCCGCCGCCACTGCTCTGCCCAGAGGTCAAGAACGTAGTGCAGGAAGACGTTTGCGAGCAACGGCGAAACCGAAGCTCCTTATGAGCAGCGCTGGGTTATGCGCAGCGTTGGCGTGCAGCTCCCGCAGCGGGTGGGGTGACGGCTGAGCGCTGCGCATAACGCGGTGGCGGTTAGTGGAGGTTGGTGAGCCAGTCGAGCAGGTCGGGGTTCTGGTTCCACTCGGCCTGTTCGTCGCTGACGACTTGGTCGTAGACGGCTTCCAGGGCTCTGCGCTTCGCTTCGGTGGAAGCGCGGGCGTAGATGTCGGTGGTTGACATGTCGGCGTGGCCGAGGATGTCGCGGATGTAGGGCAGTGGCACGCCCGCGTCGTAGAGGTGCATCGCCCGGCTGTGGCGAAGGACGTGCGGGCTGAGCCGGATGCTGGCGAGCGCCGGGTCGGCTGCTTGGGCTTGGTACTTGCGGAGGATCCAGGCGATCCCGCCGCGGCTGAGCTTCTGGTGGTGTTGGTTGAAGAACGCCCGTCGGTCACCGTGACCGGGGCCGTCGAGGCGGTGCTCGGCGAGGTAGGCGGCTAGCAGCGCCGCCGTGTTCATGTCGATCGGGACGTGCCTGCCTTTGCGGCCCTTGCCGGTCAGCGCGACGATCGCGGGCTCCTCGAGGCGGATGTCCCGGACTCTCAGGTCGGCGATCTCCTGCACCCGGCCGGCGGTGCCGTAGAGCGTCGCCAGCAGAGTCGCGTCGCGCCGGCCCTGGCGGATCGAGCGGTCGGGCAGCGAGAGCAGCAGCCGGGTCTGTTCGACGGTCAGGTGCGCCACGGCCGGCCGGGCGTGCTTGCTCGGGGGGATCGCGATGATGTCCTGGTAGCACGCCATCCGAACTGGGTCCTGCGTTTGCATCCAGCTGAAGAATGAGCTGATCGCGGCGAGGCGCTGGTTGCGCGTCGATGGGCTGTTGCGGCGGCTCGCTTGCAGCCAGGCGAGGAACCCGGTGACCGCGCCGGCGTCGATCAGCTCGAGCGTGAGCCGCTCGGGCGGGATGCCCCGCTCGTCACGGAAATAGCAGATCAGCAGCTTAAACGAGTCCTTGTAGGAGCTGATCGTGTTCGGCGAGCAGCCGCGCAGCCCGGCCATGTGATCGGTCAGAAAGCGGCGCAGGCCGATCGCAAAGTCAGTCGCCATGATCGACCCCTCCCGTCACGGGTGGGACGACATCGCCGAACGCCTGCTTCACGCGGGCGGTGACGTCCGGGTAGGACTCCGCGGTCAGGTGCAGGTAGTAGGCGGTGCCTGCGATCGAGGCGTGCCCGAGATACGCTTGCAGCACCGGCAACAGCGCGTTCACGTTCTCACCTCGCTCAAACCAGAGCCTGAGGTTGTTCACCGCCATCGTGTGGCGCAGATCGTGAACCCTTGGGCCGTGCCCGCGGCCGCCGTGCGGGATGCGCGCCTGCCACAGGAACCGCCGGAAGTTGCGGTTGACGTTCAGAAGCGTCAACGGCACGCCGGGCGTGGCGCCGGGGAAGAACCACTCCCAGCCGGACTGGCCGGCGAGCTTGGCGTGATAGCCGGCGAGCCTTTCGCGCAGATGCTCTGAGACGGGCAGCTGCCGGTCCTTGCCGCCCTTGCCGTCGCGGATTTGCAGCACGCCCGCGTCGATGTCAACGTCCCCGGCGCGCAGCAGCCGGGCCTCTGAGCAGCGCAGCCCGCACGCGTAGATCATGCGGAACAGCACCGGCATCACCAGGTGCCGAAACGGCACCTCCGGGCAGTAGTGGCAGCGGTCGGTCGCCGCGAACAGCGCCGCAAGCTCCCGGCCCGTGTAGATATGCGGGACATACCGGGTGGGCTTCTCGAGCGCCCCGGCGGGCAGCACGCAGGCGTCGACGCCACGGCGGCGAAGCCAGCGGGCGAGCTCCCTGACCGGCGCGGCCAGGCTCTGCAACGTCGCGGGCTTGACCGCTCGTCGTCGTGCCGCGACGACCCACGCCTCCGCCGACGCTCGGGTGACCGTGGCCAGGCCGGGGAACTCACTGGCGCAGAACGCCTCGAAGCGGGCCAGCGCCTGCTGCTCGGAGGCGTACTTGTAGCCGAGCGCGCGCTTCTCGCAGACCAGGCCGCTGATCGCTTCGGCGAGCGTGACCGGGGCGCTCATCGCGACGCCTCCGTCGTCGAGGCGTCCGGGTCCAGGGCGCACCGGGCCAACAAACCCAGCGACGACTTCAGGTACACGCCGGTGGACTGCACGGACTGGTGGCCGAGGATGTCGGCGATCCGCTCGACGGGGGTGCCGTCCTCCATCAGCCGTGTCGCGAGCGTGTGCCTGAGCGAGTGCATCCCATGACGGCGCTGCTCGCCGAGGCGCACGTGCGCGGCACGGGCGTGCTTGACCAGGATCTGGTGCAGATGGTCCTGGTCGGAGAACGGACCGATCGGGGCGGTATGGCGCAAGAACACCTGCGGGCAATCGCTCGCCGGCCGGCCGTCGCGGACGTAGTCGATGATCGCCCAGCCGACGTCCTTGAGCAACGGCAAGACGACCCGCCGGCCGGTCTTGGCCTGCACCACCGAGACCTGGTTGCCGGGCCAGTCAAGATCGCCGAACTGGAGGCGCTTGACGTCGACGGCACGCAACCCGAGCCGGCAGACCAAAAGCACCATCGCGTAGTCGCGCTTCCCGGACGGGTTGCCGCGATCGATCGCCTCCAACACCTTCGCGACATCGGCCGGGTCCCATACCGACGGGATCCTCGCCTGCTTCGCCGACCTCGCCGCCGGGACCGTGTCCAGCACGCCGGCGTCGATCAGCGCGCCGGCGGCGGCGAACCGCAGAAACGAGCGGACCGCGCACAGCTTGTGCTCCACCGTCTTTGCCTGGTATCCGGCCAGCGTCTGCACGAACGCGCCGATCACCGCGCCGTCCAGCCCGGCCAGGCCACCGCGCCCACCAATGAACGCGAGGAACTCCCCGACGACCGTGCCATACGCCCAGACCGTCGACACGGCGCAGCCATCGGCCCGCAACCACGACTGAAACCCGGCGAGAACCTCGGTCTGCTCGGCGCTCAGCTTGCTCACTGTGCGGGAGTAGCGGCGCAGCACCGCCCCATGCGCCTGGAAGTCGTCGAGCATCGCCGCGACCCGGAACAAGTACACGTCAGTCTGCTTCAGCGCGCCGGCCTGCTCCTTATCGAAGAACCCACCGCACGCCTCATCGACCCAGGCCATCGCGACATCCAGCGAGAACTCACGCACCCCACGGGACGCGAAGTACCTCTCCAGACGCCGCCAGTGGCCGCGATACCAGGCCATCGTCGAGGGCTTGTAGCCCAAACGCACCAGCTCGGCGTCCAACCCGGACACCAAATCACAAACAGCAGCCATGACAGCTCACCTCCGATCACGAACGGCCCGGCACCATGCCGAGCCGCGTGACCGCAGTCTCCACCGCGTTATGCGCAGCGCTCAGCCGTCACCCCACCCGCTGCGGGAGCTGCACGCCAACGCTGCGCATAACCCAGCGCTGCTCATAAGGCTCGTTATGCGCAGCTGCGCATAACGAGCCCTGCGCCGTTCCCATTGCCGTTCTTGACCATTTCCCGTCCTCGATGACTCCTGCCCTGAGCCATTTCTGGATCAGCCACAGGACCCGTCGGTCTGCGATCCGGTGCTCCAAGAACCGCATCAGCCAGCGCTGATCGAGCCGGTCGAATAGGTCCTTGACGTCTATCTTGAGCACCCAGTTCACCTTCTTGCGTTCGATCCCGACCGCGAGCGCGTCCAATGCGTCATGCGGACTACGCCCGGGCCGAAACCCATACGAGAAGCCCAGGAAATCCTCCTCATAGACGGCGTTCAATACCTCAGCCACAGCCCGCTGGACGATCTTGTCCTCCAGCGCGGCGACCCCGAGCGGCCGCTGCCGCCCGTCCGGCTTCGGTACATACACCCTCCGAGCAGGTATCGCCCGGTACGCGCCCCTATGCACACGAACATGAAGATCCCCGAGATTCCTCTCGAGGTCATGCCCGTACTCGCGCCACGACACCCCATCGACCCCTGGAGCAGCATCCGGTCGGATCGACCGGTATGCCGGCCTGAGGCGATCAACGCTGACGTGATGCAAAAGCGCGGTGAACCGTGCCTGCTTGTCCTTCGCTGCTACTTGACGCACACGATCCAGATCGCTATTCACGCTCACTCCGGCCCTGCGTCCGGGGCGCGTTTCACTGGCCGTGTTCCCCTCGGCCGGCCTCCTTTCCTCCACCACCTCCGCAGCCGCACCAGCAGCATTGTTCGGCAGCTTCGCAGGTACTACGAGGCCGTCTGACTGCCCATGACCGTTCATCGAGGGCTTACCACCACGATGTTCCCCTCACGGACCCAACCCGACCACGCCACCCCGCGAACAAACGACGCGGCATCCAAGCCAGACAGGCCAACCACGGGCCCTCCCGGTTCTCGCGCATGAGGACTTTCCTACGTGCCTGAGCTCCTCTGACCGCGCCAGGTCCCCGCATGGCTCGCGCTAGCGCCACACCGAGCATCGCCTTCCGCCACTGTGACAGCGTCGGCACCCAGATCCGAATTTCGCGGCTCAATCGCCCCGCCCGCAGAACCCCTGTCAACGCTTCGCGAGCACCCTCACGGATACCCACGCATGACTCAGGGCCGTCGCGGATCGCTACTCCTTCAACGTAGAGAACTCTCATCTCCTTCCTCATGCCGGTTTATCCCGGCGCACCACAGAAAACAGGACGCCCTCGCGGATCATCGCTGCCGAGCACGCCGTGATGGCAGTGCGCTCCGTCGAGCGACGGTCCATTCGTCAAGTGCCGGAATCGTGAGGCTGTCTCTCACAGGTTCGGTAGGAAGTCTGCGCCGATGTCGGTGGGGGTCTCGTCCTCACAGAGGTGCGGGTTGGCATCGAACCACATCGCTGCCCTGGTGTCGGTGTAGGTAGGCCATCCTGGGTCGCCGTGGGTTGCGAAGTCGATCCAGGTCTGGTGCATGGCGTGGGTCAGCGCAGTTGGTATGGCGCTGCCGATGAGGTTCTGGCATGCCTGGGCGGTGTCGAAGACGAAGGGGAGATCGAGGCCGTGAGCGGCGCCGTGCAGTGGCGATCGCCACGCGAATTCGTAGACGTAGCCGCGTCCTTGATGGCGCAGTGCTGTGCGACGGCTCGGCGATCGGAATAGCAGGTCCGTGTAGGTGGCTGCGAGTGCTTGTGCCGGGGTCATGGCCGGGTCGTGCAGGCCGTAGCTTTCGAGGAGCACCTCGGCGTCAGGGTAGGTGGCGGCGAGCTCGGCTACCGCGCGGCGAGCATCGAATCCGCTGAAGCCCTCGGCGCCGAGACCGAGGTTGGCCTCTTCGAGCGTGGTGCCGATCAGTAGGTCAACGTGGTTGGAGTGCGCGCTTGGGGCGCCTACTGGGTCGGGGAGGATGTCGTCGCCGGTGGTGGGCAGGAACATTGCACGGCCGTGGCCCGGATCGACACCGTTCGCGTCTCGGAAATCTGGGCGGGTGTTGTTTCTGAGCAGGGCCGTCTGCGCGCGTAGGAGGTCGGCTGCTGGTACTGCTCGGAATGCCTCGGCGGTTGCGGGGATCCCGAGTTGTCGGGCAAGTTCCTGCGTCAGCTGTTCGGTGATCTCGAGCCGGCGGGCCATCTCGTCGTGACCGCTCTGCACGATCGCACGCCGGAAGAGTCCGGCGGCCACTGGGGAACGCAGGAGGAGTGCCACCGAGGTTCCGCCCGCCGACTCGCCGAGGAGGGTGACGTTGTCGGGATCCCCACCGAACCCGGTGATGTTCTCGCGGACCCAGTGCAGCGCTGCGATCTGGTCACGCAGTCCGACGTTCGTGCTCCCACCCGACGGCGCGAGGAACCCCTCCGCCCCGAGCCGGTAGTTGACGGTCACCAGAACGACTCCGTCTCGCGCGAACGAGGTGCCGTCGAAGGCGGGGGCGCTGCCTGAGCCGATCACGAACCCGCCGCCGTGGAGGCAGAGCATCACCGGCAGCCCTCTCGTGCCGCTGTCGGGTGTCCATACGTTGAGGTTGAGGTACTGGCCGTCTCCGTGGATCCATCCGGGGCCGGTCAGCGGCGCCAGATGCGCATTAGCTGGGTGCAGCGCGGGTTGGGGTGCGGTGGCGCCATGGTCCCTGGCCTCGCGGGTCCCGGTCCATGGCTCGGTGGGGGCCGGAGCTGCGAATCGGTGTCCGCCTGCCGGCGCCGCGGCGTAGGGGATCCCGAGGTATCGGCTCACCCCGTCTATGTGGCTCCCGGAGAGTCGTCCTGCCTTTGTAGTGACTGTGGGGGTGGTCATCGACGTCGGCCTCCCTTCGTGTGGCACGGTTCAGCTCGCTTTCTCGGATGGCAGAGCGCCGCACGGGCCTGCAACAGTCCACCTCTCAAGCGTTTTCATCGGACAGTCTGTACTCTACACTACAACCTGTCAAGCCAAAGTAGGATACGTCGGATGTCGACGAGGAGCTACGAGCAAAGGCTGCGCGCGCAGCGCGCAGAAGCGACTCGACGCCGGATCCTCGATGCCGTCTACGCGCGCTTGCGCGAAGCGCCAACGCAGCCCGTTGGCCTCGACCGAGTCGCCCGCATGGCGGGCGTGTCGCGCTCCACCGTCTATCTGATCTTCGGCTCGCGCGCGGGACTCTTCGATGCGCTCGGATCAGACCTGCTCGACCGCGGCGGCTTCGAGCAGGTGCTCGATGCCGCCGCCAATCCGGACGCTCGCGCCAGCGTCCGGGAGGGTATCGGTGCCGTAGTGCGCATGTACGCGTCCGAGCGCGACGTAGTGCGCGTGCTGCACTCAATGGCAACGCTCGATCCCGATGCCGTCGGCGGGGCGATCCAACGCATGGAGCGACGCCGTGCCAGCGGTATCGCACAACAGGCACAGCGTCTCGCCGACGACAAGCTACTCCGCCCC
>JBEKGK010000132.1:0-10456 GCA_050012835.1 Solirubrobacteraceae bacterium | reverse complement strand
CGCGCATCGTGCGCGAGTGCCGTACGCGGGGCATACCCGTGCGCACGCTACCGACGGTGTTCGAGCTGCTGCAGACGCGCGGCACGCTCGCCAGGCAGATGCGCGAGGTGCGCGTCGAGGATGTGCTCGGCCGCGAGCCCGTGTACATGGAGCTCGAGCGCGTCGGTGCGTACCTGGCCGGCGAGACCGTGCTCGTGACCGGAGCGGGCGGCTCGATCGGCTCGGAGCTGTGCCGCCAGATCGCGCGCGTGGAGCCGCACCGGATCGTGCTGGTGGATCACGCCGAGGACAACCTCTTCTCGATCCAGCGCGAGCTGGAGGATGAGCGCCACGTGCCACCGTCGATGCTCGCCGCGGTGCTGGCCGACTGCAAGGAGGAGGAGCGCATGCGCGAGGTCTTCGACGCGCATCGCCCGACGATCGTGTTCCATGCGGCCGCGTACAAGCACGTCGGCCTGATGGAGGCCAACCCGGTCGAGGCCGTGCGCAACAACGCGATCGGCACGCGCGTGGTGGCGCACGTCGCAGGCGAGACGGGCGTCGCGCGCTTCGTGTTGGTCTCGACCGACAAGGCGGTCGCGCCGGCGACCGTGATGGGCGCCTCCAAGGCGCTCGCCGAGTTCGCACTCGAGGCCGCCTCCGCGCGCTGGCCGCAGACGCGCTACAACGCGGTGCGCTTCGGCAACGTGCTCGGCTCCTCGGGCAGCGTCGTGCCGATCTTCCGCCGCCAGATCGAGCGCGGCGGTCCGGTGACGGTGACCGACGAGCGCATGACGCGCTACTTCATGACGATCCCCGAGGCCGTCCAGCTGATCATCCGCTCGGGCTCGCTCGCGTCCGTGCGCGACTCGCACGGCGCCGAGGTGTTCGTGCTCGACATGGGCGAGCCCGTCTGCATCATCGACCTCGCACGCGCGATGATCGACCTGTCGGGCCTGGACCCCGACCGCGACATCGACGTTGAGATCGTCGGGCGCCGGCCTGGCGAGAAGCTCCACGAGGAGCTCTTCAACACCTACGAGCGGCGGCGGGCGACCGAGGCGGAGAAGATCCTGCTGGCCGAGCGCAAGCCGCTGGGGACGGAGGCGGTGGAGTCGATGTTCGCCGAGATCGGCCTGCTCGTGCTGGAGGGGGACGCGGCGGGCCTGGCGGCGAAGGTCTCGGAGCTGGCGGCCGCGCGCAGGGACGTCCCGGCGGATGCGTCCGAGCAGCCGGATGAGCCCGAGCAGCCGGATGAGCCCGGGAATTCGGGCGGGCCGGGCGGGCACGATGAGCGCTCGCTCGACCAGCGCGGCGCTGGGGAATCCAACGGCGATCGCCCGCACGAGCGCCGCGATGCGCCTGCGCCCCTCGTACACTCCCGGCATTCATGATCTTCCTGCCGTTCGCGCTCTCGCTTTCGAGCACGTTCACCAAGATCGGGGCAATCGCGGCGTTCGCTGCGCTGGTGGGCATCGCGATCCTGTCGTTGCTCGTCTTCTCACAGGCGCGCGAGCTCAAGCGCCTGCGTGAGTGGGCCGGACGCGCCCCTGAGCGCGCAGCCGACCTCGAGCAGCGCGTGAGCAGCGCCGCGGCCGTGCGCGTTCAGCAGCAGGCGCCCGCCGCCCAGATGGCGCGGCCGGTCCCGCGTGCGGCGCCGGTCCCCGCGGCTGCCGCCGCCGGGGGTCCCGCCACGCGTGTCGTCGGTGCTCCTGTTGCGCCCGCCGGGGCGGTGGCACCTGTGGGCCAGGCGCTGGGCGCCGGCGCAGCGCCTGGCATCCCCGTTGCGCCCGCCCCGGGGGTGCCGGCAGTGCCGGGAGCCCCGGGAGCGCCCGGGGTGCCGGTGCCCGGCGGGGTGCCGGTGCCCGGCGGGGTGCCGGTGCCCGGCCAGCCGCCCGCGCCAGGCCGCACGCCGGTGCCCACCCAGCCACCCGCTCGCCCCGCCCTGCCCGGCTCAGCGCCACCAGGCTCCGCCCCGCCTGGCTCCGCGCCACCAGGCTCCGCGCCGCCCGTGGGTGCGCCCGCGTCCGCGGCGGGCGCCGCGCAGAGTCGGCCGGTGCCAGGCGCCCCTTCCCCCGCGCTCGCCGACCCGCGCTCGCCGGCGTCTCCCGCTCCGGCGACAGCGGCAGCCGCGAGGGGCGTGACCACGCCCGTGGCGGGCGTTGCCACGCCCCTTGCGCCGCGCGCCCCGAGTCCGCCCGCGCCACCCACCGCGCCGCGGCCGGGCGAGCCCCAACCCCCGCTGAGCCGGCCCGGGGCGCAGGTCGCGCCAGATCCGTCCGTCCCGCGCCGTCCGCCTCCCCCGGCGCCGCAGGTCGCGGGCGCGGGGGCCGTACCGGGAGCGCCCGCCGGCGCGCAGGCCGTGCGCGCGCGGGCGGCATCGGCCGCGTCGCGTCAGAGCATTCCTCCACCGCTGGAGGGAAGATCGGTGTACGCCGCCAAACGCTCGCGGGGCAGGATGATCGCGCTGATCGCAGGAGCGGTGATCGTCGCCGCTGGCGCGATCGTCGTCGCCCTCACGTCGCTCGGCGGCTCCTCGGGCAGCAAACAGGCGACCTCGGCGGTGACGACCACCGCCCATCACACCGCGACGCATGCCAAGCATCCCTCGCACAAGGCCGCGAAACCGGCGTCGAAAGCGCCGGCTGTCAGCCCTGCGGAAACGAACGTGGCGGTGCTCAACGCCACCGAAGCCGAAGGCCTCGCTCACCGGACCGCCAGCGCGCTGCAGCAGAACGGCTATTCGCAGGCGACCGCGCTGAGCGGAAAACCGCCCGGCTCGGGGCAGGTCAGCGTCGTCGAGTACGCCAGCGGCCACCAGGCCGAAGCCGAAGGCGTCGCCCACTCGCTGTCGGTGTCCCACGTGCTGCCGATCGAAGCGGCCGTGACCGCGCTCGCGGGCTCGGCGAACGTGGTGGTGATCGTCGGCGCCGACAAGGAACACGAAACATCGAGCCCATAGCCGGCTTCCTCGACATCCCGCCGCGGTCGGCCAAGCCTCGCGAGCACGGCATCACCCACGTGATCGACACGGGGCTGTCCGTCGCCGGGGTTGACGACCTGCTGGAGGTGGCGGGCGACATCGTCGACGTGGTCAAGCTCGGCTGGGGGACGGCGCTCGTCAGCGCGAACCTGCGGCGCAAGCTCGATCGCTACGCCGCCGGCGGCATCCCGGTGGTGCTCGGAGGCACGCTGACGGAGCTGGCGATCCGCCAGGGCCGGGTGGACGGGCTGATCGCCTGGCTGCGCGAGCTCGGGCTGCACCACGTGGAGGTCTCCGACGGCACGATCCCGCTGGAGCCACACCTCAAGCGCGAGCTGATCGAACGCCTCGCGCAGGAGTTCACGGTGCTCGCGGAGGTGGGCAGCAAGGACACCGACTTCATCATGGCCCCGTACGTGTGGGTGGAGCAGATCGAACGCGACCTGGAGGCGGGCGCCTGGAAGGTGATCGCCGAGGCGCGCGAGTCGGGAACCGCCGGCATCTACCGCGCCACGGGCGAGGTGCGAACCGGTCTGATCGATGAGATCGTGCATGCGATCGAGCCGGAGCGCCTGATCTTCGAGGCGCCGCTGCGCGCGCAGCAGGTGTGGCTGCTCAAGCGCTTTGGCACGGAGTGCAACCTCGGCAACATCGCGCCCGCTGACGTGCTCTCGCTCGAGACCCTGCGGCTCGGTCTGCGCTCGGACACGGTCGAGCGGTTCGCGCTGGGCGGCTGGGATTGACCGAGGCGGCCGCCGGGGCGGAGCCGAGCCCACCCGCCCGCTCGCGCGCCCGTGCATCGGCGCCGGGCGGCGACCCGCTCGCGCGAATCGTGTTCGCGCTGCTGGTGCTCGCGTGCTTCGCGGCGTTCCTGATCACGCAGCGGCTCAAGCACACACCCACCGCTGTGCACAGCTACATGCTGGCGAGCGCCTTCTCGCCCTACCCGGGTGGCCGCACCCCGCTCGAGGCGATCTCGTTCAAGCTGGCCAACGCGGAAGACGTGACCGTCACGGTTCTCGACGCCTCCGGCAACACCGTCGCCACGCTCGTGCAGAGCTACCCCGCGCCGCGTTACAAAGACTTCTCGCTGCGCTGGAACGGGCGCCGCGGGATCGCGCGCCGCTACGGCCATCTCGTCACGCCTGGCGGGCGCCGCATCCTGGTGCCCGAGACCGAGGGCACGATCGCGCCTCCCGGTGAATACCGCGTGGGCATAGATCTTCTGCATCGAGGTCAGCAGGTGCTCCTGCCGCGCAGCTTCGCGTTGGTGAAGCCGTGATCGCGCTCACCGGCGCGACGCTCGCGACGAGCCTGCCCAGCGCCGGCACGCTCGCCGCGGGGCTCGCCGTCGCGCTGGTCGTGGTCGCGGCGCTCGTCGCCGTGATGCGCCGCCATCGCGATGCGTTCCCGCTGCTGGCCGTGTTCGCGCTTCCGTTCAGGGTGCCGATCTCGGCCGACGGCAGGACCGTGAACCTGCTGGTGCCGCTGTATCTGGTCGTCGCGGCCGGGACGCTCACGCACCTGCTGCCGCGGCTGCTCGGCAGGCGGGCCGCTGCGGGGGCTGGCGCCGGCGGGGCGGACCATGCGGGAGGCGAAACCGCGAGCGCCCCAGCGGCCGGTGAGGACGCCGGGCTCTCACCCTCCAGCCCGCGCTCGTGGGCCTCGCCGCGGGGCGTCGAATGGCTGCTGCTGATCACGGTCGGCCTGTACGCGCTGCAGACGCTCTACTCGGGCGACCGCGCCAAGGCGGCTGAGAACATCGCGTTCTTCTACGTGCCGTTCGCGCTGCTGTTCCTGACCCTCCGCGACGTGCGCTGGACGCGCGAGCTGCTGCTGCGCTGCCTCGGCGTGGCGGTCGCGCTTGCGGTCCTGTTCGCGGGAGTCGGCTTCGTCGAGTACTACCGCAAGGCGCTGTTCCTGAACCCCAAGGTCGTCGCGGCCGACCAGTACGACAACTACTTTCGCGTCAACTCGGTGTTCTTCGACCCGAGCATCTACGGGCGCTTCCTGGCGCTTGTGATGATCGCGGTGATGACCGTCGTGCTCACCGGTGGCAAGTCGCCCGGTGGCTCGGCCGCGGACGGCAGCGCGCGCCGCCGCCGCGACATGCTCGTCGGCGCAGCCGTGCTCGCGTGGCTGCTGGCCGGACTGGTGACGAGCTTCTCGCAGTCGAGCATCGTGGCGCTGCTGCTGGGGCTCGCGGTGCTCGGCGCCTGGTGCTGGGGCGTGCGTCCGGCGCTGTATGTGTCAGGCGGGCTGCTGGCGCTCGCCGCCGCGGTCGTGCTGCTCGCTCCATCGAGCCTGCACTTTGGCCTGAAGGGCTCCAGCGGCTCGGCCAGCAACGCGACCAGCGGCCGCACGACGCTGGTCAGCGGCGGCCTCAAGCTGTTCGCCGAGCGGCCGCTCGAGGGCTATGGCTCGGGGTCCTTCGAAACCGAGTACAAACGCCACAGCAAGGCGTCCGCGGCGAGCGCCGAGAACGCGACGTCCGCCTCGCACACGATCCCCGTGACGGTCGCCGCCGAGCAGGGGATCGTGGGGCTGGCCGTGTATGTGGCGCTCCTGCTCGCGGCGTTCGTGGTGCTGTTCCGCGGCGCCGGCCGCTCGCCGCCGCGGATCGCGATCGCGGCGTGCTTCGCCGCGATCGTGCTGCACACCTGGACCTACGCCGACTTCCTCGAGGACCCGTTCACGTGGACGCTCTTGGCGCTGGGCGTGGCGCTGGCGCGCCAGGACCGAGCTCGTGCGGCGATCTCCGGGGACGCGGAGGCGATCGCGGGCGAGGCGGGCGTGTCGGCCAGTAGCGTCTGAGCCGTGCTCGGCTACCTCAAGCGCCTGGTCACGACCGGCGCGGCGTACCAGTTCGGGGACATAGTCGCGAAGGGGTTGGCACTGCTGACGGTGCCGCTGTATACGCGCCATTTGAACCCGAAAGCGTACGGCGCGGCCGAAACGCTGCTGACGGCGGTGATCCTGTTCAGCATCCTCGCCCGCGCCGGCATCGGCGAAGCGTTCATCCGCTTCTACTTCGACGACGAGGATCAGGAGCGGCGCGCGCGGATCGCGCGCACGGCGACCGCCGCGGTCGCGTGGACGACGACGCTCGCGTCGCTGCTCGCGCTCGCGTTCGCCGGGCCGCTCTCGCGCCTGGTGCTGAAATTCGAAGACCCGCTGCTGTTCGACTGCGCGGTGCTGGGCCTGTGGGCGTTCACGAACCTGGAGATGGCCTACGCGCAGCTGCGCGTGGACGAGCGCAAGCGCGCGTATGTGTATGCGTCCGGCGCCAACGTGACGATGACTGTGATCTTCACGGTGGCGCTGGTCGTGTTTGCCAACCAGGGCGCGCGCGGCCTGCTGCTCGGCAACTTCGGCGCATCAGCCGTGGTGGTGCTCGGATTGTGGTGGGTGCTGCGCCGGCGCGTGTCGCTGCGCTTCAGGATCGCCGACCTGCGCGCGATGCTGCGCTTCGGGCTGCCGACCGTCCCCGCCGATGCGAGCGTGTACGCGCTGCAGGTCGCCGACCGCCTGTATCTGTTCCGGGTCTTCTCGCAGACCGCCGCCGGGCAGTACGCGATCGCGATCAAACTCGCCACGGTCGTGTTCGTGGCGGTGCGCGGCTTTCAGTATGCGTGGCCGCCGCTCGCGTACTCGATCGAGAGCGATGAGGAGGCCTCGCGCCTGTACTCGCTGGTGACCACGTACTACGCCCTGGCGACCGGCGTGGTCGTCTGCGCGGTGGCGCTGCTGGGACGCTGGATGGTGCGGCTGCTGGCACAGCACGCGTACTTCGGCGCCTATCGCGCGCTGCCATGGCTCGCGCTCGGATGGGCGCTGTACGGCCTGTACCTGGTGTTCGTCGCGATCTCCGGGCGCGCGCGCGTCACCTCGCGCAACTTCCCCGCGGGCGCCGCCGGCCTTGCGGTCAACGTCGCACTGCTGCTCGTGCTCGTCCCGCACAGCGGCGCCGGCCTCGGCATCGCGGGCGCGGGCATCGCGCTGTGCGGCGCCTACGCGGCGATGCTCGTGGTCATGTACGCGCTCACGCGGAGCCTGTTCAAGGTCGGCTTCGAATGGCTGCGCCTGGCGCACCTCGCCGCGATCCTCGCCGGCGTGGCCGTGTCAGGCGAGCTGCTGCTTCCCAGCCACGGGCTCGCGGGCCTCGCGCTGCGCGTCGCGTGGCTCGCGCTCGTGCCGGCGGCGTTCCTGCTCACGCGCTTCTTCCACCCCCACGAGCGCGACCAGGCCCGGGCGCTCGTCGCCGACGCGCGCCGGCGCGTGGTCGCCTTCCGCGCGCGCCACGGCGAGCTCGACGAGTATGCGGAGGATCCACTGAAGGACATCTGACCATCGCGCAGGCAGCAGGGGAAGGCCGGCGGGGTGTCTAGTCGAGCGATTATTGGCTCAAGAATGCGAGATTTGCAGCCGATGTCTGCCCTGCCGTGCCCGAGCTTACTGCCAAGCCTCCCCAACTCGCGGGCGCCAAGGAGCGCCGCCGGCGTGCCGAGGCGCTGCGCCGCCACCGTGCCGACGCGCGCGTCAAGAGCGTGGCCGCCACCGGCGAGGTGGCCTATCTGCGCGAGCAGCTGCGCCTCGCCGCGCGGCTGACGGCGAGGCTCGCGACCAAGACTGAGATCGAGGAGCTCGCGCAGCTCGTCGTCGATGAGCTGCACGAGACCTTCGCCTTCTATCTCGCCGCGATCCAGCGTCTCGACGAGGACGGCGTGCTGCGGCTGGTCGCCGGCCGCGGCCCGCTGGCGGAGGTGATGACGGAGTTCCTGCTCACCGAGCAGCCCGCGTCGGAGGGCGTCAACGGCAAGGTCGCGAGATCCGGCCACACCCATCTCGTCACCGACACGCGCGCCGACCCCGACTACATCGTGCGCGACCCGAAGACCGATCCGCGCTCCGAGCTCGCGGTCCCGGTGCTCGTCGACGGAGCGGTGTGGGGAGTGCTGAACATCGAGGCGACCGATCCCGGCGCGCTCGCGGAGGCCGACGCGGTGCTCGTCGAGGCGATCGCCACCAGCTTCGGCGTCGCCGTTCACCGCACGCACCTGGTGGCCGACCTCGAGGGCGCGTTCACCACCGCGCTGGCCGCGTTGACGAGCACGGTCGAGGCCAAGGACGACTACACCGCCTGCCACGGCGAGGACGTGGCGGTGCTCGCCGAGTGCATCGCGCTGCGCATGTCGCTGTCCAGCGCGCAGGCGCGCGACGTGCGCTACGCGGCGATGCTGCACGACATCGGCAAGGTGGCGGTGCCGAGCGAGATCCTGCTAAAGCCGGGCCCGCTGAACGACGAGGAGTGGGTGATCATGCGCAGGCACGCGGCGGTCGGCGGCGAGCTGGTGGGGCGCATCGACGCCTTCGCGCACCTCGCGCCGGCGGTGCGCGCGAGCCACGAGCGCTGGGACGGTCGCGGCTATCCGGACGGGCTGGCCGGCGAGGCGATCCCGCTCGCGGCGCGCATCATCGCCGCCTGCGACACCTACGACGCGATCGTCACCGATCGGCCCTACCGCGCGGGGCGCTCACCCGAGGAGGCGTGCGCGGAGCTGCGCAGGGTCGCCGGCACGCAGCTCGACGCAGGCGTCGTGCACGCCGTCGTAACGGAGCTCGCCGTCGCGTGAGCGTTGCACACGCACGCCGGACGCGTCCCGGCGCCCGCTGGAGCGCGACGAGGGCCGCGGGCGACAGCGCCCGCTCAGGGTGACCCGGCGCGGTTGTAGTCCGCGGCCGCCTCGCGCAGCCCCTCACCGCGAACGGGCCACAGCGTGGCCGTGACGTGGAGCCAGTAGCGCTGCGGGTCGTGCGCTCGCAGCACGAGCGCTGCGAGCGCACGCAGCGCGTAGCTCCAGGCGGTCAGCCAGCGCACCGCGCGGGCGGTGGCGGCGGAGTGGTGCTTGCGCATGTACAGCTCGCGCCCGCGCGCCAGTTCGACGATCCGCCGCTCGGGCAGCGCGCCGGTTGACAGCTGCTCGTGGTGGATGGCCACCGCCTGCGGTACGTACACGCTGCGCCAGCCCGCGTCGCGCAGGCGCCGCGCGAAGTCGACCTCATCGGAGTACACGAAGAAGTCGGGGTCCAGGTAGCCCACCTGCGCGGCCGCCTCGCGCCGCACGAGCAGCGCCGAGGACTGACACCAGTCGACCTCGCGCGTACGCTCGCCTGTGCTCTGCACGGTGTAGATGCGGTGCAGCATCAGCGCGCCCGCGAGCGCCGTGGCGAGCGTCGGAAAGCGCCATGCGCACGCCTGCCCGCGCCCGTCCGGGCGCAGCAGCCTCGCGCCCGCGCACGCCGCCCGCGGTCGCTCCTGCAACGCCTGCCACAGCGCGAGCGTCGCGCCGGGACGCAGCTCGGAGTCCTCGTTGAGCAGCAGCGCGTAGCGCCCGCGCGCGCGGCGCAGCAGCTCGGAGTCGTTCAGCGCCTTGCCGCGGCGTTCCTGCAGCGCGATCGTCTCGTCCACCGCCTGGTGCTCGCGCGCGGCCTGCGCGGAGCCGTCGCGCGAGCCGTTGTCGAGCACCAGCACCTCGGTCGCAAACGGAACGCTCTCGCGCTCGCGCGCGATCGCATCCAGACCTCGCACCAGCAGCTGCCGCTGGGAGGTGTTCACGACGCAGTAGGTCAGCTCGATCTCGGGCACGGTGAGAGCGGGACCCTACTTTCAAGCGCCCGCCCCTTTTTGGTCGCCGCCCGCCCGCTACCTGCCGGTCGTGCGGTGCATCGTCCCGCGCGTGTGACCGCGGCTTCCGTGTCCGGCGGTCGCCGCGCCGCTCGCGTTGCCGCGAACGGGTGGCGGCGTGCGGCGGATCAGCAGTCGCAGCGCCCGGTCGTCGGGGCCCTCCTCGGTGCGCTCGGTCAACGTCCTCGGATGGACCGTGCGGAGCGCGGGGCCCCGCCCGCCGTCGACCACTGCCACGATCACCTTGGACCTGCTCGGCACGTCGAACACGATCCCGTCGAGCTCGGGGCCGCCGCCGGCGACCTTGACGAGCCCGCCAACGCTTGCCGAGTCCATCGACATAGCGTACTCGCACGCGCCCGCGCAACTGCCAAGCGGCCGGCAGGCATACCCTCTAGCGGGTGCAAGCCCTGGAGAAGCTGCTCGGCCGTATGGCCGAGCTGTCGGATCTCGCCGCGATCGGGATGCTCGCCGGCTGGGACCAGCTCGTGATGATGCCCGCTGACGGTGCGGCGGCGAGGGCACAGCAGCTGGGGACGCTCGCGCGGCTCACCCATGAGCGCGCCACCTCTGCGGAGATCGGCGACTGGCTGGATGAGATCGACGCGGCGGGCGACGCGTCGGCGCTCGACGAGCTCGACCGCGACGTCGTGCGCCTGGCACGCCGCGACTGGGAGCACGCGCGTCGCGTGCCGGAAGAGCTCGCCGTGGAGCGCGCCCGGGCGGAGGCCGACGGCCAGGAGAGCTGGCAGCTGGCGCGCGCAAACGACGACTTCGCGGCGTTCATACCCGCGCTGCAACGAAACGTG
>JBEKGK010000131.1:0-10462 GCA_050012835.1 Solirubrobacteraceae bacterium | reverse complement strand
TCGGCCCGCCCCAGTCGTGCACCACGACCGTCGCCCCGCGCACGTCCAGGTCCTCCAGCAGCGACCCCGCGAGCGCGCAGTGGCGATCGTATGAGTAGAAGTCGATGTCGGTGGGCTTGTCCGAGCGCCCGAAGCCCGCGAGGTCCGGCGCCAGGCAGCGAAAGCCGGCGTCGCGCACGGGCGGGATCACCTTGCGCCACAGAAACGACCAGGTGGGCTCACCGTGGAAGAAGATCACCGGCGCGCCCTCGCCCTCGTCGAGGTGCGCCAGTCGCAGGCCATCGACGTCGCGGTAGCGCGAGACGAACGGGAAGTCCGGAAGTCCCTGCAGCGCCTCCTCGGGCGTGCGCACCACCTCGCTCATCTCGTGCCTAGCATACCGGTGCCCCATCGGTTAGGCTCGCGCGCAATGCACGCCCTCGCCCTGCAGCTGGCGCCGGTGCTCGCGGCGGAGAAGAGCAAAGTCCCGTTCTACGTCGCGGGCGGAGTGCTCGTGGTGTGGGCGCTCGTGCTGTCGCTCGGGCTGGGCATGCGCAAACCCGACTTCCCCGGCAGCCTCGCCGGCCAGCGCGCGGTGGTGGCGGTCACCGCGGTGCTCGTGCTCGCCGCCGTCGCCACCGCCGTGCTGACCGCGAGCGTGCCCGCCAAGAGCGCGGTGCCGCCGACGACCACCGAAGCGCAGGCTCCGATTCCGGTCGTCTCCGCGCCGGTGCCGGCGAGCTCCGCGAGCGCATCGAGCACGACCAGCACCTCGAGCACGACCAGCGCCTCGAGCGAACCCGTGGCCACGACCGGCACCCCCGCGCCGGCGAGCTCGCCCGCGCCCACCAAAGCCGGCAGCGCGCTGGCGCTCGCCGCCAACCCGGCGGGGCTGCTCGCCTACAACACCAAGCAGCTGAGCGCCAAGGCGGGCACGGTGACGATCACGATGGCGAACATGTCGCCGCTGGAACACAACGTGACGGTCGCCGAAGGCAGCAAGGTCCTCGGTGCGACGCCGACCTTCAAAGGCGGGACCATGAAGCTGACGCTGAAACTCAAACCCGGCAAGTACACGTTCTACTGCTCGGTCCCCGGACACCGCCAGGCGGGCATGGAAGGCACGCTGAACGTCTCGTGAAGCTGTACGTCTGCTGGGGCACCTTCCCTACGCCGCGTCCCGGTGGGCACCCGTGCGCCAACGCCTACCACGCGCTCAAGGACGCGGGCCACGATCCGGAGGTGGTGAAGTCCTACGGCTTCGCGCCGCTGCCCGGCGTGTTCAACCAGACGCGCGGGCGCCGCGAGGTGCAGGAGCTGACCGGCAACCGCTGGGTGCCCACGCTGGTCCTCGACGACGGCTCGGTGATCGACGACTCGCGCGCGATCGTCGACTGGGCTCGGGCGAACCCCGCGTAGCTCTGGCGGTAACCCGTGATAGAAGGGCTTGCGCGGCGCTCCTCGAGGATCCGCTCGGAGTCCTCGTCGGCGAGCGCCGCCACGCGGCCCAGTGCCACGGCGAGCATCGCGCTGAATCCCACGGCGCCAAGCGCCGAAGCGACGATGATGGCCATGCAAACCACCCCCTTTGCCCCTGCTGGGTCAACTCCCGTGAGGACCCTCGCACACCATCCGGACAGCGGTCCGGTCCCCGGCGTACGAGCACCTCGCTAACTCCGTAGCTTTCTGCGTCGGGAGGGTGATTTCCTCCCGGGTGGGCATTCGAAACCAAACAGAAGGGAACGCGCAATGGACGTCCTTGCAAGGCTCGACGAGACACGCGCAGCGATCAATGTGCTCGAGCACCCGTTCTACCAGCGCTGGAGCGCCGGCGAGCTGAGCGCCGGCGAGCTCGCCCACTACGCCGGCGAGTACCGGCACGCGGTGCTCGCGCTTGCGGACGCCTCCGCGCGGGCCGCCGAGTGCGCCCGCACGCAGAGCGCCGAGTCAGGCGTTGCGGCGGCTCATGGGGATGGGCTGCGTTCCCACGCCGAGGAGGAGGCTGCGCACGTGGCGCTGTGGGAGCAGTTCGAGCGGGCCGCCGGGGCTGGGCCCGAGGGCGAGGCGCTCATGCAGACGCGTGCGTGCGTGCGTGCGTGGACGGCCGGCGAGGACCTGCTCGAGCACCTCGCGGTGCTGTACGCGATCGAGGCCGGCCAGCCCGAGATCTCCGCGACGAAGATCGAGGGGCTGACCGCGCACTACGGATTCAGCGAGGAGGGGCCCGCCACGGAGTACTTCAGGGTCCACGAGCTGCGCGACGTCGAGCACGCGCATGACGCGCGCGAGCTGATCGCACGGCTGATGGACGAGCTCGAGGATCCCGAGGAGCACGCCGAGCGGATGGTGGCGCGCGCGAGCGACGCGCTGCGCGGCAACTGGCTGCTGCTCGACGGGGTGCAAGGCGGTGCTTGACGGGGTCGGCGGTGCTTGACCGCGTCGTGTTTGTTCCGTCGCGGGGACGGTATAGCGATCGTTATACCGTCCCCGTTTGAAGAGGCCGCGCCGACAGGCGCCAGGCGAACAGCACGGCGGCGACCGAGGTGGCGAGGTTGAGGCTCGAGACGCCCGGGCGCATGGGGATGCTCACGCGCGCGTCGGCGCTCGCGATCAGCTCGCGGCTGAGGCCGTGTCGCTCCGTGCCGAACGCGAGCACCGCGCGCGCGGGCAGCTCGGAGGGCTCGAGCGGCTCGCCGTCGGGGTCGATCGCGAGCAGCGGCCGGTCGCGCTCGCGCAGCTGCTCGAGCGTGCTCAGGCGGGCGACCGGCACGGCGAAGTGCAGTCCGGCTGCGCCGCGCAGCGCGTCGGGATGCCAGGGATCGTGGCTGCCGGTGCTGAGCACGCCGGCGACGTCGGCGGCGGCGGCCACACGCACGCAGGCGCCCATGTTGCCGAGGTCGCGGGGATCCTCGAGCACCACCACCGGCGCGGGGCGCTGGTCGGCGAGCACGGCGTCGGGATCGACGAGCGGGCGCTCGGCGAGCGCCATCACGCCCGTGGACGGCGCCAGCGGAGCGAGTCGGTCGAAGACCTCGGGCTCGATCTCACGCGCGAGCGCACACACGCGGGCGCTGAGGTCGGGCGCGAGCTCGGCGGTCAGGCGCTCCAGCTCGGCGGCGTCGCTCGTGACGGCCTCGAGGACGTTGGCGCCGAAGCGCAGCGCGTGCTTGAGCGGGTGCAGGCCTTCGAGCACGGCGAGCGTGGGATCCCGTCGCGCGCGCCCGAAGCGCGGTATCAGCGATCCATCTTGCACTCGGCGATAATGGCACCTCCCATGAAGCTCGAGGGCATACATCACGTCAGCGCGATCACCGGCGACGCGGCCGGCAACGTCGAGTTCTACACGGGCGTGCTCGGGCTGAGGATGGTCAAGCGGACCGTCAACCAGGACGAACCGAACATGTATCACCTGTTCTACGGCGACGAGCACGGCTCGCCGGGGATGGACCTGACGTTCTTCGAGTACCCGGGAGCGGCTCGCGGTGTCGCCGGCGCGGGGATGATCCACAGGATCGTGTGGCGGGTCTCCTCGCGTCAGACGCTGGAGTTCTGGAGGGAGCGGCTGGCCGCGCACGGCGTCAGCGCCGAGCTGACCGGCGACAGCCTGCTGTTCCTGGACCCCGAGGGCCTCGAACACGAGCTGGTGCCGAGCACCGCCGAGGACGAGCCGCTGACGGCGGACGCGCCGGAGATCCCGCGCGAGCACGCGCTGCAGGGCTTCGAGGGCGTGCGTGCGTACAGCAACGCGCCGTTTCACAGCGAGCGCCTGCTGGGTGAGGCGCTGGGCTTCAAGCGGGCGCAGGGGGAGCACTGGGAGGTGCGCGGGGAGAGCAGGGGCGGGTTCTACGCGTATGACCCCGCGCCGCCGGAGATCAACCGCACGCAGGGCGCGGGCACGGTGCACCACGTGGCGTTCGCGGCGGTGATGGAGGACCTCGAGGCGTGGCGCACGCGCGTGGGCGAGGTGGGCGCGCGCCCCACGCCGGTGATCGACCGCTTCTACTTCAAGTCGGTCTACTTCCTGGAGCCGAGCGGCGTGTTGTTCGAGATCGCGACGATCGGCCCCGGCTTCGCGGTGGACGAGGACGAGCGCCATCTCGGCGAGAGTCTCTCGCTGCCGCCGCCGCTGCAGCCGCTGCGCGAGCGGCTCGAGCGTACGCTCAGCCCGCTGCCCTACCCGCCCGCGTGGCGGGCGGGCGCCCCCGATTGACCTCGTCGCATAGGTTTGCGGGGCTCGCCGGCTGACGCAGCGCAAGACCGCTGGCAGCGCAGGAGGACTCGTCCAGCGGGCGTACATTCGGCTCAGGTGTTCGCGTGAGCGCCCGATAAGTACGCATGAAAGGCGACGAGGACCGGGGCATCGTCGATCAGTCCGCGCTGCGCATGCGCGTGGCGACGTTCTCCGCGGGCATCTGGCTGAGCTATGTCGTGTGCGGCACCAGCGCGGCATATCTCGCGCTGACGTGGCAGCGTCCGCACCGCACGCTGATCGCGGCGCTGTTCGGGGCGGGCTTCGTGGGCGCGGCGATCGTCTCGTGCCTCCCGCGCGAGCGGATCGTGCGCAGCCGCTTCCGCGAGGCGTTCTTCCTCGGCTGGAGCCTGATCGACCTGGCGCTGATCATCGCCGCCACGTTCGCGGACGGAGGCACCGGCAGCCCGCTGGCGCTGATCTTCTTCATCCCCGTCGTGTTCGCGGCCATGTCCTATCCGCTCGGCTCTGTGCTCGTGGTCGGCGGCCTGAGCATCGCCGGCTATCTGGCGCTCGCGGTCACGGTCGGCGGCGCGAGCTGGGCCTACCAGGTGCAGTTCTCGGTGATGTTCGCGTGCACGGGGGCGATGAGCGTCTGGCAGGCGCGCAACCACGACAGCCAGCGCACGGCGCTGATGGAGGTCTCGCGCGCGGATCCGCTGACGGGCTGCCTGAACCGGCGCGGCTTTGAAGAGCGCGCCGTCGCGGTGCTCGGCACCGCCGCCCGTCAGGACGGCCGGGGCGCGGTGCTGGTGCTCGACATCGATCACTTCAAGCAGGTCAACGACCGGCACGGACACGCGGCCGGCGACGAGCTGCTGCGCTGGGTCGTGGCGACGCTCAAATGCTCGGTCAGGCCCGCCGACGCGATCGGGCGGCTCGGCGGCGATGAGCTCGCAGTCGTGTTTCCGGACATCGATCCCGTGGACGCGCTGGAGAGCGCCGCGCGGCTGGTCGAGGCTCTGAGCGAGCGGGCCCCGTGCTCGGTGGGCATGGCCGTGTTCCCGATGGACGGGATGGAGCTCGAGGAGCTGATGCGCCAGGCCGACGTGCGGCTGTACGCGTCTCGCTACGGGCGCCCGGAGCGCGACGGCGCCAGCGCGACCGAGCGGCTGAGCTGGGCGGCGACGCTCGCTCACGCGGTCGACATGCGCATGCACGCCGAGCACGAGCACTCACGAGCGGTCGCCGATCATGCGGTGTCGATCGCCGCGAGGCTGGGCTGGCAGGAGGACATGCTGGGCATGCTGCGGATTGCCGCGACGCTGCATGACGTGGGCAAGATGACGGTGCCCGATCGCATCCTGTGCAAGCCCGGACGCCTCACCGCCGACGAGTTCGAGCTGATCAAGGGCCACAGCCTCGCGGGGGCGGATCTGGTCGGGCGCGTCGAGGGGCTGGAGCTGATCGTGCCGTGGATCCGCCACTCGCACGAGAGCTTCGACGGGTCGGGATACCCGGACGGGCTGGCCGGTCAGGCGATCCCGCAGGCCTCGCGGATCATGCTCGTGGCGGACGCCTTCGACGCGATCACGAGCACGCGCCCGTACCGCGACGGGCTCTCGATCGCGCATGCGCGCGAGGAGCTCAAGCGTCATGCTGGGACCCAGTTCGACCCGCAGTGCGTGGACGCGCTGCTGGCGCATCTGGACGACGAGCTGGTGGTGCGCGCATCCCGGCTCGCGCTCGCCTGATCGCGGCCGTCCGCGAGCCGCCGCGGGGGCCGCTCGCGCTCGCGCTCAGCCGACTGCTCTGCCCGCCTGCGTGGCCGCCGGGCTGCGCCGAGCGGCTCGCGGCGATCGCCGCGCCAGCACCGCGCCCCAATCCGCGTCCTCGATGCGCCCGGGGGTGGTCTCGCTGATGAACTCGCGCAGCAGTCCAGCCAGCCCTCGGGGATCTTCCAGGTGCGGGAAGTGCGCGGCGTCGGGCAGCGTCCTGAAGAAGCTGTGCGGGATCGCCTCGTGCGCGCGGCGGCCGTGCGCGAGCGGGATCGTGTTGTCGCGCTCGCCCCACACGATCATCGTGGGCATCGTCTCGAGCAGGTACAGACGGTCGGTGGCGCTCACGCGCTGGCCGTGCACGTCGATCACGGAGCGCAGCGTGGTCAGGAAAGCCTGGCGCGCTTCCGCGTTCTCGAGCGGCCGCAGCGCCCGCGTGATCGCCTGCAGGTACACGCCGCCGCCGAGCGCGCGCTCGCGCATACGGCGTCCGGTGCCAGCCAGCGCTTCCAGCAGGCGCGGCTGGATCGTCAGCGACAGCAGCGCCGAGACTCCCGGCAGCGCGGCGGTCCGCAGCATCGGGCTGACCTCGTGGCCGAGGCCGCCGCTGGAGATCAGCACGAGGCGTTCGACCCGCTGCGGGAACTGGTAGAAGAACTGCATCGCCACGCCGCCGCCGAGCGAGTGCCCGACGATGGTGGCGCGCTCGATGCCGATCGCCGCGAGCAGGTCGCGGATGCTGGCCGCGTGTGCCCCCAGCGAGTAGTCGCCGCGCGGCGCCGCCGAGTCGCCGTGCCCGATCAGGTCGGGGGCGACGACCGTGTGCTCGCGCGCCAGCTCCAGCGCCACCGACTGCCAGTGGCTGGAGGAGTTGAGCATGCCGTGGATCAGCACCACCGGCGGCCCGCTGCCGGCGATCCTGTAGACGGCGCGGCGCCCGTGCAGGGCGATCTGCCACTCCTCGAACTGCCCCGCTGGCGCGGGCACGCGCGCAAAGCGCCCCTCGCGCGTCCCTCGTCCGGGGCGATCCGGTGTGGCCTGGCTGGATGTCAGCGCGGCACCTCGCGGCCACCCTAGCAACCGCGGCGCTCGTCCCACAAGCGGATGTTGCGCCGTCCGGCGCGCCGCGCGCGGCGCACGGTGCGCTCGGCCCGGTCGAGCAGCTCGTCGGCGGGCTCGACGTGCTCGTCGACGTCCGCACGGGCGTCGTCAGGCTCGACCCACTCGTACAGGCAGTGGCTCGCCGAGGCCAGGCGCCGGCATGCACGCTGCAGCTCCTCGGCGAGCTCGAGCCAGGCGTCGGAGTGGGGCGGTTGCTCGGCGTCGAGCAGCAGCGCGGCCTGCGCCAGGCGCTCGCGCAGGCCGGCACGGAAGCGCTCGATCTCCTGGGCGGCGGCCGTGCGCGCATCGCGCCACGCGCGGTGCTGCGGCGACTCGGGCAGCGCCGGGAGCGCGCCGGCGCCACGTGCCCGGCGCAGGTGCGCCAGCCCAGCGTCGCTGAGCGCCCAGGTCGGCACGCTGTGGCGTCGCGAGCGCTCGAGCCGGCCGGCCGCGTGCATCGCGCCCAGCCGCTCACGAACGTGGCGCGCGGCGGCCGAGCGCCGGGGGACGGCGAGGTGCTCGAGGATCGCCCACACGGGGACCGCGGGCGTGTCCCGCGTCTGGTGGCGCGCGGCGCGCTCGACGGCCGCCAGCACGAGCTCGTCGGATGGCGCACCGGAGCGTGTGGCGTGCGCGGGTCGATCTGGGTATGGCATCTCGTCTCCTCTTGTTCGAGAGCGCCGAGAGCGCGCGCGTCGACTCCGGTCGCGTGCCCCGACGGTGCGCCGAACGCAGCGCTGCGGGACAATCGACGGGCATCGAGGCTGAGCAACTCGGTGCCGGGCCCGGGGTGTTGACGCACCGCCGGGCCACTTGCTTTCAGGACATGTCCGACGTTAGCCCGAGCCGCCGGCTGGGACAAGCGAAACTGGTAGAAAGACTCAGTGTTGACACGCATCGGTTTCATGGCGGGCACAAATGTGAGCGCCGGGTGACTGCTGAGCGTCAGCAGCAAACGCCGTATCTGGACGCGCTGTGCGAGTACGCCGAGCGCAGGCCGGCGCGGCTGCACGTGCCCGGCCACAAGGGCGGCGCGGGCGCGGACCCGGGGATGCTGCGAGCGTTTGGCGAGCGCGCGGTGAGCCTCGACATCCCGGCATTGACCCACGGCATCGACGTGGGCGTCGATCCGACGCCGTTCGAGCAGGCCCAGAGGCTTGCCGCCGAGGCGTGGGGGGCAAGGCGCGCGTGGTTCCTGATCAACGGCGCCTCGCAGGGCAACCTCGCGGCCGGCCTCGCGCTCGCGCACTACGGCAGCGAGGTGGTGATCCAACGCAACGCGCACTCGAGCGCGATCGACTCGCTGGTGCTGTCCGGCCTGCGCCCCACGTTCGCGGCGCCGGAGGTCGACCCCGAGCTGGGGATCGCGCACTGCCTGACGCCGGAGACGCTCGAGCGCGCGCTCGCGGCCACGCCCGCGGCGGTGGCCGCATGGGTGATCTCACCGACGTACTTCGGCGCGGTGGCGGACGTGCGCGCGCTCGCGGCGGTGGCCCACAGTCGTGGCCTTCCGCTGGTGGTGGACGAGGCGTGGGGCGCGCACATGGCCTTCCACGAGGAGCTCCCCGAGCACGCGCTCGCGCTGGGGGCCGACCTGGTGATCTCCAGCACGCACAAGATCGTCGGCAGCCTCACCCAGTCGGCGATGCTGCATCTCGGTCACGGCGGGGGAGGGCTGATCGGCGAGGACACGGTCGACCGCGCGGTGACGCTGACCGAGTCGACGAGCCCCAACTCGCTGCTGTGCGGCTCGCTGGACGCGGCGCGGCGCCAGGCGGCGGTGCATGGGCGAGAGCTGCTCGGCAGGACGATGGCTGCGCTCGTGCAGACGCGTGAGCAGATCCGCGCGATCGACGGGCTCGACGTGCTCGACGACCGGTTGACGGGACGCCCGGGCGTGTTCGCGTATGACCCGCTGCGCCTGGCGGTGGACGTGCGCGGCGTGGGCGCGAGCGGCTACGAGCTGGCGCCGCTGCTGCGCGAGATCGACGACATCAACCTGGAGCTGTACGGCCAGAACGTGCTGGTGGCGGTGTTCGGCATGGGCGAGCGCGGCCTGCCGGAGGCGGAGCGGCTGGTGGCTGCGCTGCGCACGGCGGTCGAGCGGGTCGGGCTCGATCCCGGCGGGGCGCAGGCCAGCTTCGCGGCGCCACCGCCGTGGGGAGAGCTGGCGATGACCCCGCGCGCGGCCTACCTGGGCGCGCAGGAGGTGGTGCCGGCGGCGCAGGCGGCGGGGCGGATCGCAGCGGAGTCGCTGGCGACGTATCCGCCGGGAATACCGAACGTGCTTCCGGGCGAGCGCCTGACGGCGGAGACGCTCGCATACGTGCAGAACACGCTCGAGCTGGGCGGCAGCGTGCGCGGCGCCAGCGACCGGCTGCTGCACACGGTGCGCGTGGTCGTGGAGGCCGGCCGCACGTAGGCCTCGTGCGGCCTACTCGCCGGCGGCGGCCG
The DNA here is from genome assembly GCA_050012835.1 of Solirubrobacteraceae bacterium. Classification (GTDB taxonomy): domain Bacteria; phylum Actinomycetota; class Thermoleophilia; order Solirubrobacterales; family Solirubrobacteraceae; genus Palsa-744. The sequence goes on along the minus strand of JBEKGK010000131.1, from coordinate 961 downwards.
GGACGCCGACGACGTGCACGAGCCAGCGTGCGAACAGCTCTCGCGCGAGCGCCACCGCCGTTCGCTCCACGCCGCCGACCTGCTCGAGCAGCCCCGGCAGCGTGACGCCGGGCAGGCGCTGCAGGCCATCCGCGTATGCCGGCACGGCGCCCCACCCGGCGACGAGCGCGGGCGTGACCTCGAGGTGGAACTGCAGGGCGTAGGCGTTGGCGAACACGAACGCCTGCTGCTGGTAGAGCTGCGAGCGCGCGAGGTGCACGGCGCCCCGCGGCAGCTCGTAGGTGTCGCCGTGCCAATGGAAGGCGTCGAAGCTCGCGGGCGCGACGGAGAACACGGGGTCGGCGGCGGCCTCGCCGGTGAGCTGGACGGGCAGCACGCCCACCTCGGGCACTGCGCCGGGCGCGACGTCCGCGCCGAGGCTGGCGGCGAGCAGCTGCGCGCCCAGGCACACGCCCCAGAACGGCTTGCCCGCGCGCACGGCCTCGGCTATCAGTCGCTTCTCGAGGCCCAGCCACGGCAGCAGCGCATCGTCGTAGGCGCCCATCGGGCCGCCCATCGCGATGATCGCGCTGTGCTCGCGCCAGTCGGGCAGCTGCTCGCCCTCATCGAGCTGCACGCGCCGGAGCGAGAGGCCCCGCTCCAGCAGCTCGTCCTCATAGGCCGCCGGCGGCTCGCAGCCGATGTGCTGGAGGACGAGCAGTGGCTGCATGGAGCTCAGCGCGGTGGCTGCTCGCCGTCGTGGTAGTCGACGGTGTCGCTGAGGCGGAACAGCGCGCGCAGGCCGCCGCCGTCGGGCAGCCGCTCGAACGCGCCCAGCTTGCCCGAGTCGGGGTAGATCACGACGTCGGGCTCGCCGCTGGTGCTGAACGACAGGAACCGCACCGTCTCATCGGTGCGATTGACGAGCTGATGGCCGCCGCGCTCGCCGCGCGGGAACGCGACCACCTCTCCGTCGCACAGC
>JBEKGK010000130.1:0-10543 GCA_050012835.1 Solirubrobacteraceae bacterium | reverse complement strand
GCCTCGCCGACCGGTTCGCTGCCGTACACGTACTGCCATGCGCACGCTTTCAGCCCATTGGCATGCAGTTCGGCGACCAGCTGCGGCGAGAACTGGCTCCAGTAGTTGGTAGAGCCGTCGGAGCTCTTGATGAACAGCGTGCTCACGCCGGCCGCGTGCGCCTGTGCGGCGATCGAAGCGATCGAGCCGCCGTCGGACTTGCTCAGGTACCAGATCCACATGCCCTGGCCTTCGAACCCGGTCCCGCCGACCGCGCTGGCGCTCGCGGGCGCGGGCGCTGGTGGCGGGTCTTTGGGTGGCGGCGGGTGCAGGGCGTGGGCGTAGACGTAGATCGGCCCGTACGAGCTCGTGTAGCGCCCGCCGCTCAGCAGAATTATGATGTGCCCCGAGTGGGCGCTCTTAGGGACGGTCACCACCAGACCGGCGCTCGGCTTGTTGGAGATCGCCCAGCGCAGGTGCGCTGCGGGCGAGACGCTGCTGACGTGGGCGCCCGGCGATTTGGGGAAGGCGACGACCATGCCGGGAGTCAGGCCGACGCCACCGAGCAGCAAGGTGCCACGGGCGGAGACCTGGTGTGGGTTGCCGCTGCAGCGGGCGGCAGGCACGCAGCTGACGCCCGTGATGCGCACGCTCGTGACGTGTTTCGAGGGGGTCTTGGCCCTGGTCGTGGAGGAGCCGCCGCTCTTGGTCGTGGTGCCGCCGGCGGCCTGCGTCCCGCCTGCGTTGGCCGCGGTGGCTGCGAGCGGGCGTGCGGCGAGCAGGCACAGCAGCACCGCAACGGCTGCCGCGGCAACGAACCTCGATCGCTTGTGGGCGCCTGTGCTCGCCAAGACCTGAAAGCTCCTTCGAGCGGAACCACCCTCCGGCCGAGTAGGGCGAGAATCCGCGCCCGACCGGCGGCCACCGACGTTATCGACTATGGCCTGCAAACCTCATAGTGGCACGGAAGTTGCGCCGGTGCAGGCGCATGAGAGGTTTCTCAGCCCCAGCGGAAGCCGACGGAGCTGGGCGCCGGCGCAAGCGGGCTGGACGGAAGGTCGGCGGGTGGATCGGGCAGGTTGAAGCCGGTTGGCGCCACGTCGTTGGGCGCGTCGGCGTGGAAGATCGAGGCCAGGTACTGGTTCTGGCCGCGCCCGACGCCCAGCTCGAACTGGCCGCCGCCATAGTTGCCGATGCCGCGCTCTGCGCAGTAGTCATAGGCGTCGAGCAGGCTGCGCACCCCGCCCAGACGTGAGGGCTTGATGTTGACCATGCGCGGCGGATACGGCAGCGCGTCGATGTCGGCGATCGAGTGGATCGGGGCATCCCAGGAGAAGCGCTCGCGGTGCGGCGCGAGCACCGCGTCGGTCTCGGGGGTGAGCGCCGGGTCCTCGATCCACGCGTCGGGGAAAGCCTCGGTGACGCGGCGGTAGAGGACCGGGTCGGCGGGCTGGTCGACGATCGAGCCGCGGTACAGGCCCTTGAAGTCGACCGAGTCGACCGCGCCCGTCTCCACGAGCTCGCCGATCAGCCGCTCGTCCCAGGAGCTGGTCGGGTCGAGCTTGAAGCGCAGCCCGGGGTAGATCTGCAGGCGCCGCCGCAGCGGCTCGAGCGTCGGCGGCTCGCCGAGGCGCAGCGAGACGACGAAGCGCACAGGCTGCGGCTCGCGCCCGAGCGCTTCGTGCAAGGTCGTGCCCGCCTGGCGCAGCGCGAGGTCGAGCGCCGCCGACTCGTACGCCCACGTGCGGTAGCGGCTCGAGACCTCGCGCTGCGGCGGCTCTCCGAACAGCTGCAGCTCGGCGAGGTGCGCGCAGAAGGAGGCCAGCGTGAAGCGCCCCGCCAGCGCCAGCGTGGGACCGGCTGCCTGCAGGATGTCGTGGTCGACCGCGTCGTAGGTGACGTCCTCGCCGAGCCCGTCCTCACCGGCGCCGCGCAGCCGGATGATGGTGCTCTTGCGCTCGAACTCGCTCGACACGGTCGCCTGCAGGGGCTCGAGCGCATAGTCCTCGATCTGCAGCTCCAGCCCGGCGAGCGTCTCCCAGGTGCTCACGCGCCGGTCTCCCGCGCCCGCTCCTTCGGTCCCCGCTTCGTCATGCGCCGGCCTCGCGTTCCAGCCGCCCGACGAGCTCGTCCAGGCGCAGCTCCTCCAGCGCGTCGCCGACCGCCGCCAGTTGGGTCGCGCAAAGCTCGATCAGCGTCTTGCCCTCGCTGACGAGCGCGAGCGTCTCGTCGAGGCTCGCCTCGCCGGAGTCCAGCCGGCGGATGATCTCCTCGACGCGCGCCGCCGCCGCCTCGTAGGTCTGCGGCTGGCCGGCCGAGGGCCCGGCTCCCTGAGCGGACGCGCCCTCGATGGGCGTGGCCTCGTACGGCGGCTCGCTCATGGCTCGAGGATCCTCGCCGGCAGCGAGCCGTCGGCGAAGCGCAGCTGCAGCTCGCCGGCCTCGCGCGCGCCCGCGGCGGTGACGATCGGCTCGCCTCCCACCGACTGCGCGAGCACGTAGCCGCGCTCGAGCGTGCGCTGCGGATCATGCCCGGCGAGCGCGAGCGCGAGCTGCGCCAGCTCACGCGGACGTCGCTCGCGGCAATCCAGCGAGAAGGACGCCGCCTTGCGCTCGAGCACCACCGCGCGTCGCTCGGTCAGGCGCCGCTCGGACTCGCCGCGCCGGCGCGAGCCCGCGCGGATCTCGCGCAGCTGTTGATGCAGGCGCGTGCGCTGGCGATCGAGATGCGCGGCGGGCGCGCGCGAGAGCGTCGCCAGCAGGCGGGCACGGGTGAGCACCGCGCGCCGGCCGTGGTCGCGCAGGCGTGCGGCGGCGGCGGGCAGGCCGGCTCGCGGCTGCATCGCCCGCCGGCCGTGGTCGCGCAGGCGCGTGGCCGCCGCCGCCTGCTCTGCGCGCGCCTTCGTGCAGTCCACGCGCACCGCCGCCTCAGCGGCATGGGTGGGGGTCGAGCAGCTGACGGCGGCGACGTCGTCGAGCAGCGTGCGGTCGGTGTGATGGCCCACAGAGGCGATCACGGGCACGCCGAGCAGCGCGACCGTGCGGCAGAGCGTCTCGTCGCAGAAGCACAGCAGGTCGGCCAGCGAGCCGCCGCCGCGCGCGACGATCACCACCTCGACGCCGGCGACCGCCACCAGCTCGCCGAGCGCGCGCACGATCGCGGGCGCCGCGTGGCGGTCCTGCACGGGAGCGAAGCCCCACACCAGGCGCCCCGCCCAGCCGCGGCGGGCGAGCGCCGCGAGCACGTCGTCGCGCGCCTTGCCGCCCTCGCCGGTGACCACGCCGATCGTGCGCGGCAGCACCGGCCGCGGCAGGCGCTTCTGAGTCTCGAGCAGCCCCTCGCCGTCGAGCTGCTTGCGCAGGCGCTCGATCCGTGCGAGCAGGTCGCCGTCGCCGGCCAGGCGCAGGTCGAGCACCGAGAAGGAGAAGCCGGGCGATGAGGTGGCGCTGCCGGGGTAGTAGTCGCAGCCGCCGGCCACCACGACCTGCATGCCCTCCGCCGGCGCGCCCGCGCGGGCGACCATCGCATCCCAGTCTGCGCGCCAGGCCGCGCACGGAATCGCGCCGCTGCCGTCGCGCAGCTCGAAGTACACGCGCGCTCGCGACGGGCGCAGGTTGACGAGCTCGCCCATCAGCTGCACGCGCGCGAACGAGCGCAGCTTCGAGCGCAGCGCGGCCGCGTACTCGCCGACCGGATACGGACCCGGCAGCGCGCTGTCGGGAATGCCCGCCGCGGGAGGCGGGGCGGGGGATGCCGACGTGGACACGCAACGCAGCATAGGCGCTAGCATCGACGGCGATGCACCGCCGCGAACTCCTGCCTGGCCTCTAACCGACCTCCGTGGCCAAGCGCAACCCCGGCCGGCGTGGACGCTCGCGCAAGCGCCGTCCCAATCCACAGAGCTCACGGGAGCCAGCGCCGCGCGTAGCGCCCGCCGCGCGCCCTTCTGTGCGCGCCGCCAGAGCCCTCGGCGAGCTGAAGGCTGTGGGCGATCGCCCACAGGCGCCGTGGCATCCGCTGCCGCTTTCGGAGCTGTTGATATTCGTCGGTGCGATCGGCACGGTGGTGGCCTGGCTGAGGGGCATCCAGAGCAACGGCGCGCTGCTCGGGGCGGGGATCGGAGCCGTTGTGATCGGCACGATCGAGGTCACGCTGCGTGAGCACCTGGGCGGGTTTCGCTCCCACACGTTGATGCTGTCGATGATCCCGGCGATCGTGTTCCACTCAGCGGTCGTGCTGGTGGTGCTGGCGGTGGCCAACCGCGCGCCGAGCTGGCTGAACATCGCGCTGCTGCCGGTCGACGTGGCGCTGGTCGTGGTCGTCTTCAAACTGCTGCGCGCGCGCTACGTGGACGCCCGTCGCGAGCGAACGTTCGCCGGCCTGCGCTAGCGGCGCTCAGGCCTGGGCCGGCGAGGAGCTGGCGAGGTTCAGCGACGGCAGCGGGCGCTCGCCCTCCGCGGCGCCCTCGCCGCGCGTCTCGCCATCGAAGCCGAGCCGCTGCAGGCGTGCGATCTCGCGCTCGCCTTCCACGCGCGCAGGATGATCGGGGGGCAGGTCGGCGATCAGGTTGGCGATGCGGTTGCGCAGCTGCAGCGCGAAGTGTGGGGTGGAGGCGCCCATCAGCTGGCGCACGTCCTCGATGCTCACCTCGTGAGCGTTCGCCTTGCGGCTCAGACGTCTGGGGTCCTCGGCTTGACTCAATTTTCGCCTCTGTGCGATCGACTTGCGAGACCGACACTATTCGACTTGCGAGACCGACTGTTCTTCGGACGTGTGCGTCTGCGGGCGAATCTCGAGCATCGAGTCGATTTCGGCCTGGATGACTGCCGAGACGGCCACTTCGTCGCCGATCAGCCAGCCGTGATTGTAGGCGCCGCGCACCGGCGGGAACTGCGGGGTGCTGTACGCGGGCTGGATGTCCGACAGGTAGCCGGCGAGCGCCGGCGGGACCTGGGAGGCGCTCGCCAGCAGCAGCAGCGGTCCGTAGTCGCCGGTCGCCGAGAGCAATGCCGAGGCGGGCGCGTCGAGCGGGCGGCCCATGTTCGCGAACACGAGCCCGTGGCCTGGTTCTTTGACCCCCCAGCCGAACGTCCCGTCGGTGAAGCGCGCGACTTCGATCGCGTTCTGCGCCGCTTCCTGGCCGGAGGCGGCGGCGCCGTCGCTCGTGATCGTCTTGACGGTGCCGAAGTTGCGCAGCTCATCCAGCGTGTGGCGGCCGACCGCGGCGGCGTCGATCACGTAGATGGACGGCCGGTGCAGGGTGGCGAGCACAGTCGCCGTCTGCGCTGGAACCCGCGCACGCGTGACGAACAGGATCGGCGCGCCGCTCTCGGCGGCGAGGCCAGCCGCGGGCATCGCCAGCGCCGGGGCGGCGTCTGCGGCGAGCACGATCACCTGGCGCGGCGCGCCGCCGCCGTCGAGCGTGACCGCCAGCCGCTCGACGCCGGCGGCGGCGACCGTCGGCACGCCCACACCCACGCGCACCGTGCGCGTCACGTAGCCGTCGGGCACAGCCGCGGCGGTGCCGATCCGAATCACCTGCGCGCCGCCCAGAGCGGGCGCGCCCAGCGGGTGCATCGCTTCGAGCGTCTGGCTGGTCACCGCGGGGAGCGTCTGGCCTTCGCTGAACAGCATCGGGGCGCCGGCCGGAGCGCTGGAGAGGACGGAGGCCGCGAGCGCGGGCAGCCAGTCGCGCTCGTTGACGAGCACGACCGCCAGCGGTCGCGTGGCGGCCGTGAGGCCGGGGTATACGGCGCGGGCCACGGCTGCCGCGTCGGACGCGACGTCGTCGCCGCCCAGGCGGGTGGTGTTGCGCGTGGCTACGCTGACCGCTCCCTGGGCGGCGACCGGCGCGAGCTTGCGCGTTGGGCCGGCGCCGGCGGGCGGTTCGGCTTCCCCCTTGCCGCAGCCGGCCAGTCCCGCGGCGGCGAGCGCCACCATGGCCAGAAGCGGTCCTCGCGCGAGGGGGCGCATGGGGCGCATGGGGCGGCACACTAGCGATCCGGCAAAAAGCGCGGCATTTGCGGGAAAACCTGCGAAAAGCTGTGCATGTCCTGCAAGTGTCCTTGCACTCTGCTAGCGTGCCCGCCCGAATGCCGAGTCCTTGACCAGGTGTCAGGGAACGGGGGACCCAAGTTGTTGGGGCGAATCCCGCGGTAGGACCGTGAGAAGCGCAGGCTCTTTCAGCGCTAGCCCGTCAGCTAACCCCGCAGGCCGACGAAAGAGGTTGTTTTTGTGCGGGTTCGTACCCTCAGCGTAATTCTTTGCAGCCTGTCGATTGCGGCAGTCGACGCAGTCGGCGCCTCCACCGCGCTGGCGGGCGGAACCGGCGGGGTCGTCGCCACGGAACCGTCGAGCACCACCACCAAGCCGGCCGCGTCGATCCACCTCGCGCCGATAACCGCCAAGACGCCCAACATCGCCTACAAGGGGCCGGTCTACGAGAAGACGGCGACCGGCGAAGTCGTCCCCTACGTCGCGCCCGCGAAAGCCAGCGTCACGACCGGCACGGCCGCCAGCAGCACCGCCAGCGGCACCGGCGGAAGCGTTGCGGCGGCGAGCGAACCGGCCGCGAGCGGTCTTGCGACGAGTATCCCCGGCGAACTGACGACCGGCGACGGCATGACCTCGGCGACGGGCCCGACACCGCGGCCGGAGTTGCTGGTCCCGGGCACCACCGCGCGCTTCATCGACGGCGTTGCTGCCGCCCCGATCGGGGCCCCGGCGGTCATACAGGAGATCATCTGGGCCGGCAACGAGCTGATCGGATTGCCGTACATCTACGGCGGCGGCCACGCCTCGTTCATCTCGCCCGGCTATGACTGCTCCGGCACGGTGTCCTTTGCTCTTCATGGCTCCAGCCTGCTGGCCACCCCGGAGGACTCCTCCGAATTCGAGGCCTGGGGGTCGCACGGGGCCGGACGCTGGGTGGCCATCTTCGCCAACCCCGGCCACGCCTACATGACCGTGGCAGGCCTGCGCCTGGACACGAGCCCTGCGGAAGACCCAGCCAACCTGGAGGGTCCGCGCTGGCGTCCGCTGCGCCAGTCCAACTCCGGCTTCACAGTTCGCCACCCGCTCGGGCTCTGACGCTCGCTCTTCGTGCTGAGCTGAGCGCTCACGGCTCCCGGTCGGCTACGCTTGACGTGTTGGCCGAGTTCAGGTCGGTCGTCTCTCAGAACAGCAACAGGAGGATCAGATGGCTGGCTTGACCGGGCGCATGTCCACCGTGGTGAAGGCGAAGGTCTCGAAACTGCTGGATCGGGCCGAAGACCCGGGCGAGACGCTGGACTACAGCTACCAGAAGCAGGTCGAACAGCTGCAGAACGTCAAGAAGGGCATCGCCGACGTGGTGACGGCGAAGAAGCGCCTGCAGATGCAGGAGAGCTCGCTGCAGCAGAGCGTCGTCAAGCTCGACACGCAGGCCCGTCAGGCGCTGTCCGGCGGTCAGGAGGATCTGGCCAGGACGGCGCTCGAACGCAAGAACGTGGCGCAGACGGAGCTGCAGGGGCTCGACACGCAGGTCGCCGAACTGGAGGAACAGCAGCAGAAGCTGACCGACTCCGAGCAGAAACTGCGCGCCAAGATCGAAGCCTTCCGCACCAAGAAGGAGGTCATCAAGGCGCAGTACTCGGCCGCGGAGGCCCAGGTGCGGATCTCTGAGGCGGCCACCGGCGTCGGCGAGCAGATGGCCGACGTGGGCCTGGCGATGCAGCGCGCGGTCGACAAGACCGAAAACATGAAAGCGCGCGCGGATGCCGTATCGGAGCTCGAAGCGGCGGGCACGTTCGACGACATCACCCAGCTCGGCGGCGGCGAAGACGACATCGACCGCCAGCTCAAGCAGCTCTCGAGCCAGCCCGCCGTCGACAGCGAGCTCGAGAAGATGAAGAGCGAACTCGGATCCGGTGCGCCGCGCGCGCCGGCCCCGCAGATCGCCGCTGCGGGCGAGGCGCCCGCGGATGGCGAGGAGGCACAGCAGCCGATCGAGAACGGTGGCCAGGCATGATCGTCCGCATCTCCGGCGAGGGCCAGTACCGGCTGGCCGACGATGACGCCGAGCGCGTGGACGGGCTGCGCCGGGAAGCGCTGGCGATCGTCGACAGCGGCAGCGACGAGGGCTTCGTGGACGCCTTCGCCGCGCTGCTCGACTACGTGCGCGCGCAGGGCACGCTGCTCGGCGACGACGAGCTCCAGGGCTCCGACGTGATCCTCCCGCCCGCCGACTTCAGCTTCGAGGAGGCCGGCCGCGAGTTCACCGGCGAGGGCCTGATCCCCGACTGACGCCGCTGCCGCGCCGTGCGTCCGGGTCGATCGCCGACCGACAGGACGCGGCGGCGCCCCGGTTCCTCAGATCGGGATTCCCCACAGCGGGAACCAGCGCTCCAGTTCCGGCTCGATCGGCAGTTCCGAGGCCATCTGCGCCTTGATCTGCAGCTCGCGCTCCGTCGAGCGCTGCTGTTGCTGATCAGGCGCTGGAACGAACGGGTACCAGTAGCCGCGCTTGTAGTTGTAGATGAAGTAGATCGGCCGTTTCTGCGCGTCGACGAACGCGAACACGGCACACAGCAGGCGCTCGCCGTAGCCGGCCGTCTCGATTGAGCTGGAGACGGCGTTGATGCCGACCGCCAGGTCTTCCACGCTGGGCGCGCCCTCGGGGTTGTGCAGCACCATCCACCGGTAGCCGTAGCTGTCGTCCTCGGTCGAGACCTTCGTGCCGCTCTCGCCGCCGGTGGCGGTCACCACTTCTTCCATTTCGCGCAGCGTGCTTTCGAACTCGCTCGTGGCCAGCGCCTGGAAGACGATCGCGGCCTTGCCGGCCGGTTCGATCTGGTGCTCGGCCTGCAGCGTGACGTAGGCGGTGGAGATCGCGAACAGGCGGTCGGGCGCGGGCCCCTTGACCTCGTGGCGGCCGGTGAGGATGTCGCGCAGGCCCACAGGTCAGACGCTGCTCTGCAGCTGGGACTCCAGCCGTTCCAGCGCCGCCAGGCGCTGCTCCAGCGGCGGGTGGTCGGCGAAGATGTTCATCAGCGACTTCTTCGTGCGCGCTGGCACGATGAAGAAGGCGCTCATTCCTTCCGCCCTGCGCAGATCCTGGCTCGGCACCCGCTCCATCGTGCCGCTGATCTTCAGCAGCGCCGAGGCCAGCGCGCTGGGGCGCCCGGTCAGCACCGCGGAGCCGCGGTCGGCCGCGAACTCGCGGTAGCGCGAGAGCGCCCGCAGCAACAGGAACGAGATCGCATACACCAGCACCGAGACGATCAGCACGAAGAACAGCCCCTCCTCCTCGTCGCGGCTGCGCCCGTAGCCGCCGCCGAAGCCGCCGCCGAAGAAGAACGTGAACTGGATGATCAGCGAGGCGAGCGTCGCAAAGAAGCTCGCCAGCGTCATCACCATCACGTCGCGGTTGATCACGTGCGTGAGCTCGTGCGCCATCACGCCTTCGAGCTCGGCCGGCGAGAGCATTTCGAGTATCCCCCGCGTGGCGCACACGCTCGTCGACTTCTTCGAACGGCCCATCGCGAAGGCGTTGGGCATCGAGGTCTCCATCACGCACACGCGCGGCTTGGGCAGGTCGGCCTGCACGCACAGCCGTTCGATGATCCCGTGCAGCTCGGGCTCCTGCGCGGGCGAGACCTCCTTCACGCCCATCGTGGCCATCGCGATCTTGTCCGAGCCGAACAGCTGCACCAGCAGCAGCACCACCGCGACCACCACGATCAAGCCGGCCGCGGCGCCCGCGGCGAACAGCGCGCCCACGAACGCCACATACACCAGCCCCAGCAGGAACATCGTCAACAGCATCCGCGCCTGCAGGCCGGTGTCCTTGCCAAAGCTCGATCGCCTCGCAGCCATGCGGCTGATTGTCGCAGAAGCGGTCACAGGTGCCCTAAAGTTCGGGCGCGAACGATGCCCGTCCTTGCGCCACGCCGCCACCGCCGGAGACCGCGCCGCTCGTGAAGCCCGAAGTCGAACTCCTGGGCATCTCGATCAAGACGTTCGGCGTGGTGTTCGCGCTCGGCTTCCTCGCGTGCGGCTGCGTCGTCGCGCGGAGGCTGCGCGAGCTCGGCAAGCCGGTCGACTGGGCCTATGAGATCACGTTCGCCGCGCTGCTCGGCGGAGTGGTGGGCGCGCGCGCCTACTACGTGATCCAGAACTACAGCCAGGTCAAGCACGACCTGCTCGGCAGCATCTTCTCCGGCTCCGGCCTGGTGTGGTACGGCGGCGCGATCGGCGGCGCGATCGGAGTGATCGCGTGGATGCGCTGGCGCCACGCGCTCGAACTGCGGATGTTCGACATGTGCGCCACCGCGCTCACGCTCGGCTACGCGATCGGCCGCATCGGCTGCCAGGTCTCAGGCGACGGCGACTACGGCATTCGCTCCAGCCTGCCGTGGGCGATGGGCTACCCGCACGGCACGCTGCCGACGCCGCCCGGCGTGCGCGTGCAGCCGACGCCGATCTATGAGACCGTCACGATGTGCCTGCTCGCATACCTGCTGTGGCAGTTGCGCGACCGCGTGCGCCCCGGCGTGGTGTTCGCGCTGTACCTCGTCGGCAGCGG
>JBEKGK010000129.1:0-10616 GCA_050012835.1 Solirubrobacteraceae bacterium | reverse complement strand
CTGCACAAGCGCCTGCCGCCGAGCGCCGCCGGCGAGGCGATCGTGCGCGGGATCGAGCGCCGCCAGGCGCGCATCATCCGCCCGCGCCGCTGGGTCGTGATGTCGGTGCTGCGCGGCATGCTCGGCCCGCTCAGCGACGCGCAGCTCGAGCGCGACGAGCACGTGCAGGCGCATCTGCGCCAGCTCGACGCGCGCGCCGGCGAGGACCAGCCGACCAGCGCGTGAGGGCGCCGGGCTGCGGACCTCGCCCGTGGGCCGCAGACTTCGCCCGCGGCGCGCGCCGGGCGCTCGCCGGGTGAAGCGCGCTAGGTGAAGCGCTTGACGAACGCGAGCGCCTCCTCGGCGACCTCGCGCCAACCGCCGTCGATCGTCAGCGCATGCCCGCGGTTCGGGATCTCGGTGATCTCGGTCACGCCGTGGTTGCGCGCCTGGCGCTTGTAGGACGCATTTGCGATCGCCCATGGGACCGTGTGATCGCGCTCGCCGGAGGCGATCAACAGCGGTCCGCGGGCAGCGTTCTCGCTGTCGACCTTCAGCTCCGTCCACGGGTTCAGGTTGGCGAGCGCAGCCTGGAAGAGCGGTGCGCCGGGCGCCGGCACGGCGAACGTCTCGTACAGCTCTCTGGCCTCCTGCTCGCTCACCGCGTTGGCGAACGCGAAGCGAAACTGCTCATAGGAGAGCGACACCGCACGCGTGCGGTTGAGCGGGTTGGCAAGCACCGGGCCGGCGGCGCGCAGCGCGGAGATCGGCAGCGCCAGCACGCCGCGGAACGGCGCCGGGTCGACCGCCACGGTCACCTCCGCGAGCCCCTGTCCGGCGAGCATCTGCACGAGCAGGCCGCCAAAGGAATGCCCGATCAGCACCGGCTTGCGCTCCAGCCGGCCGAGCACCTCGTCGAAGTGCGCGAGCACCTGCCCGACGGTCTTGCGGGCGAACGCGCCGGGGTTCGCGCGTGCCTGCTCGACCGTCTCGGGATCGTCCGGCCAGCCCGGTGACACGGGCGCGTAGCCGGCCTCATCGAACAGCGCCGCCCAACGATCCCAGCTGCTCGCGAGCAGCCACAGGCCGTGTATGAGCACGACCGGTGTGCGCCCCGTCGCGTTGGCGCTCGCGACCTGCTGCGCCTCGTGGTCGGTGATCCTCGCCATGTGCTCGCCGCGTCGAGTATCCCACCGCGCGCAGAGTCCGCGCCCGTCCGCCGCGCGCGCGGCAGGCGCCCGTACGCGCAGCGCATAGCATCACGGCGTGCAGATCAAGCCCTTTGCGCTCGAGCGCTATTACGAGCGGTGGGAGTTCCGCGCGGAGCTGATGCTCTCCAGCAGCGACTGCGAGTCCCAGACGGTCGCTGAGCTGCTCGAGCTGGAGCCCGACGCGCGCGAGCGCCTGCTCGCGCTGCGGCTCGGCTACACCGAGGTGCCCGGCTCACACGAGCTGCGCGCGGCGGTCGCCAGCCGCTACGAGATCGTGCAGCCCGAGGACGTGCTCACGCTCGCGGCCGCCGAGGAGGGGATCTTCATCGCCTACCACGCGCTGCTCGCGGCGGGCGATCACGTGGTCGTCGAGTCGCCGTGCTACGGATCGGCGGTCGAGCTCGCGCGCAGCACGGGCGCGAGCGTGAGTCTGTGGCAGCGCCGGTACGAGGACGGCTGGGCGTATGACCTCGACGAGCTCGAGCGCATGCTGCGCGCCGAGACGAAGCTCGTGTACGTCAACAGCCCGCACAACCCCACCGGCACGCAAATGCCGCGGGCGGCCTTCGAGCGCCTCGTCGAGCTGCTGCAGGAGCGCTCGATCGTGCTGTTCAGCGACGAGGTCTACCAGGGGCTCGAGCACGATCCCGCAGACCGCCTTCCCGCCGCGGCCGACCTGTACCCGGGAGCGATCTCGCTGAACACCGTCTCGAAGGCGTACGGGCTGCCCGGGCTGCGGATCGGCTGGCTCGCCTGCCGCGATAGCGCCCTGATCGACCGCATCACCGAGCTCAAGCTGTACACCACGATCTGCTCGAGCGCGCCCAGCGAGCTGCTCGTCGCGCTGGCGCTGCGCCACGGCGATCGGTTGGTGGCCCGCAGCCGTCAGCTCGTGCTCGCCAACCTGCCGTTGATCGACGACCTGCTCGAGCGCCGCGGCGAGCTGTTCGAATGGGTGCGGCCCACCGCCGGGCCGATCGGGTTCCCGCGCGTGGCCGGCGACTTCGACGTGCAGGCCTGGTGCGAACAGATCGCCGAGCGCGCCGGCGTGCTGCTGCTCCCGGGCAGCGTCTACGGGCAGCCGCGCCACGTGCGCGTCGGCTTCGGCCGCGCGAGCCTGGCGCAGGCGATCGAGCGCCTGGACGGCTACCTCGGCTGAGCGCTCGGGGCGCGGCCGGCGGCGTCAGCCAACCGGCGAGCTGACCGTGCGCGTGAGCGCACGGTGCGCGAACAGACCCTCGATGTCGCGCGGCGGGCCGGGATGGCCGAGCAGGAAGCCCTGCGCCATCTCGCAGCCCATCTCTTCGAGCGTGGCCCGCTGGTCGTGCTCCTCGATGCCCTCGGCGACCACGCTCAGCGACAGCGACTGTCCCACGCCGAGAATCGCCGCGAGCAGCTCGCGGCTCTGGCCCCCGTCGTTGAGTGCCGCCACGAAGCTCTTGTCGATCTTGAGGATGTCCACGGGCATGCGCTGCAGGTGCGAGAGCGAGGCGTAGCCGGTGCCGAAGTCGTCGATCGCCACGCGCACACCCAGCGCCTTGACCTCCTGCAGGCGCTCGCACGCCGCCGGCACGTCGCGCACGAGCGCCGTCTCGGTGATCTCGAGCGTGAGCGACGACGGCGCTATGCCGGAGCTCTCGAGCGCCGCGCGGACGTCCTCGGCGAATTCCCTGCGGTTGAGCTGATACGCGGAGACGTTCACGGAGATGCCGAGCGCGAGCCCTTCCGCGCTCCAGGCGGCGGCCTGGCGGCAGGCCTCGCCCAGCACCCAGCGTCCGATTGGCACGATCAGCCTGCTCTCCTCGGCGAGCGGGATGAAGCTGGCGGGCGGCACCACGCCGCGCTGCGGATGGCGCCAGCGAACGAGCGCCTCGACGCCGACCATGCGTTGTCTGGCAAGGTCGAAGATCGGCTGGTAGAGCAGGAACAGCTGGCCTTCGTCCACCGCCGTGCTGAGGTCCGCCTCGAGCGCGAGTCGACCCTCGGCGTCGGCGTACAGGCTCGCGTCGAACAGCGCATAGCGGTCCTTGCCGGCCGCCTTGGCGGCGTACAGGGCGAGGTCGGCATCGCGCAGCAGGTCGTCGGGGGTGGCGTATTGTCCGACCGCCACGCCGATGCTTACCGTGACCGAGAAGGACTTACCGGCGTCTCCGAGCTCGACCGGCTCGCGCAGGGTCTCCGTCAGGCGGTCCGCGAGGACGTCAGGTGAGACCTGGTCGGGCGTCGCCTCGACCAGCACGACGAACTCGTCGCCACTGAGGCGCCCGACGGTGTCCTGCTCGCGCACCGCGCGCTGCAGCCGTTCGCCCGCGATGCGCAGCAGCTGATCTCCGGCCGCGTGCCCGAGGTTGTCGTTGACGTGCTTGAAGCCGTCGATGTCGATGTACAGCGCCGCCGCGACGCCTCCCGGCCGGCGGGCCGTACGCGCGAGCATCTGCTCCGCACGGTCGAGCACGAGCGCACGGTTCGGCAGCCCGGTGAGAGAATCGTGGAGCGCCTGGTGGGAGAGCTCGCGGGTCTTCTCGCGTACGAGTGACAGCGCGCGCGTGCGTCCGGTGGAGAGCACCAGCACGAGCAGTCCGAGCATCGCGCTCAGCAGGATCCCGGCGATCAGCAGCACCAGCGCGTGCGAGCTGTCGAAGATGCTGCCCGAGACGCCCGGCCCGAAGCTCTGGACCGTCCAGCCGTTGCCGAGCCTGACCTCTGCGCTCTGCGCGCCGGCGGGGGCGACGCCACTGGTGAACACCGCGTGCGAGCTCGCCGATGCGTAGCGGAAGCGCACCGCGACGTCGGGGTGACCTTCGAGCGCTCTCGCCAGCACCACACCGGGCACGATCAGCTCGCCGAGCCAGCCCACGAACGTTCGGCGGCGTGCCGCCACCGTGGACGGCGCTCGTCCTCCGAGATACACGGGGGTCTCGATTCCCAGCGTGGTCGTCTTGCTCCCCATCACCGGCGCGTACGTCGCCAGTCCCGTGTCCCGCGCGGTTATCAGCGCCGGCGCGATCGCGCAGTAGTCCATGCCCGCAGGTATGTAGCTGGCGGCGTCCCGCGCAAGTCCCGCGACGGCGATGCAGTAGTACGGTCGATTGCCCGGCGGCAGGATCTGCAGCGGGCCCGCCGGCCCGAGCGAATCGGGTCCCAGCGGGCGCACGGGATTCGCTGCCAGGCGTGCCTCGAACGCCGACAGGCGCGCCGCGGGCACGAGCTGCACGAGGCCGAGATTGCGAAGCTCGGGGTAGCGCTGCATCGCGTGCACCGATTCCGCCCACCTGTCGAAGCCGGCTGCGGAGGCGCTGGGGTTGCCCGTCATGAACGCGCTCGCGCTGACGACCAGGTCTTCCTCGTGCTGCAGCGCGAGCGTCAGTGTTGAGGCGATCTCGGTCGAGGCCAGGTGAAACGCGAGCCGCCCCTTGCTGGCTTCGGAATGGGATACAGCGCGCGCGCCGAGCACTGACGCGAGCGTTCCGCCCACGACCAGCGCCACCGCGACCGCAGCCCAGAAGCCGCGGTGCCCGCGCGCCGCAGAGCTCAGGCGCCGAAGTCCACGTGCAGCCGGCCTACCGGTACGCGCAGCGTGCGCCGATGCTGTTTCGGGGGTCGTGTCGGGACTCGGGCCACTGCTCATACGGTCTCGCCTCTGCTTCTTGTGGTGAGCGCACGGCCGCGCCCTTGACCAGGGATCGGATGCACGCGCGGGCTGCTGTCGGCGCGCGTCATCCGGTGGACGGATGGCCGGGCTCGAGGAGCGCCACGGTGCGATGTTCTGCAAAGGCCGTCCAGCGGGCTAAGGCAACCACACCGCACTGCCGATGAGGGGATCGTGACCATGTTTGCGCGCTTGCTCTCCTCGCTGGCTCGTGTGTGCGCGGCGACCGTCCGGGGTCGGACTCTGGGTGGCGTTCTCGCGGTCGGAGCGTCGCTGCTGCTCCTGCCGGCGACCGCGGGCGCGCTGGTCACCGAAGTCGCCGGCACCAAGGTCGGGCTGCAGCCGCGCGCCACCGCCCTAGCCCCGGGCCTCCTCGAAGGAGAAGGGGCGACGTTCGCCAACGAAAGCGGAAACGAGGTCCTCAGCGGCACCACCAGCGAGTACGCGATCTACTGGGAACCGGAAAAGTCCATCCAATTCGACAACCGATGGCTCGTGAACATCGACGGGTTCTTCCAGGCACTCGGCGAAGCCAACCTGGCGACGCCGTTCGGCGTCATCGGCCAATACCGTGACCGCGGCAACTTGGTCGCGCCGTTCAAAGCGCTCTTCAAGGGCTCCTACTCGGACACGGTGCACTACCCGACCTCGAAATGCACGGACCCCGGCCACCTGGCCATCTGCCTCACCGACGCGCAGTTGCGCGAACAGCTGCAGTCCTTCATCGCCACCCATGGCCTCCCCAAGGGCATGGGCACGATCTATTACCTGCTGACCCCGCCCGACGTAGCGGTCTGCCTCGACGAAGCCGCGACCCGCTGCTCGGACTACAGTCTCACGAAAACAGAAAAAGAAAAAGAAGAACGCAACAGCGTCAGCTACAAAGAAAGCTTCTGCAGCTACCACGGCGACATCAACCCCGATGCCGCACCGGAGGGTGACAGCAACACGATCCTCTACGCGGCGATCCCGTGGACGGCGAACACGGGGGCGTACGACTGCCAAGACGGTGGCTGGAACCCGGAAAAACACCTGGAGAAGCTAGAGAAACCGAAGGAAGAAACCGTCAAGGAAGAAGCAGCGCGCGAAAAGCAGCTCGAAGAAGACACGCCAAAGGAGCGCCTGGAAGCAGAAGAAGCGCGTCGCCTCGAAGGTCCGCACATCGAGGAGCCCAACCAGGAAGCGGGCGAAATCCTCGATCCCACAGCCGCTCTCACCGACCTGATCGTCAATCAGATCTCCGCGGAGGAGATGAACACCGTCACCGACCCGCTTCTGAACGCCTGGCAGGACGCCAGAGGCGAAGAGGCAACTGATCTCTGCCGCAACTTCTTCGCCTCGACGGACGGCATAGGAGAGAGCCGTGGGGAAATCGCGGGCACGGCGACGGCCAATCCACTCACTGAAGCTGGGACGCTCTCGAACGTGACAGTGGGCCCTGGTCGTTACTACATCAACAATGTCTTCAGCCTGAGTGGAGGCGTCTGCTTGGGCGGCCCCGGCCTAATCGCGAGCTTCACCGCGCCCAATCCTGTCAACGCGGGAGAAATCATTGGTGTCGACGGAATGGAGTCGGACATCAGCCTGAGCGAAGGCAAAGCCTTCGGACCCACCGGCCCGCCAACGCTGACGTACGCGACCTACAGCTGGAACTTCGGTGACGGCACCCCCGAAGTCGTGGGCTTTGCCCCCGGTGCCCCGACGTGCGAAACCCCGTGGCTGAGCCCGTGTGCCGCGAGCGCCTTCCACTCCTACCAGTACGGCGGTAAGTACACGGTCACGCTGACGATCACCGACGTGGCGGGTAACACGACCAACGTCACCCATGAAATCACCGTCAACGGACCGCCGCCGCCGTCCAGCACCAGCGGACAGGGCGCAGGTAGCTCGTCGAGCGGCGCGGGCGGCTCGACCGCGCAGGGCAAAGGCTCCTCGGCGGGCGCGCCGGGTGTCGTCCCCGCCCCGATCGCCGCCGCGTCGATCATCCGGCAGGGGCTGCGAACCGCCCTGCGCAAGGGCCTCCTCGTCAGCTACTCGGTCAACGAGCAGGTCGCCGGGCACTTCGAGGTGCTGCTCAGCAGCGCCGTCGCACACCGGCTGGGGATCGGTGGCTCGCCGGCCACCGGCCTGCCCGCCGGCTCGCCGCCGGAGCTCGTGATCGCGAAAGCGATCCTGGTCACCACCAAGGGCGGTCACAGCGCGGTGCACATCGACTTCTCCCAGCGCACCGCCGCTCGGCTCGCACGCGTGCACAAGGTCTCGCTGATGCTGCGCCTGACCGTTCGCAACGCCGCCAAGAGCAACCCCGTCACCACGACGGTGCTCAGCAGCGGCACGCTCACGGGCTGACGAACGCTCGGCGGGCCACCGTGCGACCGGTCGCACGAACGTCAATGCGGCTGGCCCTCACGGCGCGTCGCTCAGTCGGCGGAGTCCTTCCTGCGCTTCGAGCGCGACCTGTCGCGGAACACGAAGAACCACAGGGCGAACAGCCCCACGTAGCCGAGGCCGATCGACACCACCGAGACCACGCCCAGCCCGACGTTGCTGGACGTTTCCGCTTCCCCGCCGAGCGCCATCGGCAGCGAGATGACGGCGCTCGCCAGATGCGTGAGCGCGAGCGCCACCGCTACAGCCCCGGCCAGTGGCGCACGACGTAGCCGGAGTTATCCGTCGGCTGCACCTGCCAGCGCGACGCGTACACGCCGCTGCGCCCCGCCGTGTCGTAAAGGATGCCGTCGACGTACATGTAGGTGTGACCGGCGTTTGCGTACACGGTGATGTACTTGCCGGGGCCGGGCGCCCCCCAGCTTTCAAGCTGACCGGAGGTCTCCGGCGCGCTCAGCAGCCCCCCCGCGGCGAGCGCGTAGCTGACCGAGCCCGAGCAGTCATAGGCGTTGTCCACGAACGACGCGTGCCCGCCGCCGTAGACGTAGGGGAAGTCGGCGATCTCGTTCGCTCCCGCGATCACCTTCTGCACCACTTCCGGGACATCCGTCGGAATCGGGATCGTGCCATTGCCGGCGATCGACTCGCCGCCCGGGACGGGCGTCAGCCGCAGCTGCTGCGCCTGCCTGGAGCTGCGTTCCACCGCCTGCATCTGCGCCAGCTCCTTGCGTACTTCCGCGTTCGATGGAGCGCCCGCCGCAACGATCGTCGCCCCCGCCTTCGTCGGTGTCGCGGCGCTGGCGTGCTTGACAGACGCAGGAGCGGGGTAGCTGTCCGCTTCCAGCGGGTCGGCGACCTCCCTGGCAGTCCCAGGCCGGCCCCCGCCGGCAGCGGTGCCGGCCACGGCGTCCGGCGTGGCGCTGCCGGGCGGTGGGTCTGACTTGGCGATGGTCTTCGACGCCTTGAGGGCGGTGCCCACGGTGGCTTCGCCGCATGCGCCGAGCGTGGCCGCGGCCAAGAGGCAGCCGATCGCCGCGAGCGCCTTCCGCGTGAACATCATCCGTCTAGGCTAGCGACACCGTCCGGCGGGAAGGGTCGCTACCCTGATGTGATGCGCGAGGAAGCCACGGCCGTGGAGATTCGGCCGCACGTTCGCCTGCTTCACGGGATGCGCCACCCGGCGAACTGGCTGCAGCTCGTCCGCTTCGGCCTCGTCGGCGGGGTCGGGTTCATCGTCAACCTGGCTGTGTACACGCTGTTCGTGCACTCATTCGGCGTCGACTACCGCGCCGCCAACGTCGTCGCATGGCTGGTGGCGGTGCTCAACAACTTCGTGCTCAACCGCCACTGGACGTTCGACGCCGGAGGCGGCCGCGCGCGCTCTCAGGCGGTCCGCTTCCTCGTGGTCAGCCTCGTGGCCGAGGCCTTCAGCCTGCTGCTGCTGACGCTGTTCGTAGAGGGCGCCAGCATCGCCAAGGTGCCCGCCCAGGCGCTGGCGGTGGCGGCCTCGATGCCGCTCAACTTCCTGGGAAACAAGCTGTGGAGCTTCCGCTGAGACGCTCGAGCGCTTCGCCCCGTTGAGCCCTGTGCCACGCGGTTCTGCCGCTGGCCAGCGGCCCAGCCGGTACCTATACTCTGACTTCCCCCCTCTCGGAGGACCCCTGTGCAGGAGATGGTGATCTACGGCGTCAGCTTCGACATGGTTGGCAAGCAGCCGATCGTGCTCCTCAAGACAGTCGACGGCAACAAGTTCCTGCCGATCTGGATCGGGCATCCGGAGGCCGCGTCGATCCTGATGAAGCTCCAGGGCGCCGGCACGCCGCGGCCGATGACGCACGACCTGCTGTGCGACATCCTCGGCGAGCTGGACGTCAAGTGCACGCAGGTGTCGGTCACCGAGCTGCGCGAGAACACGTTCTTCGCCTCGATCACCCTCAGCGTGGGCGGCCGCGAGCTCGAGATCGACTCCCGGCCCAGCGATGCCATCGCGCTGGCGGTCCGCTCCGGTGCACCGATCTACGCCGCCGAGGAGGTCATCTCCGAGTCGGCCATCGAGTTCGAGCACGACGTCGAGGAGTCAGAGGACGTCGTCGAAAAGTTCAAGGAGTTTCTGGACCAGGTCTCCCCAGAGGACTTCGCCGCAGGCGACTCCTGACCGGCGCGATGCTGCGTCCTCGGTCGCTCGCGTGCACAGCACGCCACGCTCCCTGCGTCCTTGCCTCGCTTGGTCAGGAGCCGCCTGCCCTTAGCGAGTGAAGGCGCTCGACAGGATCCGCTCGACCAGTTCCTCGAAGCCGATGCCGGCGGCGTCGGCGGCCTGCGGCAGCAGGCTCGTGGCGGTCATCCCGGGGACGACGTTGGTCTCCAGCACCCACAGCTCACCGCTGTTCTGCTCGAGCATCAGGTCGATCCGCGCCACGCCGTGGCACCCGAGCAGCTCGTAGACGCTCAGCGCGAGCTCCTGTGCGCGCTCCGTCGTCTCCTTTGGAAGATCGGCCGGGCACACGAACGTGGTCATCCCGATCTCGTAGCGGGACTCGTAGTCGTAGAAGCCCTCGTCTCGCGGAACGGCCTCCACGACGGGCAGCGCCGAGGCTCGCGCTGCGACGCCGTCCGGCGCCGGCGCACCGCCGGACGCGCCGTCGGGTGCGCCTCCCGGCGCGTCGAGCACCGAGACCGCCAGGTCGCGGCCCTCCACGTAGCGCTCGAGCACGATCGTGCTGTCGTAGGAGAACGCGCCCACCATCGCGCCCGGAAGCTCGTCACTGGTGCGCGCGAACTTGACGCCGAGCGCCGAGCCGCCTTTGGCGGGCTTGACGACCAGGGGAAACCCAAGCGCCCGCTCCACGCTCGCGAGTGCAGCCGCCGCGCCCAGTTCCTTGATCGATGCCTCGCGCAGCGCATGGAACGCGGGCGTGGGGATGCCGGCCTCGCGCATCAGGTACTTGGCCAGCAGCTTGTCGGTGCAGCGCATGCACGCCGCGGGTCCCGAGCCGGTGTACGGCAGCCCGATCGCCTCCAGCAGGCCCTGCACGATCCCGTCCTCGCCATTGGGCCCGTGCAGGGCGATGAACGCCGCGTCGGCGTCGGCCTCGAGCAGCTGCGGCACGAGCTCCGCTCCCGCGTCGATCGCCACAACCTCGTGACCCAGCCGCTGCAGGCCGTCCTGCACCTGCGCGCCGGAGCGCAGCGACACGGCGCGCTCGAGCGAGTGGCCGCCCTTCAGGACGGCGACCCTCTTGCCCGCTGTCATCGATCCCGACGCCGACGTGCCGAGGATGCATCGTCGCGGCGAGGCAGGGCGACGACGTCCGCCAGCCTGCCTGCCTGTGCCGCCGAAGGGGGTGCGCCCTCCCGGGCGTCTCCCGTAACGGGGTGCTGCGCGCTCG
>JBEKGK010000128.1:0-10622 GCA_050012835.1 Solirubrobacteraceae bacterium | reverse complement strand
ACCAACAACCACGCCGAGCGCTCCCTCCGCGGCGCCGTCATCTACCGCAAGCTCTCCCTCGGCAGCCAATCCGAGCAAGGCGAACGACGCATCGAGCGGCTGCTCTCAACCTCGATCACCTGCCGCCTACAGCACCGCTCCATGTTCGCCTACATGACCGATCTGCTCGCCGCCCACGCCCGCGGCGACCCGCCCCCATCCCTCGCCTGAAGACCAGGGCACTGAACGGTTACCAAAAACCCTGCATTTGCAGGGTTTTTATCGGGGCGCCGAGATTCGAACTCGGGACCTCACCGACCCGAACGGTGCGCGCTACCAGGCTGCGCCACGCCCCGACGCCCGACCAGTATCCCATACGCACGCGGCCGCCACCCGCTCGCTATCGTCGGCCGGTGCCCGCAGCCACATCCGACATCCTGGCCGAGCTCGATCGCCTGCTCGAGCCTGAGCGCTTCGAGGACTACTGCGTCAACGGCCTGCAGGTGCCAGGGCCGGAGCAGGTGCAGACGATCGCCACAGGCGTCTCGGCGCACGCGGAGCTGTTCGAGCTCGCCGCGCGCGAGCACGCCGACCTGCTGCTCGTACACCACGGGCTGTTCTGGGGCTCGGGCGTGGCAACGGTCGACGCGCTGCTCAAGCGACGCCTGCAGATGCTGTTCGACGCGGACATCGCCCTGGCCGCCTACCACCTCCCCCTGGATGCGCATCCGCTGCTCGGCAACAACGCGCTGCTGGCGCGCGCGCTCGGCGCCGGCGAGCTGACGCCCTTCGCGCTGCACCGCGGCCAGCCGATCGGCTTCATCGCGAGCCTGCCCGGCGATGGCATCGCCGCAGCGGAGCTGTTCGCGCGCGTGCAGGAGGTCACCGACCACGAGCCGCTGGTGTTTGACGCGGGACCGCCGCGGGTGCGGCGCGTGGCGATCGTCTCGGGCGCGGGCGCCGACTACACCGCCGATGCCGCCGCCGCGGGCGCCGACGCGCTGATCACCGGAGAGGCCGCCGAGCGCTCGATGGCGCAGGCGCGCGAGTCCGGCGTGCACCTGATCGCCGCCGGGCACCATGCCACCGAGACCTTCGGCGTCAGGCGCCTCGGCGAGCACCTGGCCGAGCGCTTCGAGCTGCGCCACGTCTTCCTGGACGTGCCCAACCCGGTGTGAAGCACCCAACCCGGTGTGACGCGCAAGACGGGTCCCAGCGTGGGGTTTGCCTATCCAAACGGTCCGTCAACGTCTAACATCACATCTCCATTCGCCGCAGTCATGAGGAAGGAGTCCTGATGGAGGCCACGGCCGCCGCGTCGACCACTGGGTCGCGCACGATCGCCGACCTGATCGCGTACTCGGCCGTCGAGCACGGCGATGACGTCGCCGTGCGCTACAAGCGCGACGGCGCATGGCACGACGTCTCCTACGTCCAGCTCGGCGACATCGTGCAGGAGATCGGCCTCGGGCTGATCGAGCTCGGCATCCAGCCGGGTGAGCGGCTGTGCATCCTCGCCAACACGCGCCCCGAGTGGTCCTACGTGGACATGGCCGCCACCGCCGCCGGCGCGGTCGTGGTGCCGATCTACCAGACCAACTCCCCCGAGGAGTGCCTGTGGGTGATCTCCGACTCCGACGCGTGCGCGATCGTGTGCGAGAACGACGAGCAGCTCGCCAAGATCGCCGCCATCCGCGAGCAGGTGCCGCACCTGCGCACGGTGATCGTGATCGACCAGCCCGCCGCGGAGGCCTCGACCAACGGCTCCGCCGCGGGCGGACGTGAGCTCGAGGCGATCACGCTCGAGCAGGTGCGCGAGCGCGGGCGCCGGCGCTCGCCCGAGGAGCTGGAGGCGCGTCGCGCGGCGGTGCGCCCGGAGGACCCCTTCACGTTCATCTACACCTCCGGCACCACCGGCCCGCCGAAGGGTTGCGTGCTCACGCACGGCAACTACCGCTCGATCATCGACATGGTCAGCGAGGCCGGCGAGATCCTGGGGGACGAGGTCATCTACCTGTATCTGCCGCTCGCGCACTCCTATGCGCTGCTGATTCAGCTGGCCGTGTTCGACCTCGGCGGCACGCTCGCGTACTTCGGCGGCGACACCAAGCAGATCGTGCCCGAGCTGCTCGAGGTCAAACCCACGTACCTGCCGTCGGTGCCGCGCGTGTTCGAGAAGATCTACACGCTCGCGCACGGCGCCATCGAGGCGCAGCCGCCCGAGGAGCGCAGGCGCGCGCAGGAGGCGATCGCGCTGGGGGTGAAGGTGCGCGACATGATCAACCGCGGCGAACCCGTGCCTGACGAGCTGCGCGTGCCGTTCGAGGAAGCCGACGAGCAGCTGTTCAAGAACGTCCGTGCGATCTTCGGCGGCAACGTGCGCCACGCCACCAGCGGCGCAGCGCCGATCGCGCGGGAGATCCTCGAGTTCTTCTGGGCGTGCGGCGTGCCCGTGCTGGAGGGCTACGGCATGACCGAGACGGCCACCGCGGCGACCACTTCCACTGTCGAGAACCACCGCTTCGGCACCGTCGGGCGCGCGCTGCCCGGCGTCGAGCTGAAGATCGCCGAGGACGGGGAGATCCTGGTCAAAGGCCCCAACATCTTCAGCGGTTACCACAACCACGCGCCCACCAGCTTCGGCGGCATCGAGGACGGGTGGCTGCACACCGGCGACCTGGGCTCGCTCGACGAGGACGGCTACCTGTCGATCACCGGGCGCAAGAAGGACATCATCATCACCGCCGGCGGCAAGAACCTGACGCCGGCGAACATCGAGAACGACCTCAAGCAGTGCCGCTGGATCTCCCAAGCGGTGATGCACGGCGACCAGCGCCCGTATCCCGTGGTGATGGTCACGCTCGACGAGGAAGAGATCCCAATCTTCGCCCGCGAACACGACCTGCCGGAGGACATTCCGTCGCTCGCGCGCGAGCCCGCCATCCAGGCGCTCATCCAGCAGGAGATCGACCGCGCCAACGAGAAATACGCGCAGGTCGAGCAGGTCAAGAAGTTCGTGATCCTCGACCACGATCTCTCGCAGGCCACCGGCGAGCTGACGCCGACGCTGAAGGTCAAGCGCAACGTCGTCAACGAGCGCTACGCGGACCTGTTCGACGCGTTGTACGCCAGCTGACGTGCAACCAGCGTCATAGCTGCGAACATGGGAAGCCATGCGCAGTGACCCATCAGACAACGGCGGGCTGTTCGCCGGGCGCCGGCCCGGCACGGCGCCCGTGCGCTTTCGCGCGCTGCCCGAGCGCGCCGGCGAGCTGCGCCAGCGCGTCGACGGCTCGCTCGCCGGCATCATGCTCGCGGCGATCACGTTGCTGTGCCTGCTCTGCTGGGGGCCGATCCCGCTCGCGTGCCTGTGGCTCGGCTCGCAGGCCAACTATCTGAGCGGCAGCGTCAGCCTCGGCCTGCTCGTCTCGTTCATCGCGCTGTTCGCGCTGCTGTTCGGCGCGCTCGCGCTGATGAAACGCCTGGACAGCGCCTGGATCCTCGTGCGCCGCGCCGCCGGCCATGACCAGCGCACCGGCGTGCTCGGAAGGATCTTCGCGGCCACCGCCGCCGTCTGCGCGCTCGGGTTCATGCTCTGGTTCCTGGTCATCCATGGACCGGGCACGAGCCTCGTCGCCCGCGGCGGGGGGCAGTGAGAGCCACTCACCCGTTCGAGCCGACCACACCGCGGGTGGGGCTCGACGATCGCTGCTAGAACGACGCCATAGCAATGGGCCTGCTCGACTACTACCGCCAATTCGAGGGGATGTCCGAGGAGGAGGTCAACGAAGGCCTGCGCGAGCAGGCCGCTGAGCGCCGGCGCAAGGCGCTCACGCGCGTAGACACGCTCGACCTGTCGCTCACCACCTGGCCCGAGCTGCCGCACCCGCGCATCGTCAGCGCGATCACGTACGTCGCGCGCCGCGGGCTGCACCGCTATCCGCATCTGAGCGCCACCGACCTGCGCGCCCAGCTGGCCGAGCGCCACGGCGTGGACCCCGAGCGCCTGATCCTCGGCAACGGCGCCGCCGAGCTGCTCGGCGCGGCCACACGCGCGCTGATCGAGCCCGGCCAGCAGCTGCTCACGCACTGGCCCTCCTACCCGCTGTTCCCGATCATGGCCCGCCGCGCGCATGGCCGCGCGGTGCGCGTCAGCAGCGGCGGCGTCGACGCACTGCTCGAGGCCGCCACGCGCGAGCCGGACGTCCGCGCTGTCGCGATCGCAAGTCCCAACGACCCCACCGGCGAGCTGCTACCGACCGGAGAGCTGCAGCGGCTGCTCGAGCAGCTGCCCGCCCCCATCGCCGTGCTGCTGGACGAGTCGCTCGTCGAGTTCGCCGACGCGCAGCCCACCAGCGCCTCGCTCGCCCTGCTCGAGCAACATCCGCGCCTGCTCGTCTTCCGCAGCTTCTCCAAGGCGTGGGGCCTCGCCGGCCTGCGCATCGGCTATGCGCTCGGCAGCCCCGACTCCGGCGAGCTGCTGTCCGAGCTCGCGCCCGACCTGGGCGTGTCGGAGATCTCCCAGGCGGGCGCCTACGAGGCGCTGCACAGCTGCTCGGAGCTGGTCGAGCGGCGCGTGCGCACCATCTGCGAGGAGCGCCCGCGCCTGACCGCAGGCCTGCGCGGCCTCGGGTTCGAGGTCGCCGACAGTCAGGCCAACTTCGTGTGGGCCGCGCATCCCGCGCTGCAGGGCGGCGAGCTCGCGGCGCGCCTCGCGCACGCGGGCGTGCTCGTGGCCGCCGGGGACGCCCTCGGCGAGCCGCGCCACGTGCGCATCGCCATCCATTCCGCCGCAGCCACCGACCGGCTGCTCAGCGCCGTCGAGAAATCTCTGTAGGGAAAGTCGCATGCTCTGAGCGGTTTGGCTGGGGGCCAGGTCGCATGCGACCTGGCCAGGGGCCGCACATGTGCGGCCCCTTACGGACAGTGCATGCACTGTCCGACGGCGGGCGCATGCGCCCGCCGTCCGAGCGGCGCATGCGCCGCTCGGCACAGCACTCTTAGCCTAGGCGCACGCGCCGCCCGGCCATCGCCGCTAACCCGAGCCCGCCTGCCGCAAGAGCGCGCCGGTGGTGCCCTCGAGGATCTTGCGCCAGGCGCTGACCTGCTCGCTCTCTTCGTCGAAGTGCTCCACCACTTTGCGCACGCGCTTGGCCGAGATCTCCAGCCCGTGGCGTTCAGCCACCTCCTCGAAGCGGTCGTACTCGCCGGCGAGCCGCTTGGTCACGGACTCGAACCCGTGACGCGCGATCTCCACACGCGACGTGAAGCTCATCATCGAGGTCTCGAACATCAGTTCATCGGTCGGCTCGGGCTCGATCAGCACGATGTCCACGCCTGGATAGCGCTCCTCCCAGCCCTTGGCCAGTTCATGCAGCCGCTGGTGCGCGACAAGCTTGAATACCTGGTAGCCGATCTGCGCGAAGCCCATGTCCGATACCCGGCGCGGGCGCTTTCCGCGCAGCGTGCTGACCTTGCGCGAGAAGTCGTTCACGAACGGCACGATCGGGTTGATCACCACCACCAGCTTGGCGCCCGCCTGGATCGCGAGGTCGAGGTTGGTCGTCGAGACGATGCCGCCGTCGATCAGCTCGCGGTCGTGCACGCGTACGGGCGCGTACACCATCGGCAAAGCCCCGGAGGCACGCACCGCGGTGGAGATCGGCACGTCGCTCGAGCCGTCCATGCCGAGCACCACGCGCTCGCAGCTGTCCAGGTCGGTCGCCGTCAGATACAGCTCGCACTCGAGCCGGCCGAAGTCGTCGGTGCGGCCCGGCTCGCTGAGCACCTCACGCAGGTAGCGCTCGATCCCCGCGCCCGTGTACAGGCCCGAGGGCAGGCCGTCGGCGAGCCCCATCATCACGTCCATGAACGACACGCCACCCGGCTGGGAGACGAGCTGGCGGGCGAGCGAGATGGCGCGCAGCGGCATCAGCGCGCCCTTGCGCGCGAACTCCACCAGGTTGGGACGCAGCAGATCTCCGATGTCTATGTCTTTGAACGGCGGCTTGCCCTGGCGCGTGACGACCCTCATCATCTCCTCGGGCGTCACGCCGTTGGCGCACAGCGCCGCTATGAACGAGCCCGCGGAGGTGCCCACGTAGACGTCGAAGTTGTTGACCGTGCTGTTGACCGCCAGCAGGTCGAGCGCGCGCAGCGCGCCGATCTCGTACACGCCTCCGGTGAACCCGCCTCCGCCCAGCACCAGCGCGGTCTTGTCGCGCCTGGGCCGGCGCCGGCGGTCCACCGACGCGGGCCGCCCTACACCGCGGGCCGCCACACCTTTGGTCCGCGACTTGGCCTTGACGGCCGTCTCCAGCTTGACAACCTTGCCCATGCAACGACATTCTATGGCTACGTGCGGCAAACCCCTGCGACGAAACTCCTGATTCTGCTGTGCGGTCTTCTACTGATGGCCACGCTCGCGCCCTCTGCGGCGAGCGCCCAGGACGGGCTGGTGGAACTGCAGGCGGACCTCAGCCATCAGCTCGCGCTCGCCGGTTCCGCTGATGGCGCGTACGTGTATGACCTGACCGCCAAACAGGCCGTGTTCTCTGAGCGCGCCACCGCGATGCGCCCGCCCGCGTCGGTCGAGAAGCTGTACACGGCGACCGCAGCGCTCGATCTGATGGGCGCGTCCACGCGCCTGGCCACGACCGTGCTCGGCGTCGGGCACATGGCGCCCGGCGGCGTGTGGGAAGGGAGCCTTTACCTGCGCGGCGGCGGCGACCCCACGTTCGGCAGCACGTCGTTCATCCACCACCACTACGGCGGCGTCGGCGCCAGCGTGTCCGCGCTCGTCTCAGAGCTCGTGCGCACCGACGGCATCCACAGCATCACCGGCTCGGTCGAGGGCGACGAGTCCTACTTCGACTCGCTGCGCGGCGAGCCCTCCAGCGACTACGCGTGGGACCCGTTCCTCGAAGGCACGCTCAGCGCGCTGGCCTTCAACCGCGGCGAAACCGGTCACGAAACAGGACCACACGCGCCCGCCGCATTCGCGGCGCGCGCGCTGTGGAGAGCGCTGAAGGCCGACGGCGTCAGCATCCGCGGCCGCAGCGGAGCCGCCACGACCCCCGCCGGCGCCGTGCAGCTCGCCCAGGCGCAATCCCCCACCGTCGCGCAACTGCTCGCGCTCATGCTGCCGCCGTCCGACAACTTCTTCGCCGAGACGCTCGTCAAGGATCTCGGCGCGCGCTACGGCGGCGCCGGCACCACCGCCGCGGGCGCCGCCGTCGTGACCAAGACGATCTCCACGCTGCTCGGCATCCACCCGCACGTGGTCGACGGCTCCGGCCTCTCAGAAGACGATCACACCTCGCCGTACCAGGTCGCCGACCTGCTCGTGGAGCTCGCGCCGGCGCCGATCGGCGCCGTGCTGCGCAACAGCCTCGCAGTCGCCGGACTCACAGGCACGCTCGAACTGCGCATGCGCGGCACCCGCGCCGCTGGAAACTGCCAGGGCAAGACCGGCACGCTCACCGGCGTGTCGAACCTCGTCGGCTACTGCCAGGCCGCCGACGGCCACACGCTCGCGTTCGCGATCTTCACCGACGGCATCCCCACCGAAACCGCGCACACCTTCCAGGACCACATGGCGATCACCGTCGCCGACTACTGAAAGCCGGCCGTGGCGGCCGCCGCTCCAACGCCCTAGCGGCAGAACCTGCTCTCGGCCAGCCATTCGATCCGCACGCGGTGCGCTTGGTCGGTGGCAAACACGTTCGCTTCCGCCTTGCACGGACTCGGGAAGCGCGCGCCGCCGAGTTCCAACGTGCAGTGCCAGCGGTCGAGCTCGGTCGTAGAGCTGACCGTCTGCCCGCCTGCGACGCGACCGCTGCACAGAGTTTCGCCTCGGAAGCCGCCGCGGAGCCTCGCTGCGGCTTGCTTGTGGATCTGAGCGCTCATCGCCGTGGCCGCTTCAGAGCTGGTGATCGTCAAGGCTGGAGAATGGGCGCCGGCAAACGCGAGCGACGCGACGGGGATGGCCAGCATGGAGCGCATGAGCCGACTTTACCTTGCTGCGTCTCAGCTTTCTTCCTGTCCCTGTCCCTGTTCCTGTTCGGCTTCCGGCTCGCGGCCCTGTTCGGATTCCTGTCCCTGTTCGGGTTGCTGTTCGGATCCCTGTCCCTGTTCGGGTCCCTGTTCGGATTCCTGTTCGGATTCCTGTCCCTGTGCCTGCTCTCGTTCTTCCAGTTCTTCTCGCAGTTCCTGACGTTCTTCGCTGGTGGTTTCGTGCTCGACGATTTCCTTCAGTTCGGCTTCGTCGTCTTCTCGTGCGAGCCCTCCTGCGACCGCTGCGATGACCCCGCCGTGCGCCGTCGACGACGCAGGCCCACCTTCGGTGCCTGAACACCCGCTGAGCACGAGCGCGACGAGCAGCGCGAGCGCCACGACGGCGCACAGGCTTTTCCGGCCTTGGGGCATGGGGATGCCTTCGGCGCAGGCGGCTCACTGCTTGAGCGCGGATGCGCGCAGCGGCCTTCCGGTGAGTGGCGGCCAGGCTACCGGCCGTGGTCGACCGGCCGTGGTCGACCGGCGGGCTACTGGCCGAGCAGCGCCAGCAGCCCGGCTTCGTCGAGCACGCTGACCCCCAACCGCTCGGCCTTCTCGAGCTTCGACCCCGGGCTCTCCCCCGCCACCACGTGGTCGGTCTTCTTGGACACCGAGCTGGTCACCCGCCCGCCGGCCGCGAGGATCCGCTCGGTGGCCTCCTCGCGCGAGAGCTCCGGCAGGGAGCCGGTGAGCACGAGCGTCTTGCCCGCCAGCGGGCCCTCCGACGGCGGCGGTCCCTCCTCGTGGAAGCACAGGCCGATCTTCCTCAGGTCCTCGATGAGACTGCGCATGCGCTCGTCGTGCAGCTGCGCGCGGATGGAGCTCGCCATCTTCTCGCCCACACCGGGGGTCTGCGCCAACTCCTCAGGCGGGGCGCTCATCAGCGCGTCGATGTCGCGGAAGCGCTGCGCGAGATTGCGCCCGGTCACCTCCCCCACCTCCTCGATGCCCAGCGCGAACAGCACGCGCGCGAACGGCCGCTGCTTGGAGGCGTCGATCGCAGCCAGCAGGTTCTTGACGGACAGCTCGCCAAAGCCCTCCAGCTCGAGCAGCTGCTCCCCGCGCAGGCGGTAGAGGTCGGCGGCCGTCCGCACCAGGCGGTGCTCCTGCAGCAGCGCCACCTGCTTCTCGCCGAGGCCATCGATGTCCATGGCGCCGCGCGAGACGAAGTGCTTGAGCAGCTGCCACGCGCGCGCCGGACAGTCGGGGTTGGGGCACGTGGTGAAGATGCTGTCCGCCGGCTTGATCGTGGCCGTGTCGCAGAACGGGCAGCGCTCGGG
Organism: Solirubrobacteraceae bacterium; assembly: GCA_050012835.1. Classification (GTDB taxonomy): domain Bacteria; phylum Actinomycetota; class Thermoleophilia; order Solirubrobacterales; family Solirubrobacteraceae; genus Palsa-744. The sequence continues at coordinate 1,308 of JBEKGK010000128.1, read as the reverse complement.
CGGATGAGGCAGCGGCGGGCGCTTGTTGGCCTCGACCACGTGCGGCGCCGGCGAGACCACCTGCGGGATCACGTCGCCTGCGCGCACCACGATCACCTCCTCGCCCGCGCGCAGGTCCTTGCGCACGATGTCCTCCTCGTTGTGCAGCGTCGCCAGCTTGATCGTCACGCCGCCCACTTCCACCGGCTTGAGCACCGCGTACGGGCGCAGGTCGCCGAACTTGCCGACGTTCCACATGACCTTCTGAAGGCGCGTGACCGCAGTCGTGGGCGCGAACTTCCACGCCACCGCCCAACGCGGATCGCGCCCGACGGAGCCGAGCCTACGCTGCAACTCGAGGTCGTCGACCTTGACGACGACCCCATCTATCTCAAAATCCAGCTCGCCCCGGCGCCGCTCCCACTCCAGGCACTGCGCGATCACCTCGTCCTCGCTGCCGAGCAGCTTGATGCCGCTGTTGACGCGAAAGCCGTGCTCGCGCAGCCACTCCAGCGCCTGCGAGTGGCGCTCGAACGACAGGCCGTCGGCGACGCCCACCTGGTAGCACCAGATCGACAGCGGCCGCTTGGCCGCGTCGGCGGGATCGAGCTGGCGGATGGTGCCCGCGGCGGAGTTGCGCGGATTCATGAACGTCGATTCGCCCGCTTCGGCCCTGCGCTCGTTCAGCGCCGTGAAGTCCTTCAGCGACATGTACACCTCGCCGCGGACCTCCACCAGCGCAGGCGCGTCGCGCACGTGCAGCGGGATCGCGCCGATCGTGCGCAGGTTGTGCGTCACGTCCTCCCCTACCTCGCCGTTGCCGCGCGTGGCGCCCCGCTCGAGCACGCCGTCGCGATACGCCAGGCTGATCGCCAGCCCGTCGATCTTGGGCTCGACCACGAACGTGAAGCGCGGCTCGGAGATCCCCTCGCGCGCCAGGTGGTTGCGCATCCGCTCCACCCACGCGCGCAGCTCCTCGTCCGAGCGCACGTTGCCGAGCGACAGCATCGGCTCGAGATGGCGCACCTTCTGCAGGCGCCCGACCGGCTCGCCGCCAACCCTGCGCGTGGGCGAGTCCGCGGTGGCCAGCTCCGGGTGCTCGCGCTCGATCTCGCGCAGCTCGTCGAGCAACCGGTCGTACACGTCGTCCCCGACCTCCGGGTCGTCGAGCACGTAGTAGCGATACGCGTGGTGTTCGAGCTGCTCGCGCAGCTCCTTCGCCCGGGCAGCCAAGTCCGCCCCGCTCACGGCTGCACCCTCGCCGGCCACGTGGCGACCTCTGCGGCGCTCACGGCTGTGCGTCGCGTGCTGGACGATCTCCGATCGGCG
>JBEKGK010000127.1:0-11044 GCA_050012835.1 Solirubrobacteraceae bacterium | reverse complement strand
TCAGATTCGTCAACGAGATCGAACTCAGCACTGGAGCGACAGTGTATTGAGAGCTGGACGGAGATCATCGCGATCCAGAAGACGGCCTTTTCGGCGTAGGCGTCGCGGTCCTCCAGTTCTTCAGCGCGCACCTTCGGGTCCGCCGTGTAGTCGGCGCTGCCACGGTCCGACAGGGCGGCTTCAAGCTCCGCTCGGCGCTGTTCGAAAGGCGTCGGAGATGTACTTCAGGAACAGCAGGCCGAGGACCAGATGCTTGTACTCGGCCGACTCGACCGACCCGCGCAGCTTGTTCGCCGCCTCGAGCAGCGCAGCCGCGTTCGGTCCATCGCCTGAGCCTGACCCTCCCGCCATGATCCGACCCGTAACCGCTGGCCGGCTCCCCCGCTGCCTCGCCGCGGGCTGCCACGCGCGACATCGCCTCCCCGGAGCAGCCTGTCCCGGTCGCGCTTGCGACTAGGCTTGATTCGTGATGACCGTCCACCGCAACAGTTTCGAGCTGTTCGCCATGAGCAACGGCGTGGATGACACGCCTCAACGGCTGGAGCCGGCCAGCTTTTCTGCTCTGGGCGCGTTGGAGTTGCAGCACATCGAGCGCTGGATTCGTGAGCGCCCGATCCTCCTTGGCGAGGATCTGAAGATCGTCACGCACCAGTTCGCCGGCTTCGAGCAAGCGAAAGATCGCCTCGACGTTCTGGCGCTCGATCATGATGGTCGCCTCGTGGTGATCGAGGTCAAGCGCGACGCGTCGGGTGCGTACCAGGATCTACAGGCCCTTCGCTACGCCGCGCTCGTGTCGACATTTCGCGCCGAGCAGCTCGCCGAAGCGCACGCTGACTACATCAAGAAAACAGAGAGTCGGGAGATCGACGCCGAGGACGCGCGCCGAGAGCTGGAGGCGTTTATCGAGGGTGGCGATCTGGACATCGTTGACGAGGACGTCCAGCCACGCATCATGCTCGTCGCCGCTAGCTTCCAGCCCGCCGTGATGTCTACCGTCTTGTGGCTGTGCCGCGCCTACCGCGTGGACATCTCCTGCGTGCAGCTCGTGCCCTACGAGGTCGGCGGTGAGCTGCTGATCGGCTCATCGATCCTGGTGCCGCTACCTGAGGTCGGGGACTACGAAGTCAAGGTCGCGCAGAAGCTTCACGCAGCGACCAGCAAGAAGGCCACCGCCGCGCCGCTGCACCAGGATCAGGCGAAGGCGTTCATCGCCTCGGTGCCGTCTGGACGCTGGACGGCCTATGTCGATGTAGCCACCGCGGGCGGCTCGCCGAACGGCGCGATGGGCGTAGGCTCCTGGCTATCGAACAAGGGCGAGGACGTGGTGCACGTGTACCGGGTACTCAACCGGCGCGGCGAGGTCAGCGAGGGGTGGAAGGCCACCGATTCCAACCTGCCGCCCGATCCCGCCGGCGTCCGCGCGCTGCTCGAACGGGAGGGCGTGCACTTCAACGACGAGGGCCGCGCCGATCAGAACCAGCGCTGGACGCCCGAAGACTGGGGAACGGTCATCAGCGTCACAGACACGGACGACGCGGGCGCGCCGGCCGGCTAACCACGCGCAGCCGCTCGCTGGCGCTGCCCCAGTTCTGCGCGCTGTTGATGCCGCAGGCGGGCCTCCCTGAGGTCTTACGCTTCCAAAATGCTTCCATAAGCCCCGAAAACCGGCCCTACAACCGGCGAAACCTCGATGGGCGCGGCGGGTTTCGAACCTGCGACCTCTCGCGTGTGAAGCGAGCGCTCTCCCACTGAGCTACGCGCCCAAGAGCGCTGATTCTATTGGGCTTGAGCGATTCCGTCGGCCTGGGCTGAGGTCGCGAAGAGGTGCCTGCTGCCCATTGCTGTCCAATGAGCGCCCGAGGAGCCGCCATGTCCGCCGCTCGGGGCGCGCAAAAGCCGGCTTGTCTGAGCCACCCCGGAACGCCACGGGCCTGACCTGTCTGGCAGACTGCGCCACCATGCCGCGCAAAGCCCTGCGCACATCGCATCTTGGAATCAAGATGAACAGCCGGTCCGCGCATATGGAGGAGCGACTACGAGTGGCAATCGACAGGGTTATGGCGGCCGCGCTGAGCCTATTCCCTCGCCGCCCGCCCTCCAGCGTTTGACGTTCGAACCACTCCGAGGCGAACACGTGGAAGGTCGGCACTTCCCGCGTCGCCTCGACGGCTTCCACAATGGCTGGGCGCCAGATGCCGCGTCGCGACACCAGCCCGACGACGCCCAAGACCATCGGGCCTTCGGCCGAGCGCTGCGCCAGCTCCGCCATGACGCCGGGCTCACACAGCAGCAACTTGCCGACCGCGTCGGCATCGGTGTCGAATACGTCTCCAGGCTCGAAAACGGCCACCGCGGCGCTCGCTGGCACACCGTTATGCGGCTTCCACGGGCACTCGACGCGACCCTCGCCGACCTTGGCAACGCGATCGAACGCGTCGAACGCGAGAACTGACAGCCGCTCCCAGCGCGAGCGACGAGTTTCCAGCCGGCGCACACTGACATGATTCGCCGGTGCTTCGGACCGCCGCTGCCTGTTTTGCGCTGCCTGCGATTGCGGTAATCGTCGCCGGATGCGGGAACAGCAGCGGAGCTTCCACCAGCAGCACGCGCACGTCGATCACACGGGCGCAAGTCGTCGCGTACGCACGCAACGTCAACCTGCGAGCCGCCGACGCCCCCGGAATGACGGCTCAATCGGCGGAACGCGAGGTCAACGTGGCGGCCCAGGAAGCCGAACTCGGTCGCTGCATCGGGATTCCCACCCGACGGCGCGATGTAGTGCGAATTGCTTCGCCGAGCTTGCGTCGTCAGGCGTTCGGAGCGATTTCGAGCGTAGCCGCTGACCTGAACGGCCCTGCGAACCCCGCCAGCGTGGCGGCTGAAGATACCCGCGATCTCGCAGCCGCGGCCAGCAAGCACGGTGTCGCTTGCCAAGAGCGATATTTTCAGCGCGAGTACACGCGCCCGGGCGTGAGTCGAGTCGAGGTGGCTTCTCTGCCAAATCCGATCTCTGGCATATACGGAGGCGTAGGATCTCGGTTTCGGGTGACAGTGGCCGGCATGCACGTGGGGGAGGTCAAAGCCGGCGCTCCGAAGACACGCAAACCGATCTCGGTCGTGGTCTACGCCGATGTCTTCTTGCTCGCCGTGGGAAGCGCAGGCATCGAGTTGGAAGCCGGCGGAATCGCCAAGCCGTTCCCTCAGGAAACGGAGCGCCGCCTCGTCTCGCTGCTCTACCGGCGAGCCGAAGCACACAAGCTCTAGCTTGTCCCCGGTGCGCCGGAACGACCGCCACCTCATCGAGAGACCTCCGTGTCGCTGCGAGGCGCGGTTGCAGAGCCCCGTATTGGCAGCAGTTCGGCGCCGCTGCCCAAACCGTGATGACGGCGACGCGACGAACCGCCCGCAGCCACGGGCGTTTGCGGCGCCCAAGACTCCTTGCTTGTAGAACGTGCAAGCAACTCCCGGGCCATGTCCACGTCGAAGCGCAGGCGCGGCTTTGATCCGGACCCGTGGGTGTTAGTGACCCCCAAAGGCCGTGACCGGCCAACGAGTTGCCCATGAACGCTCTGGACTCCAATCCCACATGTCAAGGGGAGCGCGGAGTTTGCGGTTTTCTCAGCTTGGGGGACGCAACAGGTAGGCGTTGGCGATGTCGAGGGCGCGTTGGGATTCGAGCAGCGGGTTGTCGTCTCCGCTGCTCGGTCCGACCAGGGGTCGCAGCTGCGTCATCAGTTCCTGCCGGCCGTCGCCTTGCTGTCGTAGCTTCTGCATCTGATGCTCGGTGGGTGGCGGGTCAGAGGAGGTGAGGGTGACCATGCGTCGGCGCTCGCCGTCAGCGGTTTCCTGGATGGATGCCCGGTCTTTCAGGAAGTCGTAGTCGCGAGTCGTGATCTCGCCAAAGCGGCCGGCGCGCACGTCACTCTCTAGCTCTGGTAGTGCTGGCTGGAGCTGCGTCAGCAGAGCCCATTGCTGGTCGCGGGCAAGACGATTGAAGTTCTCGACCGCCTCGATCCGCGCCTTGTCTCGAGCGGTCGGGGGGGCCGGAACGGCTTCTCGGGCCAGGGCAGCTTTCAGGAGCCGGTTGGCCAGGTTGGCGCGCGAGAGCTCATGGTGGTATCCCATGAAGCGGCTTGCCCGCTCTGCTTGCCTTAGCGTCCTTCGCCGGTTGCTCGCGGATGCTCTCAGCTCGGTGACTGCCGGCTTATCTTCGCGTCCTTCGTCAGCGAGCTGCTTTGCACGATTGAGCACCGCCTTCGACTTTGTGTTCGTGCTGACGATTTCGGGCCTGTCGCGGTCCGTGCCCTTTTCCGCTCGCCTGAAGATCCAGAGCACGACGAGCAGCGAGGGGAAGTTCAACGATCCACCTCGACGGACGGGCTGGGCACCCTCCCGATTCATGGCCGGAGGCTAGCAACGCGCCGATGACCAGGCATCGAGCGATGTCGTCCACAACGCCGTCAGCTACGCACGATATCGACCAGCTTCCCGAGCTGATCGTCACCGCAGGAGCGATAGAAACTCGACGAGCGCCTTGAGCTTTGCGGCCGGCAAATGCCTGAATGACGGCATGGGCTGCCGCGGGTTGATCACAGCGTGCTCAAGCTGCCATTCGGATAGCCGCGCCCCGATGTGAGTGAGCGCCGGGCCAGGACCCGAGTTGCCCTGATCGCCGATCCGGTGGCATGCCTCGCACCCTGACTGTGCGAACACAAGCCGGCCGTGCTCGAAGTCGCTCAACTCCCTGCCTCCAGCCCGTTTGACCGCCACCGGCACCGGCACGAGCGGCGGTCGCTGAGCCCCGGGTTTCGGCGATCCGAGGATGAACAGCAGCACCCGGGCGGCCGGCGGGCAGTCGGCTGCTCCCGCCGTATCCCGGCATCCTTCGACGGTGGCGAGCCTCGCTCGCGTCCCGATGAGCCACTTGCCTTCGATGTCCTGGAGCACGAGTGGCACACTCCCATTGCGGCCATAGACGAGCACTGCTGTCGCCGCATCGCCCTGCTGGACGATGCGGGTGACGGTCCAATCCGCCGGAAGGCTGGCCGGAGGGGGAGGTTCATAGGCAGCCGTCAGAGCGAATGCTTCGGCCGCTGCCGAAGCGCAGGTAGATCCCGCCGGTGCGTCCGCGACGAGATCTGCCGCCACCGCTGGCGTGAAGTCGGCGCACAAGGCGTCGGCGTTTCGACTCAGCAAAGCTTCGTAGGGCGCGCGCACCGCTCGCGTAAGTTCCTCACGGATGACCGATCCCCCAGCGACCGTTGTCCCCATCGCCACGACGGCGACGGTCGGCAGAGCGAGAAGATGCCAACGCGACATGATCCGATCGGAGGCTACACACCGCGAGAAGCAGTGAGACGGTCCGCGCGATCGGTCTTTGCTCGCACCAAGCGTGCTTCGGCGTTTGGGCAGCGGTCCCGCCTGCGCGTCGGACTTGAGAAGCTCCGCATGGACATCGAAGCGGCGGTGCCTGGGCTACACTGCGCACGGCGGCGCCTCGCGGCACAGCGCGAGCGACCGTTCACATGCCTTCGACTTCGCTGACTCAAGGATCTAACTCGGTTGACGTGGCCGCGACTGGACCGCCGGTCGGCGGCTTGGCATTCGCTGCGGTGAGCCTGAGGCAGGCCTGACGTTGGGCATGCCGCGGCGGCACCGCTTGTGGCGCTACGCACTCTCGCTGCCTGGGTCGGTCGCGTTCTGCCTGCGCTATCTGCCGCTGCGCCAGGCGCTGCGCATGCCGATCTTCGTCTCCTACACGGTGGCGCGATCGCGACGCGGCGGCAAGGTCCGGATCGAGGGTCCGATCCGCACCGGCATGATCACCATCGGCCTCGGCTGGGCGCCGCTGTTCGACTGGCGCCGTTCGCGAGGCGTCTGGGATGTGCCGGGCGAAGTCGTCTTTGAGGGGCCAGCGGAGATCCTGCATGGCACGAAGCTGTCGGTCGCCGGACGGCTTGTATTGGGACGTAACGTGTTCGTCAATGCCGAGAGCTGCATCTCGGCTACGCGCGAGATCGTGGTGGGCGCCGACACGATGATCGCCTGGCACACGCTGATCATGGACTCCGACGCACATTCGATTGGCGGCCAGGACCCGGGGGAGCCTGTGTCGATCGGCGAGCGGGTGCTGATAGGAGCGCGGGCGACGGTTCTGAAGGGCGCCAGGCTCCCGTCCGGCACGATCGTCGCTGCCAGCAGCTGCGTTACGCGCAGACTGCGCATCGAGGAGTGCGACCTGGTCGCCGGCAATCCGGCTCGCGTGGTGCGCTCGGGCGTTAGCTGGCAGCGGTGAGGCGCTGAAGATGCCCGGCCGGCTGCCGCCCTCCGGAGGCGCCGTTGAGGTGGACCGCGTGATCCCGCGCGAGACCGCCGATTGACGACGGGCTGCTCGGGATCCCGCCATCTCCTCAGAACGCCCGCTCGGCCAGCAGCGCCGATCGCTCGCGCGGCCTAGCGAACAGGAAGCGTTGGACGGCGACGAGCCCGGCCACGTCGCTGACGTCGCGGTCCAGCTGGGGGACGAGGATCGGGTGCTCGTCGTCGAGCTCGGCGGCGAGGCGCCGCGTGCTGGCGGCGTCGCGCCGCGCCAGTGCGCGCATGTCTCGCAGCGCCTCTATGGACCTCGCGGCCAGGTCGGCGTCGCCGCCGAAGTCGGCCGCGAGGGCAGACTGGTCGGCTGTTGGCGCGGTGTGCGCCAGCATGCGCACCCTGTTGATGACCAGGCCGCCGAACGGCATTTGCGCCTCTCGCAGGCGCTGGCGAAAGAAGATGGCCTCCTCGACGGGCGTGGGCTCGGGCGAGGCTACGATCAGGAACGTCGTGGCGGGGTCGCCGAGCAGCCGGTTGACGGCGCTGGCGCGCTCTGCGAAACCGTCGGCGACGTCGCTCAGCACGCGGAAGAATGCGCTGAGGTCGGTGAGTAGGTCAACGCCGGTGACGCGGCGCAGGGCGCTGAAGACCAGGCCGCTGCCGCGTGCGGCGATCGCGGCGGCTGCGCCGGTCGGGGCGGTGAGGACCTTGAGCGCGCGACCTTCGAGGAAGCCGGTGAGTCGTTGCGGGGCGTCGAGGAAGTCGAGCGCGCTGCGCGACGGTGGCGTGTCGAGCACGATCGCGTCGAAGCGACCGGAGGCGTTGAGCTCGTAGAGCTTGGCCACGGCGGTGAACTCCTGCGAGCCGGCGACTGCGCTGGAGAGCTCCTGGTAGATCTTGTTGGCGAGGATCTCCTCCCGGGTTGCCGTGTTGGGCGCGAGCAGGTCGATGAGCTCGTCGAACGTGCGCTTGGCGTCGAGCGTCATCGCCCACAGCTCGCCGTGCAGCTCGATCCCCTGGCCGGCGAAGTGCGCGGGCTCGATCAGACGCGGCTCGTTCTCGAGCTGCTGGAGCCCCAGCGAGCTGGCGAGCCGGCGCGCTGGATCGATCGTCACCACGGCGACGCGCTGGCCTCGCGCCGCGAGCCCCAACGCGACGGCGGCGGCGGTCGTGGTCTTGCCGACGCCGCCTGAGCCCGTGCAGATGCAGATCCGCTTGCCGGCCATGCGCTCGGCGACGCTCACGGCCAGATCCGCTTGCCGGCCATGCGCTCGGCGACGCTCACGGCGCGAGCTCTCGCGATAGCAGCTCGAGCGCCTCGCGATCGAGCGCGGACTGGAACATGAACGGGAGCGTGACGAGCGCCACGGCCTGAAGGCCCTGTTGCAGCCTTGCGATCTGCATGCGCTGGCGGTGCGCCCAGCTGGCCATGAACAGCGCGGCGTGCTGTGCGGGCGACGGCGGCGCCGTCCGTAGCGTCCGTTGGTCGCGGTCGGAGAAGCGGTGCGCAAGGACGGCGTTGACGACGACCAGCGACAGGTCCATGCCGAGGTCCTCCCGCAGCCGCGAGCGCAGCTCGAGCGTCTCGCCGACCGGCATCTCTTCGGCCGTCGACACTGCCAGCACGGCCGTACGTTGCGGGTCGCCGAGGAAGCTCGCCACCGCGCGGCCCTGTTTGGCGACCGGGCCCACGCGCGCGACCGATGCGAACGTGCGCGGCGCCTGCAGCATCGCCAGAGCCTGCCCGGTGGCGGGAGCGTCGAGCACGACCAGATCGTAGGTCTCCGCACCGCGCGTGCGTCGCTCGTGCTGGGCGAGCTCCCAGACCTTGCCGATCGTCAGCAGCTCGCGCAAGCCGGGCGTCGCCGCCGTCAGCCCCGTGAAGATGCGATTGCGCGAGAACCGCGCGGCCAGCACGCCCACCGGGAGCTGCTCGCTCAGGTACTCCTCCATCGCGCGCTGCGGGTCGATCGAGATGTGGTGCAGGCGCTCGGAGACGGCCAGCTCGGTGTACACGCTCGTCTGCTCCCGCGCGAGCGCGCGCGAGACGTCTTCACGCGCGGTCACCTCGACCACGATCGTGCGAAGGCCGCGGCGACTCGCCGCCAGGCCCAGCGCAGCCGCCACAGTGGACTTGCCCACGCCGCCCTTGCCGGTCACGACGAGCAGCGAGTGGGCGAATAGCTCCTCCATCGAGGTAGCACCCTAGCTGTGAGTGTGGGGCGCTACGGCTGCGCGGCGAGCTCGCGGGCGCGCCCGGCGCAATCGAGGAGCGACACGCCTTCGGTTTCATGTGCCGGCACGCCGCCCCAGGCGGCGAGCGGCACCTGTGGGCAGACGTGTGCTGCGGCGCGGCTGGCGGCGTTGCCGCCGAGGTACGCGTAGCTGCCGCCCAGCAACAGGTAGCGCGCCTGCGCGGACTCGACCAGTCGAGCGAGTCCGGGGCCGTCGAGCGCGGGGTCGACTCCGCCGTAGCCGCCCAGCGCTGCCGCGCGCAGTCCGAGCAGGATCGGGCTGTCGGCGGTCAGCGACGCCTGCGTGAGCAGTTGAAAGCGCCCGCTGGCGCCGTGCGAGAGCACGTAGCGCATGAGCGCGTCAGCGGTGGCGAGCTGGGGCCGGCTGAGCTCGGCTCCGCCGTTGCCGCCGACCGCGCGCGGGCCGGCCGCCGGGAACGTGCCCTCCACGGGCTGCCTCCAGGTGGTTGCCGAGTAGACGGTCGGTGCGACGAGCAGCACGGCGAGCACGGCGCCGAGGGCGGCTGGTGAGAAGCGTCGCCTGATCGCGATGAGCGTGGAGAGCGCGGCCACTGGCGCGAGCGCCAGCTGCCAGACGACGAGGTAGTGGGCTCGATGCAGCAGCAGGATCTGCACGACGACGGTGGCGAGCACAGCGGCGGGCATGAGCCACCGCGACCACCATCGCTCGAGCCGCTCCAGCCGCGCCGGCAGCGCCTGTTGCCCTGGGCGTGTCGCTCGCGCGAGGCGTGTCGCTCGCGCGAGGCGTGCCATCGCGGCGAGACCGGCGCCGACCATGACGGCGGTGCAGGGACCGAGCGCGGAGACGTAGTAGGGGTGCACGATGCCCTTGGACACGCTCAGGAAGCCGGCCTCGCACAGCAGGAAGCCGCCGAACACGATCAGCCCGGCGAGCTGCGGGTCGCGGCGCGCGGGGCGTGTGAGCGCGATCGCGATCAGGCCGAGTAGCGCGAACGCGAGCATCCAGGCGTCCTGGTCGCCGAAGCCGCGGCGGAACAGGCGCAGCGGCCCGGGCGAGGTGCCGAACGCGACGGGGCTGCTGGTGATCGTGGCTGCGACCTTGGGCGCGACGTCCGGCGAGGGAGTTGGCAGGCGCACGGTCGCGGTGCTCGTCGCGCTGGACGCCGCGGGCGCCTGCGCTTGGGGCGCGACTTCGCGGTCGGCGACCGGTCCCGGTCCGCCTTTCTGGCCGCGGACTCGCCCGAAGCCGTTGTAGCCGAACGTCAGCCCGAGCTCGGAGTTGTTGGTGGAGCTGCCCACGAACGGGCGCTGCGAAGCGGGGGTGAGGTCGACTGCGACCATCCACGCGAGCGACAGCGCGCCGCACACGACGCCTGCGAGCAGCAGGTGGCTCACGCGGCGGCGCGGTGAGCCGGGAGCGCAGCAGAGATAGCCGGCGGCGATGCCGGGGACGACCAGATAGGCGGCGAGCGCCTTGGTGTTGAACGCGAGCGCCACGAGCGCGGCGGTGCCGAGCAGCGTGCGCAGCCGTCCGGTCTCGATCGCGCGCAGCGCCGCGCCGCAGGCGAGCGTCATCAGCAGGATCAGCAGCGTGTCGACGTTGTTGTCGCGCGAGACGGCCACGAATGCGGGGAACACGGCGAGCGTCAGCGCGCTGGCGCTCGCGGCGAGCGTGCCGTAGCGCTTGCGCACGATCACATACAGCGCGGCCACGGCCACGACCCCGGCGATCGCCTGCGGCAGCAGCAGGCTCAGCGGCGAGAAGCCGAACGCCTTGGCGCTGGCGGCCTGCAGCCACAGCCCCAGCGGCGGCTTGTCGATCGAGATCAGACCGGCGGGGTCGGCGGAGACGAAGAAGAAGTTGTGCCACGACAGCAGCATCGACTTCACGCCTGCCGAGTAGTAGACGTTCGCGTACCCGTTGTGGCCGAGCGCCCACGTGTTGAGCACGGTGGCGAGCGTGACCACGACGAGCAGCGGCGCTGATGTGAGCGCTGCGGCTGCGGCGCGAGGTGACCTCCGAGGGGGCGCTACGGGCATATGGGCGAGATTGGCGGTTGTCAGGTCCGTGGAGCGGGGCGATGACTCGAGAATCCCGCGGGAGGCGGGAGCGTGAGGACGCTTACGGTAGCGGCGGCCGCGCGGCTGGCCGTTCTCCCCCGTTCGGGGGACAAGGCGTCCACTATTAGCCACCCTGCCTCATCTTCGGCGAGCCCGGGCCGATCATGCGGTCAGCTTCGCAAACGAGCCCATCAGCGCCCGGTCGCAGCCTTTCGGTGGCGTGGGCGTGCCATCACCAGACCGACTCCCGTGCCGAGCGCCGACACCCGACCTCCACTTCCCGCGAGCCCTCAGCGGGAGCTCCCGCAACCCGGACTCCCGCAACCCGGACTCCCGCAACGCGAGCTCCAGCAACCCGAGCTCCCACATGCGGTTGATGAGGTGTTCGACTGTGAGCATCGGGAGCGCCTGGACGCGGAGACGTTGGAGACGGTGCTGGGCTCGCTGCTGAGCTG
>JBEKGK010000126.1:0-11054 GCA_050012835.1 Solirubrobacteraceae bacterium | reverse complement strand
AGAGGTCCGCCAGCTCGACCTCGCGAGCCTCGCTTCCGTACGCGAGCTCGCCGCGGCATGGAGCGGCGAGATCGACCTGCTGATCAACAACGCCGGCGTGATGGCGCCGCCGCTGAGCCGCACCGCCGAGGGCTTCGAGCTGCAGTTCGGCACCAATCACCTCGGCCACTTCGCGCTGACCAACCTGCTGCTGGAGCACGTCACCGGTCGCGTCGTGACGGTGTCCTCCGGCGCCCATCGCATGGGCAGCATCGACTTCGACGACCTCAACTGGGAGCGCAAGCCCTACAGGGCCTGGCGCGCGTACGGCCAGTCGAAGCTCGCCAACCTGCTGTTCACCTCGGAGCTGCAGAGGCGCCTGAGCGAGGCAGGCTCCCCAATCCTCGCGACCGCCGCCCACCCCGGCTATGCCGCGACCAACCTGCAGTTCCACAGCGGCCGGCGCGCGCTCGACCTGCTCAGCACCGTCGGCAACCGCCTGATCGCGCAGGACGAGCACGCCGGCGCGCTGCCGACGCTCTACGCCGCCGTCGCAGATGTCCCTCCCAACAGCTTCGCCGGACCTGGCGGCCTGATGGAAATGCGCGGCAAGCCCAAGCTCGTGGGACGCTCGGGCGCGGCCAACGACACCGACGTGGCGCGGCGCCTGTGGAATGTCTCGGAGGAGCTGACCGGCGCGCGCTTCCCGCTCGGGGCTGGCGCCGCAGCGTAGGTGGGTCGAATGGACAAGACCGGTCCTCGATTCCTGGCCAACAGTCCAGTGCGTCGGACCACGCTGTTGCGCAGGATTGACGCTCCGATGAGCGTCGACGTGATCATCTCCTATGACGGCACCTCCAACGACGACGACGCGCTCGCGCTCGGCAGGCTGCTGACGCGCGACGCGACCAGGTTGGCGCTCGCCTACGTCCGCCACGCACCAGAGTTCGATCCGAGCCGCGAGGCGCTCGCGCAACACGACGCCGAGCACCGTCTGGAGCATGGCGCCGCACTGCTGGGCAATCCGGACATCCCTCGACACGTGGTCTTCGGCGCGTCGACGGGGGAGGGGCTGGAAGAGCTGGCGGCGAGCGAGGGAGCATCGATCATCGTGTTCGGCTCCGACTACCGAACCCCGCCGGGCCACGCCGAACCACCAACCTCCGCTCAGCGGCTGCTGGAGGTCGGCGCGACCGGAATCGGCGTCGCCGCCGCGGGCCTGCGGGCCGATCCCGACGCCACGATCGGATCGATCGCAGTGCTGCCCACGGAGGGGGATGACGCAGCGCAGCAAACGGCCGACGCGCTCACAGCCAAGCTGGGCGCTCAGATCGTCGCGGGCGACGCGCCCACCGCCGACCTGATCGTGGTCGGATCCCAGCCGGGCGCGCCCGCCGGACGGATCGCGCTCAGCGGCTCTGCGCGCACGACGCTCGACGCTTCGCGCGGCTCGGTGCTCGTCGTGCCAAGCGGCAAGCCGTTGCAGATCTGAGCCGGCCCGCCAAGCACGAGACGGGCGGTTGGACATGCCCGCGAGCATGCGCGAGACTGGTCACATGCTTGAACCGGGTTTCTCGCGGGATCGACTGGCCAGCATCCTGAACACCGCGTTCGCCGAGGGGCTGCTCAGCGAGCAGACGCTCTCGTATCGCCTCGGACTGCTGTTCGGCCCGCGTCTGATCGAACCCCGCGGCGTCGTCGGCGACCTCGCGCTCCGCGCCGGCCCACGGCGACGTGTGGTGTTGGACTCCTTCCAATCCGTGGTCGCCGCCGCGCGTACAGGCCTCGGAAGGATCGTCGGTAGCAGCGACTCGGAGCCGGCGCCGCTCATGCTCGCGCTCGACTGGGCGGGCGCGCAGGACGACCTCTTGATCGGACGTGGCCCGGAGTGTGACATCGGCCTGCACGACGCCACCGTGTCCCGCCGCCACGCGCGGTTGGTCTTCCGTGACGGCACGTGGGTGATCCAAGACCTCGCCTCGAAGAACGGCGTCACGGTCAACGGCACACACGTCGGGCGCTGTCAGCTGCAGCCAGGCGACCGCGTCGGACTTGGACTTCAGCTCGTCGACATCGACTAGGCGAGCGCAAGCGCTCACGCGCGTCGCGCGAGCGCGACGTTCGATTCGAGCTGCGAGACGATCGGACCGTCGCCCATCGTGTGCGCGACGGTCGCAACGAGCAGTTGCTGCTGCTCGTCCGAGAGTCGATCGATCTCGGGGGCGACGGGCGTGGGTGCGAGCGTCGAGAGCAGCTGTGCCGCTCCCCCCTCGAACGTGAGCGGCAGCACGCGTCTCGACACCCGAACCTCGTCGAATCCCGCCTGTTCGAGCAGCGCCCCGAGCCGCTCGCCGTCCGGGAACCCCCACGGCCCGCCGCGAAAGCGCTCGGCGAGATCGACGCCGGCGACCACTTCGAGCGCGTCCCCGAGCGCGCGGAACGGCGGCGATCGGTCGATCTCCGCCCACACCGCGATTCCCAGCCGGCCACCGGAGCGCAGCGCGCGCCGCATCTCAGCCAGGGCGGCCGGTCGATCTGGCAGGAACTGGAGCCCCTGCTGGCAGGTCACGACGTCGAACGCGCCATCGTCGACCGGCAAGCGATCCGCGGGAGCCTCGTGGTATTCGATCGCGCCGCCGCCACTCACCGCTGGCTTCGCCGCAGCGATAGCGAGCATCGCCGGACTCAGATCGCAACCGATCACGCGTCCGGATGCGCCCACGCGCGCGGCGGCCATCCGCGCAACCGAGCCCGGTCCACATGCGACATCGAGGACAGCCTCACCCGCGGCGAGCTCGAGCTCGTCGAGCAGCAGCGCGGCCCAGGGAGCGAACATGCGCGGGACCATCACGCTCTCGTAAACGTCCATCGAAGACTGCGCCGCCGCGCCAAAAGACGTGCTCCACATCGCCCCGCTCATGGCGGCCGAGCCTAGCGGCTTCGCCCTTTAGACCGCCGCCTCGAGGGCGGGGAAGGCGAACAGCTCGAGCAGGCGCGGGAACATCGAGGTGTCGCCCTCGAGACTGATGGCACCGGTCGCGAGTGCCTCGGTCGCGGTGAGCTGATGGGTTAGGAGCCGATGCAGGTCTTCGTCGGTGGTCGTGACCACGAGACCGGCGTTCTCGGGCGCGCCGGCGGCGACCGTGAGGCTCGCCCCGCGGGCGTGGACCGTGAATGGTCCGTCGGTCAGTCGCAGCTCCCAGGTTGTTGGCCGCCTGACCCGTTGGCTGTCGTCGTGGAACGCGAGCATCGCCGCGACAAGCCACCGCGAGCGCGACGCGACGCTCGCTGGCAGCTGCCCCATGCTCTTGGCGCCCCAGCGGCCAAGAGCCAGCAGGATCGGCTCGAGCTCGCGCCCATACGCCGTGAGGTCGTACACGGTGCCGCCGTCCGGCAGCGGCAGCAGTCGCCGCTGGATGACGCCTGCCGTCTCGAGGTGTTTGAGCCGCGCGGTCAGCGTGTTGGTGCCGATGCCCGGCAGGCCCGTGGCGAGGTCGCTGAAGCGCAGCGGCCCGAGCAGCAGGTCGCGCACCACGAGCGGCGCCCAGCGATCGCCGATCACATCGAGGGCCGCGGCGATGCCGCATAGCTGTGCGTAGCTGCGCGTCATGAGACCTCCCAGGATACGTCGACATCTGGACACCAGAGACACAATCCGCAACTGGACTTGCAAAACGCAAGTCAGGTGGTTATGGTGGTTGCCTCCGCGACGCCGCAGGCTTCGCACGCAACGAGGAAGCACATGAGCAAGACCGTGATCATCCGTTACCGCACGCGGCCCGATGCGGCCGACGAGAATGCCCGCCTGGTCGAAGCGGTATACGCGTCGCTCGCCGAGGTCGAGCCGAGCGACTTCCAGTACGCGACGTTCCGGCTCGCCGACGGCGTCACCTTCGTGCACGTCGCGCATCTCGGCACAGCGGAGAACCCGCTGCCGGCACTGCCAGCGTTCGCCGAGTTCCAGCGCGAACTGGCGCAGCGCTGCGTCGAGCAACCGGCGCCGAGCGAGGCGACCGTCGTGGGCTCCTACGTGCCCAGCAGATGACAACGGCCAGCCGACCCCAAACGGAGGAGACGAGGATGTCCAGCTACACGGTGAAGAGGATTGACGAGATGGACACGGCGTTCGGTGGCGGCATGCGCCTGGCGCGGGCCGCGCTCGGAGTCACGTCCTTTGGCATGCAGGTCGAGGAGTTCCCGCCGGACTTCGACCGGTATCCCGAACACAGCCACGATGAGGACGGGCAGGAGGAGGTCTACATCGTGCTGCGTGGCAGTGCGGAGATCGAAATCGAGGCGGAGCGAGTGCCGCTTGACCCCGAGACGATCGTGCGTGTCGCTCCGACCGCGAGCAGGCGGATCTTCCCCGGACCGCAGGGCGTGCGGATCCTCGCGCTCGGGGCCGTCCCCGGCGCCGCATATCAGCCACCCGACTTCAGCAAGATCGAAGGGTGAGCCGCCGCAGGCTCGGTAGACGTTCGGCTCCGCCGGAGCGTGCGGGGAAGCTATGGTCGTGAGCGGACAACCACCGAGGAGATGACATGAAGGCAGTGCGGTTCGACAAGTACGGCGGAGTCGATGTGCTGGAGGTCCGCGAGGTCGAGGATCCGGTCGCTGATCCGGGGCAGGTGCTGGTGGCGGTCAAGGCGGCGGGGATCAACCCTGGTGAGATCGCGATCCGCGAGGGGTTTCTGCATGAGCGCTGGCCGGCGACGTTCCCGTCGGGCGAGGGCACCGATCTTGCCGGCGTGGTGCAGGCGCTCGGCGCGGGTGTGAGCGCGTTCACAGTCGGGGATGAGGTGCTCGGCTGGACCGAGCAGCGCGCCAGCCATGCAGAGCTTGTCGTGGTTCCGGCCGATCAGCTGACGGCCAAGCCGGCATCGCTCTCGTGGGAGGTGGCGGGGTCGTTGTTCGTCGCGGCGCTCGCCGCCTACGCGTCGGTTCAGGCGGTCGCCCCGCAGGCCGGTGAGACCGTCGTGGTCTCGGCGGCGGCGGGCGGGGTGGGCTCGATCGCCGTCCAGCTCGCGCGCCGAACCGGAGCGACGGTGATCGGGCTGGCCGGCGAGCACAACCACGACTGGCTGCGCGCCCACGAGATCGTGCCCGTGACCTACGGCGACGGGCAGGCCGACCGGATCCGCGAGGCGGCCGGCGGCACGATCGACGCGTTCATCGACACGTTCGGCGGCGGGTATGTCGATCTGGCGATCGAGCTGGGTGTCGCTACGCAGCGGATCAACACGATCATCGACTACGAGGCGGTGGAGCGACTCGGCGTCCACGCGCAGGGCACCCACACGATCGCCACCGCGCCGCTGCTCGCGGAGATCGCGGGACTGGTGGCCGACGGGAGCATCGAGGTGCCGGTCGCGCGCACCTTCCCGCTGGACGAGGTTCGCGACGCCTACCGCGAGTTGGCCGCGCGCCACAGCCACGGCAAGATCGTGCTGCTGCCCTGAGCCGCACAATCCAACGTTCCAAGCTGGCTGTCACCCCGTGCTACGGCGCGCCGGCGCCGGATGCACCGGCCTGGGAGATGCTCGCGGGGACCGCGCCGAAGGTGTTGTGCCCGTCGGGTTTCGCGGCGAAGAATTCCTGCGCGGCCGTACGGCCGTTGTCGTACAGCTCTTCCTTCTGAGCGTCGGTGAGCGCGAAGTCGAGCGTGGGGATGTCGCCGGTTGGGATCGAGATGGTGCGCGGCCCGAAGGCGATCATCTCGAGCTTGTCGAGCGCGTTCATGGAGGTGTCGACGATCGCCTCGAGCATGTCCACCGGCCACAGCGGGCCCTCGATGGCGGTGTAGGTCGGCTTTTCCGGTCCGCTTCCGCCGTACAGGCGAAAGCCCCACGTGGGGTGCTGCGGCGTCGGCGTGTCGAAGAGGAACACAGGAAATGCGCTGGCGACTCCGCCGTCGACCAGTACCCCCGGCTTCTTGGTGTGGCCGTCGAGCAGGCTGAGGGGAGGGAAGAAGTACGGGTAGCCGGCGCTGATGCGGACGGCGTCCGCGATGCGAAACTCCTCGGGCACGAGCGGCTTGCCGTGCTCGTCGACGTAGAGGGCGACGTCCTCTGGGAAGACGACCATGCGCGCATGAGCGAGGTCGACGCCGATGACCCTAAGCTTGTCAGCGCCGAGCTCGCCGAACGTGGTCACCTTGTTCGGCGCATCGGCTAGGAGTGTTTCTATCCAGGCGTGTAGCGCCTTGCCCTTGGTGGCCCCCAGGTGCAGCTCGAGATTGACGGGGATGTCGAGCTTGCCCAGCATGCCGTAGTCAGCGATCTTGCTGAAGTCGAAGTTGTCGAGCTGTTCGCGCAGGGTTTGGGCGTCGTAGCCGACGGCGAGAGCCATCGCCGTGATCGCTCCCGCGGACGTGCCCGCGAGCTTGTCCCATTCGTCGTACCCCGCTTCGGCCGCGGCCTGCAGCGCGCCGGCGAACGCCAGCCCCTTGATCCCCCCGCCAGAGAAGACACCATCTGCCCGCATGCGGCAACAATTCCAAAAGCACGGCCCGATGTCAAGGTAGCTTCAACGGTCACCGTCGCGCTCTGCTGCCCCGATCTGTTCATGCACACGCCAATGCCACCCTTCGCGCAGCGCCACGATCGCGGCTGGCTCCTCCTGATCCCATCCCCGATGCAGGACCACAGCGGCGAACAGAGCCTCGACAACGATATTCGGGTGCTCCCTGACGGCGAGGTTGATCACCGCGAACAGGTCGGCGGGCTGTATCAGCTCGTAGAGCTTTTCGAGCCCGCCCTGGCCAGCGTCGAGGATCTCGATCAGGTCCGCCTCAGCGGTCGCTGCCCGAGCCTCTGCGAGCGCGACGAGCGCATCCCGGTCCGCCGGCGAGAGCGCGTCGATCGCGGCGTCGCGCTCCACCTCGGACATCGACGCGAACTCGTAGAGGAACCTCAGCAGCCAATCCTCGTGGTCAGCGTCCATCACGCCGGTGCGCGCTCTCAGACCTTTCGCGCGCTGACCGCGGTTCCGATCTGGGACCCGAGGTTGCGCGAGCTGACCGCGAGCCCGAACACCTCGCCGAAGACCTCCTCGATCTCATAGCCCGGAGGGTCGTTCATCGTCGAGAGGACCATATGACAACGCTACCAGCGTCGCGATCGGAAACGCGGTTGACCGCCACGCGTGCGGCGGCGAGCCGTGACCACGGTGCGAAACTGCCATGCTTCGCATGTGAAGGATCGAGCTCGCGAGCGCTACGTAGCGCAGCTCGACGGCCTGCGGGCGCTCGGTGCACTCGTCGCGATCATGTGGGCCGTCGAGCTCGTCAACGCGCTCGACGGCTACCGACTCGACCGCGACGGGATCGTGCCGCGAAGCCTCTCGCACCTCGACGGCATCGTCTTTGCGCCGTTCCTGCACGCGAGCTTCTCGCACCTGCTTGCGAACACGGTTCCGTTTGTCGTCCTCGGCTTCGCGATCGCACTCGCCGGGGCGGGACGCCTGCTCCTTGTGAGCCTGATCGTGGCGCTCGTAAGTGGAGCCGGGACCTGGCTCACCGCACCCGGCGGAACCGTGACGGTCGGCGCGAGCGGCGTCGTCTTCGGCTACGCGGCCTACCTCATCAGCCGCGGACTGTTCAATCGCCGGACAGTCGAGATCGTACTCGGAGTCATCGTCCTGCTCATCTTCGGCGGTGCGCTCATCTCCGACCTCATTCCGCACACCGGGATCTCCTGGGAGGCGCACCTCTTCGGCGGGATCGGCGGGGTGCTCGCCGCGGCGGCGCTCTCGCGCCCAGCGCGCGGCCGGCCGAGCACGACGAGCGCCGCGAACCTGCCCGCATTGCTGCGCTGAGTCGTGCGGCACGCTTGCAACCTGAACGCCTGCCACTTTGCGTAGAGCGGGCAAGCTGACGTCTGAGGAGTGCACGACCCCCGACCTGCCCGGGCTTCTTGCCTGTCCAGTCAGCTGATGTCCTGGGGACCGGGTGTGCGCGCGATGTGCGCATCGGCGGCAGGCGTGCTTGCGGGCACGCTCCCTCTCGCCGGATGGGCTGCGCCGGCGCAGGCAGCCGGGCTCTGCGTCGTGCCCAGGTCTCGGGGTACGCACATGGTCAAGCTCACGCGCGCGATGGTCGTCTACTACGTGCACGAGCCGGACTCCGCAAAGGTCGCGCACGAAACCAACCTCTATCTGGCGTGCAGTCGCAGAACCAGCCGCTTCGTCGAGGTTGGCAGCGAAGAGCCCAATGAGGAGTATGGCCCTCCAGAAGACGAGCTGTCCGACCTTCAGGCTCAGGGCAACTGGCTTGTCATCACGTAGACGAGCGGCGCCAGCGCCTCCTCCGAGTGCGGCAAGTACTCGCAGGACGCCGCGACGGAATGTCCCTCCGCGAGCGAGTCGCTGATCGTCGTCGATGTCGCCAGCGGCGGGAGGGCAGAGTCCGTGACGTCGGTGTGGTCGAGGGCGTGGACGAAGCACCGCTGTCCCCGGTGCTGATCTCTGGCGACGGGGCCGTCGCATGGCTGGAAACGGCGGAAGCAGAAGCTTCATCGCCGGGAGCTCTGTACGGCTGCCTGGCTACGCCCCTGCGCAGGGGGCTCGCGTGCAAGCCGCGCCTGGTCGCGCAGGGTGTCATCCCACCGCCTCGCTGCGGCTCGCCGGCAGGACGCTCAGCTGGACCGCCGCAGGCCAGCCCGACTCCAGCGTCCTGTGAACACCGCCGTGGCCGTGGAATCAATCGCGAGGGCCCAGTCGATGACGGCCCGTGGACGCTGCTCTGGCACCCAGTGGGCCACGCCGTCGAGCACCTCGACGTGCAGCTGCGGCTGGCCCTCGACCGGTCCGGAGGCCGTTCCCCTGGTCACAGCGTCCGCCCGGCCAAGGAGCAGCGTGGTTGGCACCTCGAGCGCAGCGCCTGCGTAGCGGCCTCTTGCGAGCGGCACGATCTCACGGGTCAGGAAGGTCCGGTACATGGCGACCGTCACAGCAGGCGGGATGTGGTCGGCGAAGAGCGCTACGTCCCCCGGCTCGAGCCGGTCGCCGCCCCGCCCGACCTGCAGGATCGCGCGCACCATCGGCTCGGCCACGCGTGGGCCGACGATCGGAAGGCTGATCGGCCCCTGGTAGCTGAGCAGCACCGCGAACCGGCGCACATCGGGCTTGATCCAAGGGTGCGGGATGCACAGCGCGAGCATCCGCTCGATGCGCTCGGGCGCACGCAGCGCCGCGAGAAAGCCCGCCCACCCGCCCCAGTCATGACCAATCCACGTCGCTCGCTCGATCGCGAGGGCGTCGAGCACGGCGAGCATGTCCGACGCGAGCTGCTCCTTCTCGTAGCCGGTCTCGGGCGCCTCGCTCCAACCGTGGCCCCGCAGATCGGGAGCGATCACCCTGAACCGCTCGGCCAGCGCAGGGATGACGTGGCGCCAAGTCCACCAGCTCTGGGGCCAGCCATGGACAAGAATGACGGGCGGAGCGTCGGCCGGGCCGGCCAGCGCGACGTGCGTGCGCAACCCACCGGCATCCACGTACTCGTGTCGCACGCCCGGCAGCTCGGGAAGCTCGCCCACCATCGGTGACCGGAGACTACAAGCTCGGATCGACCTCGGGCGATGAGAACAGCCGTGGTCCCGGCCCGCTCATCGCGGACCGGGACCTGTTTCAGGCAGTGGCTGGCTGCCGGCTGCTAGATGCCTTGGCCGTAGTTGCTGCAGGTCG
Organism: Solirubrobacteraceae bacterium; assembly: GCA_050012835.1. GTDB lineage: Bacteria > Actinomycetota > Thermoleophilia > Solirubrobacterales > Solirubrobacteraceae > Palsa-744. Next base: position 1,394 of record JBEKGK010000126.1, on the reverse strand, counting down.
CTTTGAACGATTCGCTCGGGCTCGAGCTGAGCTGGTTGAGCACGTTCTGCAGCGAAGGTGAGTCGTCGAACATGCCGATATGCGCGACCGGGTCTTCCGGACACTGATTCTGGATGGTGATGTTGACGACGTTCGACCCGGTCAGGAACGCGTTGGTGTACGGCGTGACGACCTCGTCATGCTTGGTCTCTATCACCACGTAACGCACACCGGACACAACCGGTTCCCCGGAGCCAAACAGCTTCTTTATGAACGCGGAGCCCACCTGCTGTTCCGGCAACGCCGGCGCACCGAGGAATTCGAGCAGGCCCGAGATTAGTTCATCCGCAAACGGGAACACTTCGACGAGCTTCGTCAGCCCGCTGAGCGTCGTGCCGTGGTTGCTCGGGGCGAGCCCGATCAGCTCGTTCACCTTGGAGGCTCCGCCGAGATTCTTGATGTAGTAGTTGGGCATCATCCCGCCCTGGGAGTGGCCGACCAGGTCGACCTTCGACGCTTTGGTCTTGGACAGCACGCTGTTCACGAACGACGAGAGTTCTTCAGCTGACTTTTCGATGTGGCCGAGCCCGTCGATGCGAGGCCCGATGAAAGGCCACAGTTCCAGCGAAGCCAACGTGGCGCCGTAGTTGAAGGCGTACACGCAGTAGCCTTCGTTGGCGAGCAGCGGCGCGAGCGTTACCCAGTTTGATCCCTCGTCCGCAAGCGTCGCGTGCACGAGCACCACCGGATACGGATGCGCCGAGCTCGGTTTGCAGTTGTTGTTGGCGCCCTGCACCGATTCCGGTTCCCACGTCTCATTCCAGACAGCATCACCCAGCGCGGTGCCGCCATACGGAACCGAGTACTTCGCGCTCGCCGTCGCCGGCGCCACGACAGCCATCAGCGCAGCGACCATCGCGGCGAACATAATCGCCTTGACCTTCAGCATCTGATCCCCTCTTCGTTTGGTGTCCCAATCCCTCCGGCTGCTCCAAGGTCCCTCAACGGGCGATTCGCAGCCAGCACTCCCTGTGAAACGTTCGCATCATAGGGCCAGATCGACATGCGGGTCAACAGATACCCTGCCCAAGAACCACCACCCTTGCCTGTGTACCCTGCACAAGTGCTCAGACCGGCACCATTCGACGCAGCGCCCTCCTGCGCCACTGAACCGGCGATCGGGCCATGACGGCGAGCCAGGCCGAAGATGCCGACGTCGCGCGCCAGATCGCGCGGTTGCTGCTCGACGATCAGGAGCGAATCGCCTCGCGGATCGTGGAGGCGATCGGTCACGGAGTCAAGGCATACGCGGACGCAGGCGATGCGCAACGAGTCCTCGCCGACGTGCGCACCCACTGCTGCGCCCACATCAGGAGCTTCCTCTCCAGCCTGCAGGACCCGGCGCCACCGAGCGA
>JBEKGK010000125.1:0-11223 GCA_050012835.1 Solirubrobacteraceae bacterium | reverse complement strand
CCCGGGTGTCCTAGAGGTCCCCTCCCGCCCGTCCGCACGCGCGGCGATCGCCGCCAGCACGCGCTCGCGCGCCACCGCGCCGAGCACCGCCTCGCCGACCCCAGCACGGCGCACCGCCTCGCCGATCAGGCCCTCGAAGCGCTCCACGCGCACGCCCATCGCCGCCCCCGCGCCGGCCAGCTCGCGCAGGTAGTGCTCGGCATCCGCGCGCGTGGGCACGACCAGCAACGGCTCCTCGCCGTGAGCCACGTGCCGGCGCACGGCATCCATCACCACCTCGGCCTTGCCCGCGTTTGCGGGGCCGCTGATCAGCGTGATCGACATGCCCGCCCATCCTGGCGCGAGCGCCCGACGCTACGCAGCGCTGCGGGCCTCGACCGTCTCGCTCGCCGTCTCGGCCTGTGCCTCGGCCCCTGCCTCGCCCTCCGGAGGCTTGGCGCCCTCCTTGGCCCACAGCTCGTCGAACTCCACGCGCCATTTGCCCTCGTCGGTCTGGCTGAGCGCGAGGTGCGCGCGGAAGCTGCGCCCGCTGCGCCCGCGAAAACCCGTCACCGCCTGCTCGGTGTAGCCCTTCTTGATCAGCTCGCGGGCGATCGCCAGGGGAAGCGTCTTGCCCGCTTTGGCCTTCCAGATGACAAAGCCGCAGCCTGGGTCCTCGCGCGCCCAGCACGAGTAACCCTTGCGGTTCTCCACGATCTCGTGACCGCACACCGGGCACGGGCCGAGCTTGGCGCGCGGTATGCGCACGTCTTTGAGCGTCTCATCGAGCTCCTTGACGGTCTCCTGCGCGAAGCCGGCGATGTCGCTCATGAACTGCTTGCGCGAGTCCTCGCCGCGCTCGATCTTGCCCAGCCGTTGCTCCCAGCTGCCCGTCAGCCCCGGCGAGGTGAGCGCGTGCTCGTTGAGCAGCCGGATCACGTTCAGCCCCTTCTCGGTCGCCACCAGCGCACGCCCGTCGCGCTCGAGGTAGCCGACCGTGATCAGCCGCTCGATGATCGCCGCGCGCGTGGCCGGCGTGCCGATCCCCGAGTCCTTCATCGCCTCGCGCAACTCGTCGTCGTCCACCAGCTTGCCGGCGGTCTCCATCGCCCCGAGCAGCGACGCGTCGCTGTAGCGGCGCGGCGGTTTGGTTTCCTTGCGCGCGCTGCGGATCTCGCGTGTCTGCACCTGCTCGTCGGCGAGCAGGCGGGGAAGCTGCTGTTCGGTCTCCTCCTCCTCGTCGCCGCGCGCCTCGGCTTCGGCGGCCTTCGCGTCCGCGGAGATCTCGTCGTAGACGCCGCGCCAGCCGGGCACGATCAGCAGCTTGCCGCGGGTGCGGAACACGTGGCCCGCGGGACCCTCGCCGCCGTCGGCGACGGCGACGGTCGTCTCCACGCGCGTGTTCTCGAACACCGCCTCCGGGTGGAACACCGCCAGGAAGCGCCGGACCGCCATGTCGTAGATGCGCCTGTCGTCGGAGCCCATTTTCTCGAGGTTGTGCTCGGAGCGCGTGGGGATGATCGCGTGGTGGTCGGTGACCTTCTCGTCGTTGACCACGCGCGCCAGCGGCAGCACGTCCAGGCCGACCACGTACTCGGCGCCTTTGCTGTACTCCTTGTGCGCGCCCACCAGCTCGGCGATCGGCTTGATCTCCTCGACCATGTCGGTCGTCAGGTAGCGCGAGTTCGTGCGCGGGTAGGTGAGCGCCTTGTGCTCCTCGTACAGCCGCTGCGCGGCCGCGAGCGTGCGTTTGGCGGTGAAGCCAAAGCGGTTGTTCGCCTCGCGCTGCAGCGTCGTCAGGTCGTACAGCATCGGCGCTTTCTCGCTCTGCTCCTTCTTCTCGAGCTTCGTGATCGTTCCCGGCCTGCCCTCGCAGGCGGCCACGATCGCCAGCGCCTCCGCCTCGGTCCCGATCCGCGGGCCCTTCGTGTTTCCGGGGCTGCCCGCGGGAGCCTGGAAGTTGCCGATGTACGTGCGCTCCCCCGCCACCTCGCCATCGAGTGGCCCGGCAACGAAGGTCGCGTCCACCAGCCAGTACGGCTCGGGCTTGAACGCCCTGATCTCCTCCTCGCGGCGGGCCACGATCGCGAGCGTCGGCGTCTGCACGCGCCCGAGCGACACGGCTCCGTCGAAGGAGCTGCGCAGCCTGATCGTCGCCGCGCGCGTGGCGTTCATGCCGACGATCCAGTCAGCCTCCGAGCGCGAGCGCGCCGCCTGCTCCAGGCGCTCGAACTCCTGCGCGGGCCGCAGCGACCCAAGCGCGCTCTTCATCGCGGCGCTCGTCATCGAGTTCAGCCACAGCCGTTTGACCGGCTTCTTGCCTTTGGCCTTCTCGAACAGGTACGCGAAGATCAGCTCGCCCTCGCGACCGGCATCGCACGCGTTGACCACCTCCTCGACGTCCTCGCGGCCGAGCTGTTTGGTGACCACCGACATCTGCTTGCGCGAGCGCTCGTCGCGCACCTCGAGTTTGAAGCGCTCGGGAACGATCGGCAGGTCGGCCATGCGCCAGCTCTTGTATTTCGCGTCGTAGGCTTCCGGTTCGGCCAGCTGGACGAGATGCCCGACGGCCCACGTGACCACGTGGTCGGGCCCCTCGAGGAACCCCTCCTGCTTCTTGAACGGGCCCGGCAGCACGCGCGCCAGGTCCTGTCCCACGGAGGGCTTCTCGGCGACCAGGAGCGTCTTGGACATGGCGGTCAGCGTAGCGGGCGCTCGAGCAGCGGAGGTTCGCCGGCACTCAGGCGCGACGAGGAGACGCTCGTGTTCACTCGCCGCCGGCCGGCCACGAGCTCATCCGCTGGTGCACGGCCCGGTGCCCACCTGGCTGCCTTCGCGCTCGTGCGCGTTGGCTTCGCGCAGCACGCCCGCCACGGTTTCGTTGGCCACCCCGTAGCCTCCGCGCACCTTGCTGTCGACGGTCGCGGCGAAGACCGTCGTCAGGACCTGCCCATCGACGTTGACCAGCGGGCCGCCCGAGTTGCCGGGGCGCACCAGCCCGCGCAGCGGCGTGAGCAGCCGCGAGACCGGTCCCTGGCCGTAGGCGTTCTGAGTGATCACGGTCTGCGTGAGCCCGATCCTTCCCGGCTGCACGTCGAACGGCCCGTTCTCGGGGTAGCCGAGGATCGCCCCGGACGTACCCGACGCGGCGCTCGACGCAAAGCTCAGCGCCGGCAGGTCGAGTTCGGGCACGCGCAGCACGGCGATGTCGTGCTGCGGTTCGAACGCGATCGGCTCTGCGGGCAGGCCGGGCGAGTTGCCACCCACCTCGACGGTGGTGTCGGTCTCGCCGGCCACGACGTGCGCATTGGTCACCACCACGCCGGGCTCGACCACCCACCCCGAGCCCTCGATCGCGAGCCCGCAGGCGGTGCCGTCCACCCGCACGACGCTGCGTGAGGCGCTCTCCACGCCCGCGGCGTGGGCGATCGCGGGCGCCGGCGCGGCTACGTTCGGCGAGGGACCGCTGATCGAGGGGATCGGATCCAGTCGCGCCAGCGCGTTCAGGACCGGCCCGGACGGAGGGAGCACCTCGTTGAGCCTGCGCAGGATCACCGATCGCTGGATGTCGGCCTGCAGCTGGCTCTGCCCGGGCGTCTGCCCGGCGACCGCAGCGACGATCCACACGATCGCCAGCGCCAGCACCGCGCCGAGCAGCGCGCCGAGCAACCCGTCGAGCGTGCCCATGCCGGGGATGATCAGCACGCGGCGCAGCCTGAAGCCGACCCCCTCCAGGCCGCTGGCGAGGATCGCGCCGCCGAGCAACGCGCCGAGCAGCCCGAACGCGGGCGCGTATGGCGAGGCGGAGCCCTGCGGAAGCACGAGCGGAGCCAGCCGCGTGCCGAGGAACGCGCCGAGCGCGAACCCGCCGAACGACAGCACGCCCACGATGAAGCCCTGCCGGAAGCCGAAGAGCGCAAGGATCGACGCAAACGCGACTATTAGCCAGTCCAGCTGAGTCACCTGTCATGTTCTACAAGCTCTGTGACTGAAAGCCGCAACCAGCGCATGCGACGCGCGCGCCCCGTCCTCGTGCTGGCCGCGGTGGCCTTCGCGGCTGGCGCGATCATCGGCGCGCGCCACAGCGCACCTCCGGGCTACGCGCTCGCGGATCAGTTCGTGACCGCGTGGACGCGCCGCGAGTACACGAGCATGTACTCCGACGTCGCCGGCTCCTCGCGGCGTTCCACGTCGGTGAGCGAATTCGCGAGCGACTACCGGGAAGCGCTCACCACGGCGACGGCGACACGCGTGAAGGTCCTCGGTAGGGCGCGCGCGGCACTGGGTGGCGGCGTGACGGTGCCCGTGCGGGTCGACACCCGCCTGTTCGGGGCGCTCTCGCTGGCCTTCACCCTGCCGATCGACGAAGGCCCCGGTGGTCCCAGCATCGTGTGGTCGCGCTCGCTCGCGTTCCCTGGTCTGCGTCCGGGCGAGCGGCTCAGCCGCAGCACCTCGCTGCCGCAGCGCGCGCCGCTGCTGGCGCGCGACGGCAGCCTGCTGGCCGAAGCCGCGCCGGGCGCCGTCGCCGGCGCGCCCGCGGAAACGACCCGCAACTCCCCGCTGGGCGCCGTCGCGGACACCGTGCTCGGCACCGTCGGGCCGGTTCCCCCCGCGCGCCGCCAGGCGCTGGAAGAACAGGGCGTGCCGGCGCAGGCGATCGTGGGCCTCAGCGGCCTCGAGCTCGCGCTCGACAGTCGCCTGCGGGGCGCCCCCGGTGGCGAGCTGCTCGCCGGAGCGCGCCCGCTCGCATACGCCAAGCCGCACCCGGCACCGCCCGTTCGCACCACCGTCTCCCCCGTGCTGCAGCGCGCGGCGGTGACCGCGCTCGGCGGCCAGCTCGGAGGGATCATCGCGATGCAGCCGTCGACCGGCCAGATCCTGGCCGTCGCGGGCCTCGGGCTCGACGGCCTGCAGCCGCCCGGCTCGACCTTCAAGATGATCACCACCACCGGCGTGCTGGCGGCGAAGATCGCCACCGAGCACACGGTCTTCCCGTATGCGACGTTCGCCACGCTCGACGGCGTCAAGCTGAACAACGCCAACGGCGAGGAATGCGGCGGCTCCCTCGAACTGGCGTTCGCGGTGTCGTGCAACTCCGTGTTCTCGCCGCTGGGAGTCAAGCTCGGCGCTGAGCGCCTGGTTGCGACAGCCGAACGGTTCGGCTTCAACCACGAACCGGGGATCGCCGGCGCGGCCGAGAGCACGCTGCCGCCCGCCAGCGAGATCCAGGGGGAACTCGACGTCGGCTCGACCGCGATCGGGCAGGGCGAGGTCCTCGCCAGCCCGCTGGAGATGGCGACGGTGGCCGCGACGATCGCCGACGGCGGACGCCGGCCCCGGCCGACGTTCCTGCCCGGTCAACCCCAGCAGGCCGTGCGTGTCATGAGCGCATCCGTGGCCCGCAACGTGCGGCATCTGATGATCGCCGTCGTGCGCGAGGGCACCGGCACGTCGGCCGCGATCCCCGGGGTGACGGTCGCCGGCAAGACCGGCACCGCCGAACTCAAGACCGCCTGCACCACCACCTCGGCCTCGGAAGCGAGCTCCAGCGAAGCGCGAGAAGCGGGCAAGGAAGGCTGCCAGAGCGGCGGCGCCGAAAGCGAAGCCGCCAACACCGACGCGTGGTTCGCCGCGTTCGCGCCGGCGCTGCATCCGCGCATCGTCGTGTGCGTGCTGCTCGTCAAAGACGGCGCCGGCGGCGCCACCGCCGCGCCGGTCGCGCGCGAAGTGCTCGAAGCGGGACTACAGGCCGAACACTGACCGCCCCGGCGGGCGCTCTATACGTCGAGCTCGGCGGAGGCCGATTCCGCGGGGTTTTCCGGGTCGACGATCTTCAGCTCCAGCGGCCGGTTGTCGAGCGAGACGATCTGGATCTTGTAGAGCAGCACCTGCCCCTGGGCCGGGTCGTCGTCGGCGATCGTGCCCGGCGCCGGGAGCTGCCCTTTGGCGGGGACCAGCCCGGCGCGGTAGGCGAACTGGTTGATTTCGCCGGGTTCGATCGGCGTGTAGCTGTTTTCCTGGGTGTCGGTGACCGTCACACTGCTCGCCGCCTGCAATGCGCTGGAGGTGTTGTTGTAGACCTGCATGAAGACCGCGAACCACTCCTGTCCGGGTTCGAGCTTGCGCTGGGCCGGGGTCAGCCCCTGCAGGTAGGTGGCGTCTTCGCTGTTGGCGGGGTTCAGCTCGCGCGAGAGCTGGACCTCGTAGATCAGGGGGCCGACGTTCAGGTACGGCGCATTCTGGCCGGACTCGCCCGCGTAGGTGCCCGTGGTGACGTTCGTGTGGGAGTCGCCGCACGCGCTCAGGGCGAGCACGGCGAGCAGCGCGGGCAGGACGAGCGGGAGCTTGCGCAGGCGGCTGAACATGCGACGCGGCAGTCTATCCGCCGGCGACCGTGACGCGATGGCCGCGGCCCTCGCCCCGCTCGAGGATCCCCCGCAGCCGGTGCATCGCGCGCCGGTTCTTGCGCCGCAGCCAGGAGCGCGCGCCGAGTCCCTCCATCAGCCGATCGGACAGCGTGACGGGCACGGTCTCGAGCGTGAACTGCACGCGCGTGGACCCGGCGGCCGCGGGCGCGAGGTCGTAGACGCCGAGCGTGCGGATGCGGTTGTTCTTGCCGGTGCGGCCGATCTCGACGATTCGGTGGGGGCGCTGGACCTCGGCGAACGTCACGTCTCCCCAGCTGAAGCGGTTGCCGGGAGCCTTCACGCGAAAGCGCGCGCCCGCGCCCGCGCCGACGGAGTCGATCCTCGTCAGGTGCCAGTCGACCAGGTAGTGGTCGGTGAACTCCGGGTGGTTGGCGATGTCCTGCAGGTAGTCGAACACCTGCTCGCGCGGTGCGGAAACGACTATCGAGACGGTCACCGGGTCCATGGCGAGCCGGAAGTCTATGACAGAGGCGCGCTAGGCCGCGCGGGCGGTGAGGCGCACGGCGTGCCCGTGCTCGCAGTGCCTGACGATCTCGCTCGCCACGGGAGCCTCGCGCTGGCGCGGACGGCACAGCTCGCAGACGATCCGGTGCTGGCGCCCGGCGTAGAGGTGGACGTGCTCGCCGGTCAACGGCGTGCGCCCGCAGTCGGTGCAGCGGTGACGGTCGGCCTCCAGCGCGCCGAGCCCGCGGCGCAGCAGCACGAGCTCGAGTTGCTCAACGTGGGTTGACGGCGAGGCCATGACGGTCTCTGGTTTCGCTGCCTGCCCGCCGGCTCCTGCCGGTGAGACGCACGTCCCGCCGGCGCCGTGGCGCCCGCAGCGGACCCGCTTGCGCTCACCGCAGGAAGCGTGTTGCCAGGCAAGCGGCAGCGCTCGATCGGCCGGCGATTTCCCCTCTGCGATACGATTATTCAGAACTCCGACCAGGCTTGACACTCTTGTTATGATCGCCACAAGTTTCCCCCGACCCGCAGGATCGCCCCCCCGGCAGCGACACCCGGGAGCAACTCCGGTAGCAGCGACTCAGAGGGAGGAGCACAGCATGGATTCACTTACTTCGGGAACGTTCGTGGGAGCCGGCTCGTTTCGCTGCACCCACTGCGGCTACACGCTGACGCTCAACGGGTCGGAGAAACTCGCCGACTGCCCGGGCTGCGGAGGCCGGGATTTCGTGCGCGCCTCGCTGTTCAGCACCGAGCGCATCGCCGCAGGACCCGGCGCGAGCGGCGTCGAGAGCGACGAAGCGACGCTGCTGGTGCCGCCGGCGCCCGATCGCGCCGCGCACCTGGCCAAGGCGAGGGAGATGATCGAGCAGCCTGGCGAGTACCTCTGCTACGAGGAGAACGGCGAGCAGCGGACGGTCGCGCTCACGCGCGAGTGGACCCGCGTCGGTCGCAGCCTCGCCGCGGACATACGCTTCGACGACCCGACTGTGTCCCGCCGCCACGCGCTGATCGTGCGCCATCCAGACGGCGTGCGCCTGCTCGACGACCGCAGCCTCAACGGCGTGTTCGTCAACGGCGCGCGTGTCGACGGCAAGGCGCTGCAGGACGGCGACGAGATCATCGTGGGGCGCTACCGCCTCGCGTTCGTGAGCATCCCGGCGGACCCGGACGCGCTCGATGCGGACGCCGAGCAGACCTCGCTGCACACGATCGGCTGAAGCGCCGCACGCGCACGCCGATGACGGCCGCACCCTAGCGCGCGTCGGCGCGTAGTATCGCTGCAACGATGGCTTACACGATCGCCGTGCTCTCGCAGAAGGGAGGCACCGGGAAGACGACCACGGTGCGCACGCTGACGGATGTTCTGCGGCGCAGTGGGGTGCGCACGCTGGCGGTCGATCTCGACCCTCAGGGGAATCTGTCGGACTACTTCGACCTGCCCACCGACGTCGAGCCGACGATCGCCGACGTGCTCGCCGGACGCTCGCAGGCGGTCGAGGCGATCCACCAGGACATCATCCCCGCCAACCTGAGCCTCGCGGAGGCGGAGCTGATGCTCGGCGGCAAGATGGGTCGCGAGCTGACGCTCAAGCGGGCGCTGGCCGCGGCAGCCGAGGACTACGAGGTGATCCTGATCGACTGCCCGCCCTCGCTGGGGCTGCTCACGGTCAACGCGCTCGTGGCCGCCGATCGCGCGCTAATCACAGCGGAGGCTCAGTACTTCGCGCTGCAGGGGGTCGAGCAGGCGATCGAGGTCGTGGAGCTGGCGCGCGACAGCCTCAACCCGCAGCTGGCGCTGCTCGGCGTGCTGCTCAACCTCGCGGACATGCGCACGGTGCACTCGCGCGAGGCGCTCGTCTCGCTGAAGGAGCGCTTCGGCGATCAGGTGTTCGACTCGGTGATCCGCACGTCGATCGCCTACGCGGAGTCGGCCGAGCGAGCGCGCTCGATCCTCGATCACCGGCCCGACCTCGGCGCCGACTACCTCGCGCTCGCCGCGGAGGTGCTCGAGCGCCTGGACGGTCTGAACGGAGCCAGCGAGCGCCTCGCGCAGCTCGCTCAGAGCGCGCCCACGTAGGCTCCCTGCAGCTCGAAGGACACGCGCAGCAGGTTCGCCCAGCCGTCGATCAGCGGGGCGAGCGCCTCGGCGACGGCGCCGGTCTGCTCGTAGAAGCACCACACCAGCACGGTCGGGCCGGCGCCCGAGATGCTCGCCCCCAGCGCTCCCAGCTCGGGTGCGCTGCACGCCAGCTCGAACGAGCGCGGGAACAGGCTCGCGCGCTGGCGTTGATGCAGCCGGTCGTGCAGGCCGCGCGCGAGCAGGTCCCAGTCCGCACTGGCGAGTCCGAGCGTCAGCAGGGCCGCGTGCGCGACGTTGAAGACGGCGTCCGCCATCGGCACCTGCGCCGGCAGCGCCGCGCGCGCGGCGCGCGTGCGCACCGCCTGCTCGGGGACGACCGCAAGCGCCTCCAGGCCCGTCGGCGGGTCAAAGCGCGCCGCGCGGCCATCGGCGCAGACGACGAAGCCGCCGTACAGCGACGCGGCGACATTGTCGGGGTGCCCCTCGATCTCGGTCGCCAGCGCCAGCAGATCGGCGTCGAGCTCGAACAGGTGGTCCGCGGCCATCAGCCCGGCGACGATCGCCGCCGCGCTCGATCCCAGACCACCCGCCAGCGGGATCTCCGATTTGATCCTGAACGTGAAGCCGTCAGCGGGATGCAGCCGCTCGAACGCCCGCACGCACAGGTTCTCCCGCCCCTTGCTCACCGGCAGGTCCGTCTCGACCGCGAACTCGCCCGTCTCCTCCACCTCGACCTCCAGCGCGAGCGACAGCGCGGCGGCCATGCAGTCGAACCCTGGCCCGAGGTTGGCCGAGGACGCCGGCACGCGCACGACCCGCCTACGACAGTAGCCCGAGCCGCCCTCCCGGCGGCTCTGCTGGTTCACGGGCCGCCATCCGGGCGGCCGTGACCGACGGGCCTCACGCCCCGTCTCCCAGCACCGCTTCCTCGATCGCCGCCGTCTCGGCAGCGCAGGAGATCACCCTGCCGTCGTTGTTGGCGATCGCCGTCTCGGGGTCCTTCAGGCCGCGCCCGGTGAGGACGCAGGCAACCTGCTCGGCGCCTTGCGCCCCGTACTTGAGCAGGCCCGCGACGGACGCGGCTGAGGCGGGCTCGCAGAACATCCCTTCCCTGGAGGCCAGCAGCCGGTAGGCGCGGAGGATCTCCGCGTCGCTGACCACGCGGATCGCGCCGCGCGAGTCCGTCGCCGCGGCCATCGCATCCTCCCAGCGCACAGGATTGCCGATGCGGATCGCGCTCGCGACCGTTTCCGGGTGCTCGACCGGGTGCCCGAGCACCAGCGGCGCGGCGCCCTCGGCCTGGAAGCCGAACAGCTTCGGCGCGGCGCCCATCTCCTGAAAGCCGCGCCAGTAGGAGGTGATGTTGCCGGCGTTGCCCACCGGGATGTACAGCGCTTCGAGTCCTCCTTCGAGTCCCTCGTGAATCTCGAACGCGGCGGTCTTCTGGCCTTCGATGCGAAACTCGTTGACGGAGTTCACGAGCACGATCGGATGTGTGTCGGTGAGCTCGCGCACGAGCGTCAGCGCCTGGTCGAAGTTGCCCTTCAGCGAGATCACGCGCGCACCGTGCACGAGCGTCTGGGCCATCTTGCCCTGGGCGATCTTTCCCTCGGGCACGATCACCGCGCACGTGATGCCGGCGCGCGCCGCATATGCGGCGGCGCTCGCGGCGGTGTTGCCCGTCGAGGCGCAGATCACGGCCTTGGCGCCGTCGCGGACGGCGGCCGAGACGGCGCAGGTCATTCCGCGGTCCTTGAATGAGCCCGTCGGGTTGGCGCCCTCGAGCTTGAGGCGGACGGTCGCGCCGACGAGCTCGGAGAGGACCGGTGCGCGCAGCAGCGGCGTCGAACCCTCCTGGAGGGTCACGAGCGGATCGCCGGGCTCGAACGGGAGGCGCTCGTGGTAGCGCTCGATCAGGGGCACGTGGGTGCCCGAGAAGGCTGCCCCTTCGACGGAGCCCAGATGGCGGCTCGGAGCTTTGGCGGCTTCGGTCATATGAACTCCTCTTCGATCACGCGGATGGTTCGGGGTGCCGAGCGCATGAACTCGAAGCCGCCGATCCGCTCGACGGCACTGCGCAACCTCGATTCAAGCACCGGATGGGTGACCATCACGAGGCGGGCGTGCTCGCCCATGCCCCGCTGCAGCACCGACTTGATCGATACGCCGTATTCCCCGAGGACCTGGGTCACCGAGGCCAGCACGCCCGGACGGTCGGCGACGTCGAGGTGGATGTAGAAGGCGCTCGCGACATCCGCGATCAGCGGCAGGGCCAGCGGCGGCGCCGGC
>JBEKGK010000124.1:0-11270 GCA_050012835.1 Solirubrobacteraceae bacterium | reverse complement strand
TCGCGCTGTCGGTGGTCCGCGATGAGATCGCCATCCGCGCGCTCTCCCCCACGCCGCCCGTGCGCCAGGTGATCGCCGCCGCGCCCGCGGGCGCGCGCCTCGTGCCCGCGGCGCCGGCGATGCTGGGGGTGCTCGAAGAGGCGGCGCGTCGCTATGAGAAGCAAAGGGGGCGCCCGGCCGAGTAGGCCGGGCGCCCCGGTTTCGCTTTCAGCCTCCGTTAGGAGAGGCTTGTCTCTTGCTTAGAAGCTGCAGGTCGATTTGATCTGTTCGGCCATCTTTTCGTAGCCGAGCGGTGTCGCGTGAATGTCCGGACCGTTGGCTTTCCCTTCGAACGTGGTGAAGTTGGCCATGTTGGTCCACTGCTCCATGTGTTCGGTTTCCGACGGCTCCATTTCGGTGTTGAACAGCGTCTGAGCGTCGACGTAGCACGCCTTCAGCGGTGCCTTTTTGAAGGTCGCCTTCTCGGCTCCGTTCAGCGCTTTCACCAACAGGTTCGAGCCCGGCAGCTGTTCGCCCGTTCCGTAGTCGTTGCCGTAGGCGTTGTAGGTGCCCTCGAAGATGAGCTTGCCGCCATATCCCGCCCCACGCAGCGCGGCGAAGATACCCGTCACGTTCGTGATGATCTCTTTGTCGAGTTCCGGAGCGCCGGCAGCGATCAGTTCGACCGCCATTTTTTTGCCTTCCGCCGCCAGTTCCGCACCGTGTTCCGCAACGTATTTGGCGGCGTCTTCCTCACCGAGTTTGAGACCTTCGGCCTCGAGTTCCGCTCCATGCGCGGCCTCGTATGAAGCCTCGTCCGCGAACAGCAGCGAGGTGAGTTCCGCGTGGTGGGCCACCGAGTATTCGCCGGCGTCCTTCGCGATGTCTTCTTCGAAGGTCGGCGGCACCCCGCCGCTTTCCTCGAACGCCTGCGGGATGACCTGTTCGATCACGTACGCTTCAACCTCTTTTTCGGCGGCTGCTTTGACTTTGCCGGCGACTTCGCCGGTGGCCTGAGCTTCCGCCAGCGCCGTCACCCTTGCGGTGATTTTGGCTTTGACTTCCGCTTCGATCCGTGCGACGAGGTGGAGCTGGTCGTTTGCGCCGATGTCGATCGTGATCGCCTTGACCGGCTTGCCTTCAGCTTTGGCAACAGCGACCGTTTCGATCGCGCTTTCGAGCTGCGATTTCGCTCCAACATATTCGTGGTGCAGCGGTAGGCCGGATTTGTGGTAAGCGCACGGCGATTCGCCGGTCACTCCCGCGAGCCCGGGAATCGCGTGGATCGCCGCAAGCACCGGGCCTTCGCCGATCAGCGACCCGGTCGTCTCACCCGGGCAGCCGTCGTTGACGAACGCGATTTTGCCGCGCGCGTCGATCTCGTTGTAGTAGTCGCTCGCGTATCCGTGTTCGAACGCGGCCGGGTTCTCAAACGTTTTTTCGTTTTCGTTGAACAGCTGCTGGGAGTAGCCGAACGCCAGCGAGTCCCCGAGCGCGAGGTACGTCTCCTTGATTTTGGGTGTTTTTGCGGCCGCGATCGACGGCATCGCCATCGCCGAGAGCGCAGCCAGGGCGGCCACGCATCCGAGCAGACGACAGAGACGTCGCACGCCCAACCCACCTGAGCCATTCATGGCTTGCATCAGTCATCCTCCTAGTTGACGGCGGGACCGGCAGCAGGAACCAGCGCCTGTGGCACAAGTCCCCGCAGCACAGGCCCGCAGCGCAGGCCCCATCTCTCGCAGCCCCATCTCTTGATATTTCCCTCACTGTGGAGCGCCCCCAGAGATCCTCCCTGCGGAGCAGTCAATGCCCAAGGTAGCCGCGAAGACTCCAGATGTCAAGCCGGGACTGAGCTTAGGTCATGTCTGGACTGCGCTCAGGTCAAGCCCGCGCCGAGCGTGCCGGCAGCCACCGGTGCCGCCCGGGCCGCCCGCACGGAGCCCTTCTCAGGACGCAACGGAGCGCTCACGTCCGGGGCGCGTGGCATCTTCTCAGAGCAATGAGCATCCTGCCACTGGTCGTCGGAGTGCTGCTCGGAGCCGCGTGCGCCGCGGCGCTGTTGCGGCGCGACCGCGCGCGCACGAGCGAGGAGCTGAAGGCGATCTCCGTGGACGTGCTCACACAGACCGGAGAGTCGCTGGCGCAGCGAGTCGCAGAGGCGCGCCGCGCCGAGGAGGAGCGCGCGACCGGCGAGATGGCCAGGCGCACCGAGGAGATCAAGGGGCTCGTCGGGCCCGTGCAGGAGAAGCTGGGACGGATGGAGAGCGAGATCGGCCGCCTGGAGCGCGAGCGCAGGCAGGCCCAGGGCGAGCTCGCGCAGATGATCCGCCACCTCGGCGACGGGGTCGGCACGCTGCGCCAGGAGACCGGCAACCTCGTCTCGGCGCTCAAGCGCCCGGCCACCCGCGGCTCGTGGGGCGAGATCCAGCTTCGCAACGTGGTCGAGATGGCGGGGATGGTCTCCCACTGCGACTTCCTCGAGCAGAGCACGATCCAGACGGGCGAGGGCACGCTGCGCCCGGACATGCTCGTGCGCCTGCCCGGCGGCAAGCTCGTGGTGGTCGACTCCAAGGTGCCGCTCGATGCTTACCTGTCAGCCCTCGAGGCCACGGGCGAGGACGAGCGCGAGCTGCACACCGCACGCCACGCGCGCCAGACGCGCGAGCACATCGCCAAGCTCGCCTCCAAGGGCTACCAGCGCCAGTTCGACTCCACGCCCGAGTTCGTCGTGATGTTCGTGCCCTCCGACGGCATCTACCAGGCCGCTCTCGCGCAGGACCCCGCGCTGATCGAGTACGGCGTCCAGCAGCAGGTGCTGATGGCCACGCCCACGACGCTCATCGGCCTGTTGTGGGCCGTGCACTACGGCTGGCGCCAGGAGCTGATCGCCGAGTCCGCGCGCGAGATCGCCGAGTCCGCACGCGAGCTGCACAGCCGCCTCGGGCGCTTCGTCGAACCGTTCGCGAAGGTCGGGCGCCAGCTCGACTCCGCCGTCGGCGCCTACAACGAGGCGATCGGCTCCTTCGAGCACCGCGTGATCCCGCAGGTGCGCAAGATCGAGCAGGCTGGCGCGGCCTCCGAACGCAAGGTGCTCGCGCCGGATGCCGTGGAGATCACCGCGCGGGCGCTGACCGCCCGACCGGAACTCGTGGACGAGGACACGCTGGCGGCAGGCGAGCTACCACCGCGTCGCCGGATCTCACGCCACCCCTGACGGCCGGGCCGCGCGAAACCCCACCCGGACCCGGTCCGTTCGGCTCCGCCGCACACCTGTACGCGGGGCCAGCGCATGGCCCCGCGTACAGCTCTCCTGCACATCCCGTGACCGCTACACCACCGTATTGATCTCCAGTGCTTCTTCGCTCGTCAGCGTTACGTCCGCTCCCAACCCGACCTGTTCGAACGCACCGCCCGAAATAGACATTTCGAGGTACTCGGTCGCTTCCCCTTCGAACTCTTCCGGCTCCTGTTTGCCTTTTTTCTGCTTGAACTTCAGAGTAAAGCTAGACGCCATTTTGTCTACAGCCCCGGCGACCGCGATCGCAGAGCCTCTAATCGTGACCGACGCGGCCCCGCACGTGGCGTCCAGGAACGTTGACCCTTCGCCAGCCGGCACTAGGTCCAATCCCACTTCGCCCCCTTCTCTTTCTATCCATCCAAGCGCACCTTCACGGGAGTCTGTCACGATTTCCCCTTCCGCCGCGCCAACGGACGAGCATTTCGCACCGGCGAATTCACATCCCGTGAACTTGGTCACGACGTTTGCCACCTCTTTCGCGCCCAGATATTCACCTTTCCCGCTCTCGTTCCGGCATACGAGCTTCGCTCCGTGAACAGAGTCGAATTCGATCTTCTTCGGTTTGACTACTTTTTCAACGGTTTCCGTCGCATCCGCGCTTGCGAATCCTCCTTTTGTGAATCCGGGAGTCCATTCGAATCTGCCCGGCGCCGGCAGTTCGCTGCAGCCCGAGTTTTTGTATTTGCCTTTGCCCGCGCCGACGTTCACGCACTTTCCGAATTCGATATTCCCTGGCGGCGTATATGTAAACTCGTCAGCCGACGTAACAGAGCTTGTACCTTCAGGATCGGTCACGGTAACATTCACCGTTCCAGGTCTCCTCGCCGGCGAGACCGCAGTGATCATGGTCCCCGAATTCACTTCGAATTTCGCTGCCGGCGTTGGGCCAAACTTGACTGCCGTGACTCCGGTCAGGTGTTCACCCGTGATTTTGACTGTCGTCCCGCCCGCTGTCGAGCCCGACCCTGGGCTCACGCCTGATACGACAGGAGCCGCCGGTGGCGGCGGTAGCGGCGCTCCGTAGCTGAGACTGTATCCGGAGCCGGCAGAAACACCAACCACTTCTTCTATTCCCCCAACGGCTACTGGGAGATCGCTCGAAACGGTGCTCCCGTCGCCCAGCTGTCCCGAGCCGTTGCTGCCCCAGGCCTTCGCGGTGCCGCCAACCAGCAGTGCGAGAGCGTGACCCGCGCCCGCCGATATGGCGGTCACTTCGCTCAATTCCGCCACAGCGGCCGGCGTTACATCGCATGGGATGTGTTCCGTTCGAATGATGAGTTTGATTTCTTCACCTTCGAGAAATTCGACTCCAATTGTATCTTCGGGACATAGTTCCGGACCCGTGGTACTTCCGTCTCCGAGCTGTCCTTCCCCATTATCGCCCCACGACTTCACCGCTCCACCAGTGAGCAGAGCGAGGCTGTATTCGCTAGCCGCTGAGATCGCTGTGACTTCGCTCAAGCCGGTCGATGTCACAGGAACCAGGCTGCAGCCGTATTCTTCGGTGGCTTCTACCTCGGGGCTGAAGCTGCGAGTGCATTTTTCCGGACCGGAATGAGTACCGTCTCCCAGCGCCCCATATCTGTTATTGCCCCACGCCTTTACGGTACCGCCGCTGAGCAGAGCTAGACTGTGTTCGCCACCTGCTGCGATTGCCGTAACTTCGGTGAGCCCACTCACTTCCACCGGTACGTCGCTGTTCGTCGTCGTTTCGTTCCCGAGCTGCCCTGAGTGGTTTGCTCCCCATGCCACGACATGGCCGTCTTTGAGCAAGGCTAGGCTGTGGCCGCCGCCCGCCGAGACGGCGACGACTTCGCTGAGTTTGCTCACTTCCACCGGTACGTCGCTGTTCGTCGTCGTTTCGTTCCCGAGCTGCCCAAAGGAGTTTTCCCCCCACGCCATCACGTGGCCGTTTTTCAACAAGGCTAGACCGTGACCGGCCCCAGCTGCGATACCCGTGACTTCGCTCAGTTTGCTTACCCCCACCGGAACGTCACTGCTCGTGGTCGTTTCATTGCCCAGCTGACCGGAGTTGTTGCCCCCCCACGCCGCGGCGCTGTAGGACGTGGCCGAGGCGGTTGTCGCGCCCACCACCCCCATCACCAAGGCCAGCCCGACGCAAAGCGTCGTGATTCCCATGCGTCTCATGCGCACTCCTCTCCCCACAGAGTAGATTTGAATTGGCGTCCGTACCGTCGCTTGGGGCAGAGAGCCCCCGACGCCGATCCATGCCCTCTGGCCTCACCTCGCCGACGGGCAGCGCGACTGCAGTATTACGGCACGATTCTAATCTGTCAATGGCATCACCGAACGGTCACAGATCGAATCTTGCCAGCGATCGGGCTTGAGGCCGGTCGCACGGGGCATCCGGCGGAAGTGGCGCCGTGTGGGAGGATTGCCGCTGGCGCGTAAGCATCGCGAGCACCAGCGCCAGCGCCACGGGAACCGTGGCGGGCAGCTCGTCTACGAGGAAGAACAGCAGGTCGAAGCCGAACGCGAGGATCGCGGTCAGCGCGGCGGCGCGCAGCTGCAGCGAGCGCCCGACCGTGGCCGCGAGCAGGCCGCCGAGCACGCCGGCGATGAACAGGTCGCCGTAGCCCATCACCGCCGAGCCGAACACCGCGCTCTGCAGCTGTGGCAGGCCGGCCACCGGGCGCGCGGCGTTCAGCGCGTTGTTCGGCCGCTGCAGCAGGTCGGAGACCACGAGCGCCGTATCGGCGATCGCCATCGCCACGATTCCCGCCGCGAGCCAGCGCGGCGGTGTCACCGTCGCCAGTAGCACGCCGAGCGCCACGCAGCTGAGCGCCGACAGCGCCAGCGCCGCCCCCTCCCCCGCCAGGCCACCGCGATCCGCCCACGCCAGCGCGAACAGCGGCAGGATCAGCAGCGCCCGCAGCGCGTGGCGTCGACTGGGCGAGTTGGCATCCCAGAGCAGCCAGCCGAGCGCGAGCGCCGCGAGCGCGGGCACCGCGCCGAGGGCGAGGTAGGTGAGGCCCTGCGCGCTCGCGTGTTCGGCGGCACGCGCGATGAACACGAACGCGATCACCGACAGCGGCGGGATGATCGCCCAGCGCCGGCTGCGCAGGCGCGCAGGCAGCCCGCCGGCGATCGCGCCGGGCACCGCCACCAGCACACCCTGCGCGAGCGACAGCAGCGCGATCGATATCCAGAACGGGAGCACCGCCGCTCAACATAGATCGCCTCGCGCGTGCGCGCGACGGCGATCAGTGCCCGAGCTGGACCGTCTTGACGACCAGTAGCAGCACGGCCACCACGAGGTAGCCACGCAGCAGCAGCATGCCGGCCTTGCGGCCGGGCGACCAAACGGGACGCTCGAGCAGCGCCAGCGGCGGCATCGTCCAGGTACTGCGCCGCTCCTTGTCGACCTTCGCCACCTCCATGGTGGCTCCGGGCCGGTTTCGCAGGACGAACACGGCCATCACGACCAGAACCGCCAGGAACACCAGCGAGAGGTAGAGGAACAGCTGTGTCACGTTCACGCTCGGGAACAGCGTGCTCGCCATCAGGATCAGAGACAGCTCAACTAGCACGCCGATGATCACGCTCGCGATCGCGTTCAGCCACGGCGCGTTGCACCAGGGCCCGAGCACCTCGCGGTCGTTGCACAGCAGCAGCAGGAACACGGTCGCGCTGGGAAGCAGCACGCCTGCCAGCGCCTGCACCGAGGTGGTGATCAGGCCAAGCGGCGCGCCCGGGATCAACACGACCCCCGCAGCCGCCATCACCATCACGGTGAAACTGGCATAGAAGAGCTTCGCGTCGAGCGGGCCACGGTTGAGCGAGTGCTTGGCGCTGAACACGTCGCCGAACGCATACGACGTCGCGAGCGTGACCGCCGCCGCGCCGATCAGCGAGGCGTTGAGCAGGACGATCGCGAAGAACGTGCCGGCCGCCGACCCCAGGCGATGGCCGAGCTCGCTCGCCACCGCGCCCGCGTCTGCGAAGCGACCGAAGTCGGCGGTGCCGCCGAAGGCGAACGCGGTGACCGCGATCAGCGCACCGGCCCCAAGCACCACGACGAACGCGCCGATGACCGTGTCGGCGCGCTCGTAGTTGATCCAGCGCGGGGTGATGCGCTTGTCGATGATGTTCGACTGCTGGAAGAACAGCTGCCAAGGCGCGACGGTGGTGCCGACGATCGCGATGATCAGCAGCACCGCCGTCGAGGTGGCGCCGCCGGCGATGTTCGGGACGAAGGTGTGATGAACGACGTCACCCACATTCGGGTGAGCGAGGACCAGCAGCGGGATCACCAGGAAGTTGGCCACCACGAACACGTACATGAACCGCTCCCAGCTGCGAAAGCTGCCGGTCGACGTAATCGCCACGAGCGCCACCGCGGCGATCGGCACGGCGACGTCGCTGCTGACGCCGAAGTAGCCGAGCGCCAGGCTCACGCCGATGAACTCGGTGACGATCGTCAGGAAGTTCAGCAGGAACAGATCGCCCACTGAGAACGCCCCCCAGAACTTGCCGAAGCGCTCGAAGATCAGCCGCGCGTGCCCGACGCCCGTGACCGCGCCCAGGCGGATCACCATCTCCTGGTTGACGATCAGCACCGGGATCAGCAGCAGCAGCACCCACAGCAGGCTGGTCCCGTAGTTCTGCCCCGCCTGCGCGTATGTGGAGACGCCGCCGGCGTCGTTGTCGCCGACCATCACGATCAGACCGGGGCCCATGATCGCCAGCAGCGCCATCGCGCGCGAGCGCCACCCGTGGCGCTCGCCCGTGTCATGCATGCTGATCGTGCCGAGCGCCCCGCGGATGTCGCCGATGTGAGCCTCGTCGAGGACTGGAGGCACGCCCTCGGGCCGGCGCTCGGCGGACGTCAGCGTCGTCGTCTCCTGTTCGGCCATGTCGGACTTGCCTCCTTCCTTGCTCGCGGGACTGCGGTCACGTCTGGGCGCGTGCAGGGACGCACCTCGGCACACGCCGGCGTGGACAGGGTCCCGGGGCAGCTCTCAGGCCAGGAGGGACAAGCCCGACGGGCGCGCGGCCGGCTGGGTACTTCGTGGCTGTTCTCGATCCATGCCGGCCTCCTCTCGATGTGCGCCGTGTGCGGGACTGTCTAAAGCCCAGCCTAGCAACGGGCCAGCCACGGGCGCTCAGTCGCGCACGAGCCCGAAGCGCCGCCGCCAGCCACTCGGCAGGGTGAGCTCGAGCACGTCGTCGACGGTCACCACACCGACCATCCGCTCGTCGCCGTCGAGCACCGGCAGCATCACGAGGTTGTAGTCGGTCATCATGCGCGCGACCTCGGGCAGATCGGCATCGGTGGCCACCCACACCGGCTCGTGCTCGGCGACCTCCTCGAGCGCCTGCTGCGCGTCGGCGCGCAGCAGCGTCACCACGAACACCGAGCCGCTCAGACCGCCTTCGCCGTCGAGCAGGAAGATCGTCGTGAGCGTGCCTGCCCCCAGCTTGCTGGAGCGCACCTTCGCGAGCGCCTGGGCCACCGTCTCCGTCGGTGCGAGGCTGATGAACTCGGGGCTCATCAGCCCACCGGCGGTCGAGGGGTTGTAGCCGAGCAGCGCTTCGATCTGGCGTCGCTGCTCTGCCGGCAGCAGCGCCAGGATCCGCCCGCGCCGCTCCTGGTCGATCTCGACGATCAGGTCGGCGGCGTCGTCGGCGGCCATGCGCGCCACCACCGCCGCCGCCTGCGTGTCCGGACGCTCGCGGATGAACTCGAGCTGGTGATGCTCGTCGAGCTCCTCGAAGACGTCCGCCTCGAGCTCGCGATCCTGCGCGACCGCCTCGATCAGCTCCTCGCCCTCGTCGTGCGAGGCCGCCTCCACCAGGTCGGCGATCTCGGCGGGGTGCAGGTTGGCGAGCTTGCGATGCGAGAAGCGCAGGCGGGAGCTCGGCACGTGGCCGACGAACGGCTCCATGTCGGCCCAGTCGAGGAACGGCCGGTCGCCCACCAAGCGCCGCAGGCGACGCGGCAGCGCGCGGCGCAGCTGTGCGCGCGTGCTGTGATCGACGCCCACCACCCGCCACCAGCCCTCGATGCACGCCAGCTCGATCTCATGCGCGGTGACGAGCCGCGGCGGATCGGCCTCGACGTTGACGAGCTTGCGGCCGAGCACGTCGGCGCCGAGCAGCACCTCGCCAGCGCGGCGCTCGAAGCGCCCCAGGCTGAGCTTCTCGCCGGAGAGACGCACGGCGCCCGGCGCCAGCGACGCGATCCTGTCCGCCGGCACGAACAGCTCGCGTCCGCCGATCCGCGCCTTCAGTCCGGTCACCGGCGGATAGCCGCCGTCGGCCAGGCGCACGATCAGATCCTCGACACGACCCAGCCGCTCTCCCGCCCGGTCCAGGAGCGAGCTGCGCAACACCGCTGACAGATGCACTACCGGTTGTGGCAAATCGCTCTTAACGTTACGCCTCGCCGCGGACCAGTAGGGAGGCCCCGATCGCCCCGCCGAGATCGCCGAGCGCGGCCACGTGCACGTGCGGGGGTCGGGAGTCGGCGAACAGGTGCGGCTGCATCGCGTCGGTGATCAGCTTGGCATAGGGGTGGCCGAGCCTGATCCCGAGCCCGCCGCCGATGACCACGCCCTCGACGTCGAGCACGTTGACGACCGACGCGATTCCTGCGCCGAGCGCCCTGACCGCGCGCTCGAGCGTCTGGATCGCGAGCTTGTCGCCGTGCTCGAGCGCACGCGCCCAGATGCCGCTCGTCAGGCGCGTGCGGTCGTGTTCGGCCATCAGCTTGAACAGGTCGGTCTTGCGTCCCTTGTCCTCATGCAGCCGGCGCACGTACGCTTCCATCGACGCGCGCCCGGCGTACGCCTCCATGCAGCCGCGCCGCCCGCACGTACAGCGGGCACCGTCGATCTCCACCACCACGTGCCCGATCTCGCCGGCGCCGCCACGCCCGATCCACGGCTTGCCGTCGAGGATCAGGCCCCCGCCCACACCCGTTCCCCAGAACACGCCGAGCAGCGAGTCGTACAGCCGCCCGGCGCCCAGCTTGAACTCAGCGTCGGTCGCCACCTGCACGTCGTTGCCCACCGCGACGTGGCAGCCGAGCGCCGCTTCGAGCGTCGCCGCGAGCGCAAACGTGCCCTCCCAGCCGGGCAGGTTGCGCGCGCTGGTCACGTTGCCAGCGTCGATCGTGCCCGGCGAGCCGACCCCCACGCCAGCCAGCGAGGCCGTATCCAGCTCGGCCGCCTTGGCCGCATCCCGCAGCGCGATCTCCATCTCCGCGGCGACGTCCGCCGGGCCGCCCTCGGTGGGCGTCGCCCGGCGCGCCGAGCCGAGCACGTTCTGCACGTCGTCGACGATCGCCGCCTGGATCTTGGTCCCCCCGAGGTCGATTCCGCCGTAGGTGGGCATCCGCACGCATGATCGCAGAGCGTCGCCGCGCCTTGCGGCGGGCGCAACCTAAAGCAGGACGCCCGCAAGCCTTACGCGAAGTTAAGGCCTGCTTGAAGTCTTTCTTCGCCCCCTCTTACAGCTCCGACCGACTATCTAGGTGAACAAGATGAGCGATCGCACCAGAGCATCCTGGCTCGTGTACGCACTGGGGGCTCTATGCGCCGGTGCGATCGTGGCCGCCGTGCTCGTGGTGGGACCCGCGTCTGGCAGCCAGGCGAGCGTGACCCGCACGGCGACCGTCGCGCAGGGCGTCGTGCAGTCGACCGTGTCCGGCAGCGGCAACCTGCAGGCCATCAGCCAGCTGAACCTCGGCTTCAAGACCAGCGGCACGGTCACGCACATCTACGTGACGCAGGGACAGCAGGTCGTGCAGGGCCAGCTGCTGGCCACGCTCGACCCGCAGAGCGCCGAAGTGACGCTCGAACAGGCCAAGGCGAGCCTGCAGTCCGCCGAAGCCAACCTCGCCAAGGAGGAAGAAACCGACGGCGAAAGCTCGACCGGCTCCGGCGGCGGCTCGGGCACCGGCGGGGCCAGCGCCGCGTCGACCGCCTCGGTACACAGCCAGTCCGCCCCGCAGATCGACGCCGCC
>JBEKGK010000123.1:0-11490 GCA_050012835.1 Solirubrobacteraceae bacterium | reverse complement strand
TCGGCCTTGCCGGCGTCGCACGCAACCGATGCCGTGGCCTCGACATCCTCGCCTCGACGCCGCCCGCGATCCCAGTGCGGCTGGCGCAGATCGGTGAGATGACGCGCCCCGCGCGCGTGCTGGTGGGCAGCGTGAAGCGCGAGCCGCTCACGATCAATCGCCAGCGGGATCGTCTCCGCGATGAACGGGGACTGG
Source organism: Solirubrobacteraceae bacterium (assembly GCA_050012835.1). Taxonomy (GTDB): domain Bacteria; phylum Actinomycetota; class Thermoleophilia; order Solirubrobacterales; family Solirubrobacteraceae; genus Palsa-744. The sequence continues at coordinate 11,295 of JBEKGK010000123.1, read as the reverse complement.
CGGCCCTGCGGGGTTATCCAGCTTGCGATCGCGTGGTGCTTGGGCAAGTGCAGCCGGACATCGGGACGGCCGAGGCTCGACAGCCGCTCGACGCCCGGGCGCACGGTGTCCGAGAACTCGGCCATTGTCAGCGCCACCGCATCGCGCGCGTCGCGCGCCGACGCGGTCGCGAAGTACACGCGGTGCGCGAACAGCGCGTCCAACTGATCGCGCACCTCTCGCTCGGTCCACTGTGCGTCGGCCTGCCAGCAGGCGACCGTCTCCAGGCCGGCGGAGCGCTTGAGCGCCATCGTTTCGGCGAAGCCGCGGTTGATGACCAGCGGCGCCTCGTCGACCTTCAGCGCGACGGCCACTCTGCGCTCGGCGGGAATCAGATCCTGCTGACGCGCCAGCGCCGCGTCGAGCATGCCGACGAGCAGCTGCATCAAGACGGAGGTGTTCCCCGCCCCCATCGCGCCGAGCGCGCCCTTGACGACGAGTACCTCCTCGCGGGCGATCACCCGGTCGAAATCGACCCTCAGCGAGGCGTTGAGAAGCACGCGCTTGATCGACGGTGAGTTGAGCAGCCGCGCGAGCTTGTTGACGGGGGCGTCGAGCTTGGCGGTGGTCGTGCTGCGAGCGTCCGCGAGTTGCGCGCTCAGCTCGGCGGTGAAGAACTCGGAGATCTCCTTGAACTCGGGCAGCGCACGCACACGCGCGCCGACGCTGCTGCGATACGCGTACCCCTCCTCCCCGACCGACAGCAGCCGAGCGGCGTCCCACAGAGTCGAGTCGCGGTCGTATGCGAGCACCGCGATGATCGCATTGCGCAGATAGCGGTCGGATGACGCCCTTATGTCTGCATCGGTGAACAGATTCTTCAGCGCCGCGACCACGTAGTCGGCGATCACGTCGGCCGGTGCGTCCACCGCCAGCGGGTTGAAGCCGCACGTCGGATGAGAGAGGTCCAGCAGCGTGCACGTCCGCTGCTCTGGCACGACGCTCACGGCGGCCTCGGCGGCGTCTCCCTTGGGATCGAGCACGATCACCGCGCAACGCTCACGGCGGAGATCCTCTGCGACGGTGGCGACGAGGAAGCTGGACTTGCCCTGCTCGACCGTTCCGGGCACAGCGGTGTTCTGCCTGCGCAGCTCCACGTGAATCGACACCGGCCCGAGGGCATCGCGCAGGGTCCCGTTGCCGTCCGCCGGTCGCAGGACGGCGGGTGGCGCCGGCGCCAGCGGCAGTCCGCTGCGGGCGAAGGGGACCGTGAGGTAGTCGACGGATGGCAGCTGCCAGATCGGGGCCAGCTCGCTCGACGCGAACACGCCCTTGCGAAACGACGGCAGCGGATTGCCCTCTCCCCGCTGGACGCGGCGGCCATAGAGCCCGAGCACACCGTGGCGCAGCGCGGTCCCGCGCTCCACGAGCCGGTTCTCGGCGCCTTCAGCACGCAGCTGAGATGCGATCGTCTCGCAGGTGCCACGACGCGCGGCGATCACGCGCAGGTCCACGAAGAACAGCGGTTTGTGCTGCACCTGCAGGCCGCCTCGCAGCTCGGCGTCCTCAACCATCGAGCGGTCCCGCACGAGCAGATGCTCTCTGCGCTCGCGCGAGAGCCGCGCCTCGTGGCGCTTGAACCGGTGCTTGGCAAACGCTTCGAAGAGCGCGGGCGTGGGCGTCATCGCGATCTGCACGAACGCTGGCTCGCCGCACGCCGCCATGACCGTCAGCAGCCGGTCGATCGGCGGTTCGAACCGGCGTTCGAAGTCCTCGAGCACCTTCACCCGCTTGATGAAGTCGTGATGCTTCTTGAGCCGCAGAACCGTCGGCGGCACGCCCACCTGGCGCTCCAGCGGCGAGAGCCGGCAATTTGGATAGGCGGCCTGCAGCGACGCTTCGACGATCCGCTGCTGACCGTCGATGCATGTGATCGCCAGCCAGGCAGAGCGCGCGGCCCCGCCCGTGTGGTGCACCTCCAGCGACAACGACGGCTGGCCGAGCGCAAGCCGTCGCCACCACCGCAGCAACAGGCGCTTGTGCAGCGCCCCGTACATCGCGACGACGGCGTCGATGTCCGCGTGGTCGGCCCTGTAGACCTCGACCCGCAGGCGCACGTAGCGACGGCGGCGGCGAGCGTCCGCGCGCGCGATCGCGACCACGCACGCCGGCGCGGCCACGAGCGCCACAAGCAGCGCGGCGGGCGCGAAGCTGAGCGCGGGCGTCCAGCCCCAGGCTCCGCTGGCCTCGTGCACGAGCGTTCCCGCAAGCGCGATGGGGTGAAGGGCGCCGATGCTGGTGTGTCCCCGCAGCAGCTTCCCCAGCCCGCCGTCGATGAACCACGCGATCAACGCGAGGCCCGCGAGCGTCGCGAGCAGGCCCAGCAGCCGCCACAGCAGGAAGCGAAGCACCTGTCGCATCCTCCGACGGGTGGAGCAACCCGGGACGGCGTACGCGTAGCCGTGCCCGATGCGCCGGCGCGTCAGCTCCGGGCTGGCTCGCGGGGACGCCGATCGCGAGCCAGATGCTGCTGTGTTCGTGCGCTCAGCGCGGCCGGGTCGCTCGCTCCACCTGCGCGCCGCGCGCCGTCAGGTGCCACGCGTTGGCGGCTCCCTTCTCCTGCCCCTCTCCAAGATTCTCCACGAGCTTCAAGCGGGCGAGCCGGTTCAGCAGCTTGGAGATCTGCCCCTGATCGACGATGCCCGACCCTTCGGCGATCTCACGGTTGCTCGCGCCCGGATGCTCGGCGATGACCATCAGCACCCGCACGGTCCGATACGTGAGCCGCATGTTCAAGCCTTCCAGCGGGTCCTTGTGCCGAGCAGGGGTCCGCGTGCGGCCCTCATTCGGGATCTCCAGCGGCGGCCTGCTCAGCTCCCGGCCCGCCGCCCGCGCTCCCAGATACGGAAGCACGATCATGCTCATCAGCGATCCCAGCAGATCCGTGAGCCGCTCTTTGCCGTTTTCGAGCACGCGCGTATGCAGCACCGCGAAGATCGCGCCGACCACGCCTTCGGCCGTGACCTCCGGTGGTTCGCGGGTCGCGTTGGTGGCCAGTCGTCCCCGATCGATGACCTCGGCGAGTTCGTCGAGCACCTTGGCACGGCGTTCCAGCACCCTCTCGCCGGCTCCAAGCGCCTCGACGATGCACAGCTTGGCGAGCCCGGGCTCTTCGTCCATGAACATCAGCAGCCTCGCCAGCGCGGCGCGGATGCCGTCGCGCCAATTGGACTCGCGCTCGTAGGCCTCCTGTGCGATCACGCTAGCCTGGCCCAGCGCCTGCTCGAACGCCGCCAGGAAGCAGTCCTCACGATCCGTGAAAACGTCGTAGAAGGTCTTGCGCGACACCCGCGCACGGCCGATCACCTGGGCGACGGTCATCCGCGCGTAGCCCACGTCCTCCACCGCCTCGACCGCCGCCGCGAGCATGCGGCTGCGCTGTATCTGGGTCACCTGCCCGCGCGGCAACCCTCCAGGACCCGGGCGCAGCCGCGGTGTCCCGGTGCGCGCCTTGTACATAACAGTCATGTCTACCCCGCTAGTCGTCTATTTCGCCAGTAATAGTGAACACTTGAAGCCGCTCGAGCCATTGGCACTCTTGAGACCCGCATGCCAGCAGGCACTCTGCCCACTGACGCGTATACAACAGATTCACGGGTCTAGACCCTTAAGTCGAGGCGCGTCTCCGACTTTTTCCCACTGATTCGAATGTCCTTCCGTAGATTCAACCGGGGTTGACCCCGGCAGCCGAACTCCAACCCGTCCTCTACGATTTCCAAGAAGTCCATTATCCAGAAAATACCCGATCTCGGCGTCAAGACTAGCCCTGCCCGAGGACGTCACGAAGCCACACCTTCGAAAGATCGCGAAGAACTGGCAGCACACGCATAGGCCGGGACCAGCCCGGAGATGGCCGAGACCCCGGGTGTCAGGCGACCCCGGGCGGGAGCGAACCTGTGCGCTCAACCTGACCCCCCACATCGCTCTTACCGTGCCCCGGTCGCACGAAGGGCCCCGACGCCGGGGCCCTGGCAATACCGCTACCGGGATTCGAACCCGGGTTTCCGCCATGAGAGAGCGATTAGGCGTCCGCCACCGTCCGCCAAAATCTCCCATTTGCAGGGAAAAGCCGAAACCGGCGGATGCTAGAAGGCGCCAGACGTGCACTTGATGTGCGCTGAGAGTGCGTCAACGCCACACCTTAAGAGCGACCGCTCGCAAACCGCCCCGCGAGAGTCTCGCCACCCCTCGATGGTACCGTCGCCACACAAACGTGACATTCGACACAAGGCGCCCGCGGCTCTGACCAGGCGGCCGAGGAGGACGAAGACATGGACCTTGACCGCACACCCACCTCCGACGGAGCCCCACCTGACCGTCCGATTCGACACTCCGCCGGCAGATGGGGCGCGAGCATTGCGAGTTCCCTCGTCGCCTTCGCAGTCGTATTCGGCGCACTGGCGTCGCCCGGCGAGGCTGCTGCGCCATGCACCGAGCGCTTCGTCGGCGCGAACAACGCGAAATGGAGCGAACCGGCGAACTGGAGCCCTGGCCGGGTACCGACGCGGGAAGACATCGTTTGTATCCCGAGCGGTGTGACCGCGAGCCTCTGGTTCGAAAAAGAAGTTCCTGCGTACGTTTCGGTCAGGGAGATTCGTGGCGGCAGCGTGTTCACGAACACCGATCTCTACCTCACGGGGCAGCCCAGCGAAGGCGCGAGCACGCTCGAATCCCTCGGCGTCAACGGAACGCACCTCGGCGTTGAAGGCGCCGGCGAACTCCTGCTCAGCCACGAACTCTTTATCAACGGCTACTCGAGTATCGGCGGCCACGGCAGCATCGTCCTCGAATCCGGCGCCGTCGGCGAACTCGGCGAAGTCGGCTGCACCACCCTCAACGTCAACAACACGAAGATCGTGAACCGCGGCACGCTCCACGTCGGCCGTAGGTACATCGGCGGCATGATCATCGGCCTCGTCAACAACGCCCAGATCATCAACGAAGGCGTGCTCGGGATGGACACCCAAGTCAATGAGCTCGAAGACTGCCCTCCGCGCGAAACGCAAGGCGCAACGATCTACCGAGGCGCACGAAACTTCCCCTACATCGCAGAAGCCGTCGTGAACAGGGGGACCATCCAGACGGAATGGGGCGCGAACGAGTCAACGATCGGCGTGCCCGTGACGAACGACGGCGTGGTCGTCGCGCGGGAAGGCGCACTCGCCTTCAGCGACGGCAGCGTGCCGACGGAATGCTCGACCGGCACCTGGGAGAGCGCCGGCGCGCCGCTGAACCTCACGGCCGGCACGTTCAACATCGCACCCGGCGTCAGCCTCGCCGCGGTCGAAGTTCAGGGAGGCGCCAACGTCGGCGGATGCCCGCCGCCCCCAGCGTCCGGCCCGACGAGCAAAGCCACAGGCGGCAACTCGAGCGCAGGCGTCAGCTCTAGCGCGGGCGGCGCCGGCCCGAGTAGCACCGGTACCTCCCCTGCGACTCCCGGCCCGGACGGTAAGAGCGCCCGGTGCGTTGTGCCAAGGATCCGCGCGGGCGCCACGCTGAAGAGCGCACGGCACCTCCTCGTCATCCACAACTGCCGTCTCGGACGCGTCTACCACGTCCAGAGCCGGAAGATCGACGCCGACCACGTCATCGCGTTCGCGGACCGCGCAGGCACACAGCTTCGCGGCGGTGCCGCGGTCGCCGTCTCCGTGGCCGAGCCCCCGCGCGCAGGACGCTCAGGTCGCCCGGAGCCTCATGCAATGCGCGCGCGTCCTCGCCGCCACGCTGCGTCGGCAGCTGCGGCGTCCTGAAGAATCCGGTCGCCACCCCCTTGTACGACCCTCGTGCACTGTTCCTAAAGTGGCTTGCTCCTGCGGGCTAGCTTTGCTGCCAGGATGTCGTTGCAAGTAGAAGGAGCGGCGCGAACCCGCGCTCTCTGCAATTCGTCCTGCGAGGCGGAGGATCGCCGATGATGTCGGGACTCGTCAGGTCGAACTTGGTGGCTCTCCGGATCCTGCACGAGGATCGCGCGCAAGTAGCTCAGTGAACTTGTCCCAAGGACCAACCTCCGCGGCGTGTTTGAGCCGCGCGTCCCGGATCTCGTGGATCGTGAGCCGGATGCCCTCGGCCTGTCCAGCTCGCTCGGCCGCCGCCTCCGCTAGGAGTTGTATGACCGGTGCTCTGCCAGTCATCTCTGGGTCCGGAAGAGGCTCGGACCTTGCAGCGAGGTCAATGACTGTGTTCCGGCCATGCCAGATAAACGCAGCCGGCAGTGAGTGGTAGTCGAAGCCATAGCAGCGGACCTCCATGAGTTCCGCTGCGCCAGCAACAGCAATCAGCCACCCGGCAACTTTGGTCGGCGGATACATGTGCCGCCAGGTGGGGTCGGGCATGTACGCGATCGGCGGGCCAAGCCCGGGTCGCGGGTGGACGAGCTTGTTGCGAACCTCAAACAGCTCGGAGATCGTAGGCATAACCTCGTCCTTCGGGTCGAAGAGAGGCTCGTACGCAAGCGCAACTCCCTCGACGTACTTCTGAACCGTGCTTCCGCGATCAAGCTTCTTGAACTTCGTCGCGCTGAGTTGCGACTTCAGGTCATGCACCTCGAGGAAGTTATTGACGAACGCCTCGGCCGCGAAGGCCGTAAAGAGAGCCGCAGTCAGGCACAAGTTGCGCTGCGTGATCTCTGACACGGTGCGGCGGCTGCCAATCGAGTCCGAAGGCTGGAGGGGCCAGATCTTCCGCGGCGCGAAGACCGCCTCGGGACTGCACGCATCATCAAACGCGTCCAGCGCCTGCGCGAGGTGGGACGAGGCGAGCGTCGCCGGCGCCGGACGACCGATTCCGGCCCGCTCCTCGGCAATCCGCTGCGCGTCCTTTGGCCACACAACTGCACCGTAGCTCGTGCCAGGAACGGCGAACACCGAAGCCACCTCTTGCCGAGTAGTCGCGCAAGCGTGATCGCCCGGCACCGCACTTTTCCGCCATGCGGACGACTCCTCACGCCGCCTGGACGGCGCGGAGCGAGCGGTTGCCTTGGCGACGTTCCTAGCATCCCGCTCCGGGCCGGATCGGAGCTGGACCTCGGGGCGGATCGTTCCCACGGCCGTCTCGAGTACGGCCGTGGAGTCTTGAGATTGGCGAATTGCGAGACGAGCCGACCGACATCCCAGCGCTCCGCGACCTCGAAGAGACGCCGGACGCGCGGCTTGGGATCATGACGCCACGATGGCGTATGAGCCCACCCCCGAGCAGCACTTGATCCTTCAGCATGAGCCCGATCGCAACGGGCGGGTGCTGGCCGGGCCCGGCACCGGCAAGTCGGCTACCGTCGTCGATCTCGTCCACCTGCTGCTGAGGCGGGATCCGAAGCCGCGGATCCGGCTGCTGACGTTCACGCGCGCAGCGACCGCTGAGCTCGCCGGCAAGGTGGCCGCGCATGAGGCGGAGGTCGAGCGGCCGAGCACCGTGCACTCCTTCGCGATCAGCGCGCTCCTCAGCAACCCGGGCTCGGCGCCGTTCCCGGAGCCATTGCGGATCGCCGACGACTGGGAGCTCGACAAGATCATCCGGCCCGAGCTCGCGGCGCTAACGGGCGTGCAGCCGCGATTCGTCAAGAAGCGGCTGTTGCCGGAGATGGCGGCGATGTGGATGTCGCTGACACCCGAGGAGGATCCGGAGGTCGACGAGGCAACCCGCAACCGCTTCATCGGGGCGTTTCGCCAGCACCGGCGCGTCATGGCCTACACGCTCCTCGGGGAGCTTCCTGACCTGCTCCGCCAGGCGCTTGAGTCCTACGACGATCTCAAGGGGCTCGACTACGACTTCCTCGTCGTCGACGAGTACCAGGACCTCAATGAATGCGACCTCCGTGTCCTCGCGTTGCTCGCCAAGCGCGGTGTCGCGATTTTCGCCGTGGGGGACGACGAGCAGTCGATCTACGGTTGGCGCAAGGCCGCACCGGAGGGCATCCTGCGCTTCCCCGAGGACTACCCCGGCGCCGAGGACTACCTTCTGTCGGTCAGTCATCGGTGCGGCGCGGAGATCATTGCCTGGGCCCGTTTCGTAATCGAGGCCGACCCTCGCCGCCCGTCGGACCGTGATCGGCTTGTGCCGGCGGATGGCGCGCCACCAGGTGAGGTCGCGCTGCTTTCGTTCCCGTCGGAGATCGCGGAGGCCCGAGGCGTCGCGGACCTCATTCAGAACTTCATCGAGAGCGAGGGCCTCGCGCCGTCCGACATCCTCGTGATGAGCCGCGGCGACTTCAACGGCCAGTTCAGCAGCCCGATCAAAACCGAGCTCGAAAGCCGCGGCATCGACGTGGATAATCCGTCGTGGGTCGACGACGTGGTCAGCGAGCCCGCCAATAGAGTCGTGCTGCTGCTAGCTCGGCTGATGGTCCACCGCGACGACTCGCTCGCCTGGGCGGGCCTGACCGTACTCGAGCCGAACGTCGGCCCGGCCTTCCGTAAGGCAATCTACGACCGCGCGGTCGAGTCGGGCACAACGTTCGCGGAGGCGCTGCTCGCCGCTCACGCGGGCGACTTCGACGGGATGACCGGCGCCACGCCGAGGCGGGCGAAGGACCTCATAGACCGCACCTTGGCGTGGCTCGACGCGCACCCGGTGCCCGAGGGAGAAGATGTCCCCGAGCGGTGGGGCGACTGGCTCATGCTGGCGTTCTCCCGTGCGGACGCGCTGTCGCGAGTATCCAATGAGCTCGTCGCCTTGCTCGGCATCGTCGACGACGCCGTCGAGGCCGACGTCGCTCTCCCCCGCTTCCTCAGCCAGATCCAGCCGCTCGCCAAGGACCACGCGAGCGCGCAGGCCAGCGGCGTGAGGTTCCTGACCATGGGTATGAGCAAGGGCCTGACGGTCGAGGCGTCGATCATCATCGGCGCCGAGGAGGGGATCATCCCCGACCCCCGCGGCAATGAGGATGAGGAGCGTCGCCTCCTCTACGTCGGCCTCACCCGCGCCAAGCGATTCAGCTATGTGACGTGGGCTACCCGCCGCACCGGTCCAACTGCGCGCGCCGGGTCGCCGCGGGTCCAGGCGCGTCGCCTCGTCTCGCGACTCCTGCGCGGTGGCCCCGTCGAGACCCAGAACGGCCAGACGTACATCCGCAGCCGGTGGGGCTGATCGTGGCGCAACCCGCCTACGCCGCTCTCGGTCCATTTCACCCGGGGCAGCCCAAAGCCCGCCGATGAACAGCACGATCCCGGGGACCGGTAACAAGCGAGGGCCAGCGCCCGAGGTCCGCGACGGACGCCGACCGCGTTCCGCTTCCCTTCCGTGTGATTGCGGCATTCTCGACGGTCTGACTCGCGCACCAGCTTTGCGCGGAAAGGAGGAGCGCCCCGCGTAGCCAGCGAGACGCCCGAGTTGGACGAGGCAGAGCACTCTCGGATGGCTCCACGCAGACGCCCGACCAAGCAGGCGTCCGTGCGCACATCAACAAGGCCACAAATGGACAAGCCACTTCAAGGAACACTTGCACTAGGTCATGCTGGTGTACGTGCGCCGTGCGATCTCGAGGCCGTGCAGCCAGGACTCTTCGCCGCGGATGCTGCCGTCCTCGGCGTATTCGATGACGGCGGGGCCGTCCTCGCGGTGGCAGCGGTCGTGGAGGCAGTAGCACTCCTCCATGATCCTGCCGGTTGGGTAGCGGACGATCAGAGCGGGCCCCTCGCTGGGATCGCGGTGCAGCTGACCTGAAGCGCTGAGCCATTCGATCACGCTCCTGCCGTCGCTGAGCTTGCGCTTGCGCGGGCCGACCGCGCACGTGATCGTTTTGCGGTCAGACCGGCGCCGTAGGGGGAGGGAGATGCGTGCGAGGCGGATCTGTGGTGGTGAGGGGTGCTTCACTTTCCGAGCTTACGCCCGGCCTCGGTGATGTCAATCCCGTCTCACCTTGTGTTGAGGTGCTCGGCGACGGCCTCGCGGAACTCCTCGAGGCTGAGACGGTGCGGGAAACACATCTGCCCGTCCCAGTCGCCTCCGCCCTCAAACTCTTCGGCGTCGTAGATGTAAATGGTGGAGCCGCCTGGATGGAGCTCGTAGACGAGACCCTCCATCTCGGCGGTCAGTCTCACAGCGACCGCGTCCGGGCTCCACACCACTTTTCTGTTGGCTGCACCGTTCATACATGAACCTACCCCATCCCTCCACGTTTTCTTCGACTTCGACACTTATTTTTCGTTGCGGGCGACGGCTAAGGGGTGAGGGGCAATCCCGCTCCTCCTGACCTTTGGAGGATGTAGCCATGGGTATCGAGATAATCGTGATCCTGATCCTGCTGAACCGTCTACTCGGATGACCGAGACGGTTCAACAGGGCATGCCACCCCGCCGTGGTGCCGGGCCGGCCGTGCCGCGCCGATCGTGTCCGTCCGCGGCTGGGCGGCCAGCGTTCACGGTGTGTTGGGCGGCTGTATCCGGTAGTCGGGCTGCAGAGTTGCGGCGATGCACTGAGCGGCAGCGGCGCACCAGAGGAGCATCCCCGCCGCGTCGTCGCCGGTCATCGCCTCGTCGGGCTGCGTCACCGGCCCGCGGGGATCGGCGGGGTCGATGGAAAAGCCCCGCTCGCCGAGCAGGATGCGCGTGATGAAGCTGAACGTGGCAGCCGTACCGCGGACATACTCAGCCGGGGTCTCATGCTTGGGGTGATCCTCCTCATCAGTTGAGATCTGGGCGATGACGTCGAGCGCGTGCTCGATCACCGCGGCTGCGTCCCAGCCATCCGCACCCGTGTCGGCCAACGCGGCCAGTAGACCGGCGACGGCTCGGCCGTGCAGAGCGGCCGGAATCGCCAAGGGCATGCCGTCACCTGGTTGTCCCGACGGGAGCGGATCCTCAAGAACCGCCGCCACCAGGTTGCAGAAGGTCATCTGCACCACGTGGAGCATCTCGTCCGCGGTGTCCTCGTCCCAGCGAGTCGGCACTGCGCCGGGCGTGAGGCGCAGCGTTCTCAGCGTGGCTTCTAGAGCGTCAGAATCGATCGGCACGGCGCGGGCTCCTTATTGCGATGCGGACACTATTTCAAGCCTCCTCCGAACCTTCCTGCAATGCGGGTGGCCAGCGAGCGGCGCCAATCTTTTGCACCCTGCTAGCTCGCTCGTCCAGGTGAGCTTGATAGTGGGCTCGGCGTCCTCGATGCGGGTCCCGATTTCGGGGTAGCGCCCCCGCCGGGCTCCACACATTTCCCGCGACTACTTAGCCGACGTGGACGCCGCGCTCGAGGTCGGCGAGCGTGACGAACTGGCAGTGCTCGTTGATGTAGTCGCGGCGCCGGGTCATCCGCTCTACATACGCTGGG
>JBEKGK010000122.1:0-11500 GCA_050012835.1 Solirubrobacteraceae bacterium | reverse complement strand
CGCACGTCGCTGACGAACTCGTCGGTCTCGAGCTGGCGCGCCGAGACGTTGACCGCGACGCCGATCGAATGGCCGCGCTCGCGCCAGCACGCGCACTGGCGGCAGGCCTGGCCGAGCACCCACCTGCCGACCTCCACGATCAGCCCGGTCTCCTCGAGCAGCGGGATGAAGTCGTTGGGCTGGACGAGGCCGCGCTGCGCGCTCTGCCAACGGATCAGCGCCTCAACTCCCGTGGGCACCATTCCGCGGAGGTCGAACGTCGGCTGATACAGCAGGAAGAACTCGTCGTGATCGAGCGCGCCGCGCAGATCCATCTCCAGCTCCATGCGGCTCTGCACGATGTCCTGCATCCCCGACTCGAACACCACGTGGCGGTTCTTGCCGTCCCGCTTGGCGCGGTGCATGGCGATGTCGGCGTCGCGCAGGAATTCCTCCATGCAGGTGCGCTCGCCGGTGGCCACGCCGATACTCGCTGTGACCGTCAGCCCGGTGTGCTCGCCGTCGGTGAGCACGAACGGCGCCTTCAGCGCGTCCCTGAGTCGCTCGGCGATCAGCTCCGCGTTTGACGCCTCGTTGAACTCTTCCGCGAGCACGATGAACTCGTCGCCGCCGAGGCGACCGAGTGCGTCGATGTCGCGCACGACGCCGTCCAGCCTCGCGGCGATGGCCTGCAGCAGCTCGTTGCCCGCGGCCTGCCCGAGCGTGTCGTTGATGGCGGTGAAGTTGTCGAGGTCGATCAGCAGCGCCGCAACCGGGGTGCGCAGCCGGCGTGCCCGACCCAGCATCTGCTCGCCACGGTCCAGGATCAGGGTGCGGTTGGGCAATCCCGTGAGCGGGTCGTGAGTGGCCATGAACGCGAGCTCCTCCTCGCGGCGGCTGAGCTCGTCGACCATGTGCGCCCGCTCCTGCTCGAAGGCCTCGCATATGCGCACCAGCGTCACGTCGAGCGTCCTGTGGGCCATCGACACCGCCTGCGCGAGCGCCCCGGGCGAGACCGCCAGCTCGCCGGCGCTCTCGACGAGCACCTCGATCACAGCGTCGCGCCAGCGCAGGCAGCGCTTGGTGACCTCGTGCAGCGGCGCCGCGCTCTGCGCCGCGAGCTGTCCGTAGGTGTGCCACGCCTCGCGTCCGGTCTCGCGTCCTGCCTCGGGATCGCCTCCCGCCATCCAGCGTGCCACCGCGGCCGTCGAGCTGCGGCCGATGCGCTCGAAGCTGTCGAGCACCGATGGGTCGAGCGCCACGACCGGCCGTCGAGTCCTCTCGCGCCCCCGTGCGGCCGCCCGCGACAGCACCTCCTCGACGCGCGCACCCAGTGCTGCGCCCAAGCGGTGGACGTCCCGATCGGGCTCGCCGTGAGTGGGCGGCCTCCATTCCGCCGGTGCGTGCATCATCCGTCTCCGGCTGTGAGCTGATCCATCATCTCAGGCCAAGGAGTCGGCGTTTTCAGCCTCGCTCTTGAGGGCGACTTGTATTGAATAGACGACTGACTTCCATTAGTCCAATGGCCCGCGTGGCAGGTAGCGTCCGCCGTCGCCGCGGATCAGCAGCCCCGTCAACTCGAGCTCGCTGAGCGCAGGGAGCACGCGCGCGGCGTCGACTCCCGCACGCGTGAGCTTGTCGGGGGTGTCGTATCCCACCCCGACTCGCTCGAGCACAGCTCTCAGGTCGGGCGGCAGCCCGGCGTGCGGATCCACGGCGCCGGCCACCGGCGGCGCCGCCCGCGCGTTGGGGCTCGCGGCGCCGGTCGCACACAGAAGCTCGAGCACGTCCCGTGGCCCGCGGACGAGGCTTGCGCCGTCCATCAGCAGCGCGTGAGTGCCGCGCGAGAGGGGAGAGGTGACGCGTCCGGGCATCGCCGCGACGGTCCGTCCGAGCGCCCGCGCGATCCCCGCCGCGGCGAGGTCCGCCGGCGTCCGCTCAGCCTCGACGATGACGCTCAGCAGCCCCAGCTCGACGACGATTCGCTCGCTCGCGAGCTGCCCCCAGCGCCGTCCCGCGCAGTCGAGCGGCAGCTCCGAGACGGCGCAGCCGGCGCGCCTGATGCGCTCATACAGCGAGCGCCTGCGCGGCTGGCACGACACGCCGAGCCCGCCGCCGAGCACCGCCACGCTGCCGGCGCCCGCGTCCAGTGCGCCGGCGTGTGCCGCGGCCGCGATCCCGTCGGTGAGGCCCGCTGCCACGGTCACCCCGCTGGCTGCCAGCCCGCGCGCGAGGCTGCGGGCCATCTCGAGCCCATAGTCGCTGGGCGCCCTGCTCCCGAGGATCGCGACCACGGGCGCTGCCGTGAGCTTCACGAGCCGATCCGCTCCACCGGCCACCGCGAGCATGTGCGGCGCCGCCGGGCCGCCCAGCGCATGCGGGTAGCCACGACGATGGCGGCAGATCGCTTGCACCTGCGGGTCACGCTGAAGCTCACTCGCGTCGAACCGCTCGTACGCGGTCCTCAGCTCGGCGGCGCGCCTGCCCGCCACCGCGGCCAGCAGCTCGCCGTCCGCCAGCGCCAGCAGCTCGAGCAGGCGCGCGCGGTCGCGCGCGCAGTAGTCAAGCGGTCCGCTCAGTGCCGACAGCAGCCAGCTGCGACGCAGGCACGCGGTGCACGCGCCAAGCTCCCGCGGTTCCCGGCCGCGGGAGCTCATGCCACCCTGTTGCCGGCGACGCTCGGCTCTGGACGCAGCGCGAGCGCGGCGCCGAGATCACACGCGCGCACGCGCCCGCTGGCGTCCAGATCCGCGATCGTGCGCGCGACGCGCAGCACGCGATGCTCGCCACGTGCGCTCAGCAGACCGCGCTGGCTGGCGGCGCGCAGCATCTCCTGGCCGCGCTCGTCGAGCTGCACGTGCCGGCGCAGCATGCGCCCGTCCATCTGCGCGTTGACCGCGACCCCTTCCGGTGCCAGCCGCGCCGCCTGGCGCGCGCGGGCGCACGCGACCTGCTCGCGAGCCTGCGCGGAGCTCATCAGCGCCGGCGCGCGCAGATCCTCGGCGAGGTCCCGCTGGAGGGTCGACAGCAGGTCGATGCGATCGAGCAGCGGGCCGCTCAGGCGGCGGCGGTGGCGCGCCATCTCGGCTTCGCCGCAGCGGCAGCGATCGCCGTCGCCGGCGTAGCCACAGGGGCACGGATTGGTGGCGGCCAGCAGCATGAAGCGGGTGGGGTACACAGCCGAGTGGCGCGCCCGCACGATCGCCACACGGCCGTCCTCCAGCGGTTGGCGCAGCGCCTCGAGCGTCGGCCGCGAGAACTCCGAGAGCTCGTCCAGGAACAGCACGCCGTTGTGCGCCAGCACCACCTCGCCGACCGATCCGCGGCTCGCGCCGCCGACGAGGCCAGCCGCGGTGATCGAGTGGTGGGGCGCGCGGAACGGCCGCGTCGTGGCCAGCGCGTCGACGCGCCTGCCCGTCAGGCTGTGGATGCGCGTCACCTCCACCGCCTCGGCGCTGCTCAGCGGCGGCAGGATCGATGCGATCCGCTGCGCGAGCATCGTCTTGCCGGTACCCGGCGGACCGCTCAACAGCGCGTTGTGCGCGCCCGCGGCCGCGATCACGATCGCTTTGACCGCATGGTGCTGGCCGCGCACGTCGCCCAGGTCCGGCCCCGCCGCGACCGTGACGAGGCTCACCTGGCCGTCGCTCGTTCGCGTGCGTGCGCGTGCCGGGAGAGGCTCTCCGGGCGCGTCGCCGGGACCGCCGCTCAGCACCCGCACGGCGCTGCGCAGGTGCGCGACGACGCTCACCTCCAGGCCCTCGATCAGCCGCGCCTCGTGCGCGCACGCGGGCGCCAGCGCGAGCGCGCGCATGCCAGCGCGATGTGCCGCATGCGCGACCGCCAGCGCGCCGCGAGAGGGTCGCACGGCGCCGTCGAGCGCGAGCTCTCCGAACAGCGCGACGCGCTCGAGCTCCTGCGGCGGCAGCTGCCCGGCCGCCGCGAGCACCGCGCATGCCAGCGCCAGGTCGAGGCCGGGGCCGGCCTTGCGCACGTCCCCCGGCGCCAGGTTCGCGGTTATGCGCCTCGCGGGGAACTCGTAGCCCGAGTTGAGGATCGCCGCGGTGACGCGCTCGCGCGCCTCGCGCACCGCCGCGTCGGCGAGGCCCACGATCGCGAAGCCCGGTAGCCCCGCGCGCACGTCCACCTCGACGCTCACGTGTCGCGTCTGCAGCCCGTCGATCGTGAACGCGTGCGCCCGCGCCAGCATCGCCTCGTCTCCTGTCGCCGCCGTTGGTGTACGGAGCGGCGCAGGCTAGAGAGCGCTTGGGACGGTACGCTCGGCCGGCGTCCTCGTTCGTGCAGTTCGCACCCGCACATGTGCGGGTGCGCCGGCAGGCGCATGCGCCTGCCGGAGACACGCCGCATGCGGCGTGTCAGCCGGGCCGCATGCGGCCCGGCACGGGACGTGCATGCGCGTCCCGAACAGCTAAAGACCGAGCATGTGACCCTGCGCGGGTGCATGCGCGTCCCGAACAGCTGAAGACCCACGCATGCGGCCCTGCACGGGGGCGTGCATGCACGCCCACGAACTACTTCCGTCTACAGCCCGGCGGGGTGGCGTTCCACGAAGCCGCCGCCGTCATTCGAGGACCCGCCCCAGCGCGAGCCGCCTTCGGCGAGCGCGACCGTGTCGAAGCGTTTGCCGTCGATGACCATGAACGCGTGTTCGGCGTTGGCGTAGATCGTGATGTACTTGCCCGGCCCCGGTTCGCCGAACGACTCCAGGCCCGTGGAATCCTCGGGCGAGCTCAGCAGGCCGCCGCCGTGAAGCGCGTAGGACACCGAGCCAGAGCAGTCATAGCCCTCGGACTGGAACGACCCGTGCCCGCCACCCCACACGTACGGCCGCGTGGCGATTTCATCGGCGGCGGCGATCACGCGCGCGACGACGCTTTCGCCTTCGCCTCCGCCCGCGCTGGGAGTTGAGCCGCTGCTCGCGCTTTCGCCGGGAGAGCTCGGCGCGACGAGCGCGGACTGCGGCGGCGTGAGCGTGGCCGCGGCCTGCACGCCGATCACCGACCATGTGGACGGCCCGACGACGCCGTCCACCGGCAGGCCGTGGCGCGCCTGCAGCCGGCGGACAGCCGCCTCGGTTTCGGGGCCGAATTCACCGTCCACGGGGAGCTTCAGCGCCTTCTGCAGCCACTCGATCGCGGTGGTGCCAGTGGCGGTCGTGCCGGTGGCGGTCTGCTGCTGAGCTTCTTCGGCGGTGCCGCCGCTACCGGAGGTCAGTCCCACGTCGCTCGTTGCGGCGGTGGCCGTGACGTGCCGGTGGGTCGCCGGCTTGGGCATGGCCGAGGGCGGGGGGGTGAGCGTTTCCTGGCCGTGCTCGCCGATCACGCTCCACGTGGACGGCCCGACGACGCCGTCGACCGACAGGCCGTGGCGGGCCTGCAGGCGGCGTACCGCAGCCTCGGTTTCGGGACCGAAGTCGCCGTCGGCGGCGAGGTGCAGCGCGCTCTGCAGCCGCTTGACCGCGCCCACGCCGGCTTCTTCGGCGTGCTTTTCTTCCGCTGCCTTTTCGGCCGCCACGATCTTGGCTTCGGCTTCGGCTTCGGCGGGTTCGATTTCCGCCGCTTCGGAGGCCCCTGTGGTCGCGCTCGCGACATGCGCGACGCCCTGGCTGCTCGCCGCGACGCCGCCGCTCTCGGTCGATGCGGGCGCGACGGCGGGGGCGGGCAGCGTCGCCGTCCCGGGAAGCGTGCTGCTGACATCCGCGATGAACGCGTTGCCGGCGCTCTGGCTGCGCAGCGCGGCGCTCGTGAGCGGCCCGACGACGCCGTCCACGGTGAGGCCCCTGCTGGCTTGGAAGCTGCGGACGGCGGCTTCCGTTTCCGGGCCGAACACGCCGTCGACCTTGACGGCGCCGAGCGCCTTCTGCAGCAGCTGCACCTGCCTGCCTTCGCTTTCGCTGCTCAGCACGATCACGTGTTCGGTGGTGGTCACCGGTTCGGGGTTGGCGATGGAGATCGTGGACTGCCCGCTGGCGAGGCTGGCGGTGGGGCCCACGGTCAGCGCCGCCAGCGCTCCAAGCGAGACGCGCTTGGCGCGCGAGCCGGCGGGCACGAAGCGCAGCTGCGCCGCGCGTCTGCGTGCACGCGAGCGCCCGAGCGAGAGCTGCCACGGCTCCTCGTCGGCGAGGTCGCGCGGCTGGCGCAGGACTCCGCGATTGTCGAGCAGCGCGGACAGCGATGAGCTGGAGTGCGCACCGCGACGCAAGCGCCCGCGCTCCGCGCGAGCACGGCGTGCGCGTGAGCGCTCGAGCGATGCACTCCAGTGGTCGACAACAGCAAGATCACGCGGGGATCCCGGCATCCGAGGCGTCCTTTCAATTCCGTTGCATGGCGCCTACGGGGTTAGCTGACGGGCTCGCGTAAACGTCTACGCTACGCCACACTGTGTGGCGATTCGCCCCACGCAGCCTCTCGGCTGCATTTGGGTCCCCCGCTCCCGGACCCCTTGGGGACCAGGACTCGGCACGAACGGGCGGCAAGCTACCAGATCTCGCTGCAAGATGCGTTACAGAGGCAGGACTGCAAGCTTTGTTGCCGACGAGAGCGCCTGCCGCGCGCCTGCCGGGCGCTCGCGCGTGGGCGCCGACGCTGCTAACTTCGCTCTCAGATGCGCAGGAACGGACTCGACTTGCGGGTGCTGCTCTCGCTGCTGACGCTGGTGCTGGTCGCGGGCGCCGTGGCGCTGTTCGCGATCGGCGGCAGCTCCGGCGCCAAGGCGAAAAGCGAGGCGCATGCGGCCGACTTCGACGCCGCCGCGCTGCTCACGCCGGCCCAGCAGGCGCCGCCGCTGCAGCTGCGCAACTACCTGGGTCAGCCGGTGAACATCGACTCCTACAGGGGCAAGGCCGTGCTGGTGACGTTCCTGTACACCAACTGCCCGGACGTCTGCCCGCTGATCACGTCCAACCTGCGCGTCGCGCTGAACCTGATGGGAGCGGCGGTGGCCTCGAAAGTGCAGGTGATCGCGGTCTCGGTGGATCCGCACGGGGACACGCCGAAGGCAGTCGCGGCGTTTCTGGCTCGCCACGAGATGACCGGCCGGATGCAATACCTGATCGGCTCGACCAAGGAACTGGCGCGCGTGTGGAAGGCGTGGGGGGTGGGCTCCGAACGCGACGCGCAGCAGCCCCAGTTCGTCAACCACACCGGGCTCGTGTACGGCATCACCGGTAAGGGCTTGCGGCTGACGCTGTACGCGTCGAGCTTCCAGCCCGCGGAAATCGCCCACGACGTGCCGCTGCTGGTCGCCCGCTGAGCGCAGCCGGGATGGCACGGCCGCTGCGACTGCTCGCCGGCACGCTCGCGCTCGTCGCCGTGCTCGCGGCGGCGGCGGTGTTCGGGCTCGCTTCGCACTCCTCCACCGGGCGACCGGCGCCCGCGCTCCCGCGCGAATCGCTCGTCGGCGGCCCGGTGACGCTCGCGAGCCTGCTGGCGGGCACGGGGGGGCGAGCGGCGCTGGTCGTCTTCTGGGCGAGCTGGTGCGGGCCGTGCGCGCAGGAGGCGCCCGCGATCGAGCGCTTCGCGAAGAGCTCGAGCGGCCGTGGCAGGATCGTGGGCGTCGACTGGAGCGACGCGCGCTCGGGCGCCATGCAGTTCATCCGCCGCCACGGCTGGACGTTCCCGAACGTGCGCGACGCGGAAGGCCTGGTCGGGAGCTCCTACCGCCTGCTGAGCCTGCCGACGACGTTCGTCCTGGACACGCACGGCCGCATCCGCGCGATGCTGCGCGGCCCGCAGAGCGTCAGCTCGCTGCGCAGCGCGCTGGCCGGCGTCGAACACAGCTGAGCTCAGCTCGGCGGCGTGCGCGCCGGCGCGAGGCGGCGGCTGCGTTGGGCCTCTTGTCTGAGGCGCGTGGCCAGGCCCCACGCGCCGAGAGCGGCGCCGGCTGCGAGCGGTCCAAAGGCGGGGTAGCCGTAGCGCGCGTCATAGCCGTTGCCGGCCTCGGCGACGATCACCGACAGGATCGCCGTGAGCGTGAACAGGATCGCGGCTGAGCGCACGCGACCGCGCAGCAGCGGCGTGCCGATCACAGCGGCCGCCAGCAGCGCGATCAGCAGCGTGCCCTGCACGCGCGTGTCGCGCTCGTAGGAGGCGAGCGAGCGAATCGCTCCAGCGGTGCCCTCGTAGCCGCGGTCGTGGGGGTAGTAGGCCGCGATCGCCGGCTGGATGGACCGCGTCCCTTTGCGTTCGAGCAACGCTTCGCGGATCGATTCGGGCGTGTATCCCTCGCCACCGCGCGGGGAGACGTAGAAGGTGAGCCCGCGCACGATGGCACCGGCATAGGCGATCGGCTCGTGCTCGATCGCGGCGACGCTGAAGCGCTGCAGCAGGGCGTTGGCACGCCCGGGGGCGTGGGCGGGGCCGCCGAAGCGGCGGACCGCGGGCGCGGCGCGCGCGTACTGGTAGTAGCTCTCGGATTGACGACGCGCGGGCGGCTCGGTTGGACACAGAAAGCGCGTCCCGGCGGGTGGCGTGAAGCGCGAGCAGTCGACGAACGTGGCCACCCGCCCGTAGAGGTTCCACGCGCTCTGGCGCTGATAGCCCACGTATCCGGTGACCACGGCCTGCACGGCGACGTAGCCGAGGATCACGACGATCAGCACGCCGGCGCAGGCAGCGGCGCTCGCCAGGCGCCGGCGCGCGGCGCCGGGGGCGCACAGCAGCAGCAGCGGGGGAACGAGCACGGCGCTCGAGAGCCCCACCGTCTTGACCCAGAACGACACGCCGATCGCCAAGCCCGCACAGAGCGCCCAGCGCAGGCGCGGCTCGCCCAGGGCGCGGACCGCCGCGTAGACGCCCACGGCCTGCAGGAACGCGAACAGCGAGTCGGCCAGCAGCGCGTGCTCGAGCAGCAGCCCGGTGCCGCCGAAGAACGCGATCGCGGCGGGCGCCAGCCCCAGCCATGCGGGCACGCCGGCGCGCCGCACCGACGCATACAGCAGCAGCCCGGTGGCCACGCCGAGCGCGTGCTGCACGAGGATCGTGAACGTCAGCCGGTCGCTGACGAGGTGAAGCAGCGCGAGGAAGATGGGATAGCCGGCGGGTTTCTGGACGTCATGGAACAGGCCCAACGCCGCCGCGGCCACATACTCGTGCGAGTCCCCGAACCCCAGGAAGGCGGGGCCGTAGTCGAGCATCAGCCAGGCGCGCACCGCGATCGCGCCGGCGACGAGCACGCCGATGCCCGCGAACGCCACCTTGGCGTCGCGATCGAGCGCGTGCCAGCGCTGCATCGGGCTTCGGCGGGCGCGCGCTGCGCGACGCGGCCTCGCCGCCGGCCATGCGCGTGCTGTGCGCTTGCTCGAGGCCAAGGCGCACAAGCTACCCGAGCGGCGGCGAGCGGAATCGAGCTCGATGTCCGATATCGCTAAACATGTCTCGAAGCTATTGACAAGCCGACGCCGTCGGCGTTAGCGTGGGCCTCAGTGGCGGGGGATCGCCTGGGGCCGCTGGTCAAGCGGCACGGGTCGGGCCGGCCGCCTTCGTGCCTGAACGAGTGGGGGGTTCTGAATGTCGCGTGTCACGATCGACCGGGCTGGTCTCGCGCGGCGTCTCGCCCGCGCTCGCGCAGTCTCCGTCGCTGCGCTCTGCATCGCCCTGCTGGCCGCGATGGCGCTCGCCGGCGAGGCGCATGCGACTCCCGCGAAGGTCGGGCCGCCGACGTCGATCGACGCCCTCGGCGACTCGATCTCCCGCGGCTATGACTCCCAGGGCAGCGGCTGCGCCTCGCTGTCGGACTGCCCCGCGTTCTCATGGGAGACGGGCACCAGCGCGACCGTCGACAGCATCTACCTGCGCACCAAAGCGCTCAACCCGTCGGTCCTGCTGGCCCGTCCGATCGTCAACTCGACGACGGGCGGCAACGACGCCAAAACGGGCGCGAAAATGTCCGAACTCCCCGAACAGGCCAAAAACGCCGTCAGCGCGCCCAACACGCCCGACCAGGTGCTGATCCTGATGGGCGCCAACGACGTGTGCACGAGCTCCGAAGCGACGATGACGCCCGTATCGAGCTTCCGCGCGAGCTTCAAATCCGGTCTTGAAGTCCTCAGCAGCGGGCTTCCCGAAGCGCGCATCGACGTCGCGTCGATCCCGAACATCTTCAACCTGTGGAGCGTCCTGCACAGCAACTTCTCCGCTCAGCTGGTGTGGGGGCTCGCGAAAATCTGCCAGGCGATGCTCGTGAACCCGACATCGACCTCGCCGGCCGAAGTCACCCGCCGCGCGAACGTGCAGAAACGGAACATCGAATTCAACACCGTGCTCGGCGAAGTGTGCGCCCAGTTCATCCACTGCCACTACGACGGCGGCGCCGCGTACGCGATCAACTTCCCATCGAGCGACGTGGGCACGATCGACTACTTCCACCCCAACGAACACGGGCAGGCGCTGGCGGCGGCGACCGAGTGGGAAGCCGGCCCCAAGTACACCGACCTGACGACGCCCACCACCACGATCTCGACCGACCGAGCGCCCGACGGCGTGGAAGGCTGGTACCGCCACAGCGTCACGGTCTCGCTCAGCGCGAGCGACTCCGCATACGCGGTCGCGGGCACCGAGTACAAGATCGGCGAAGCGGCCGGGTGGACGAAGTACACCGCGCCGATCACGGTCTCCGCCGAAGGCCAGACCACGATCACCGCGCGCTCGGTCGACGTCAACGGCAACATCGAGGCGTCCAAGAGCAGCGTGGTCAAGATCGACGAGACGAAGCCGACCTTCACGCTGAGCTGTCCCGCGGGGCCGGTGCTGCTGAACGGCGCAGCGAGCTACACGATCTCGGAAGCCAGCGACACGGGGTCGGGCTTCGCCGCCAGCCCCGAAGGGACGTTCCCCATCACGACCAGCACCGCAGGCGTGATCACCGTCCCGGTCGAAGTCTCAGACAGAGCGGGCAACACCACGGCCAAGCAGTGCCACGTGGACGTCGTGTACCCGGTGCCGGGCGTGCCGGAGCTGTCGTCCGGCTCCTCGCCGAACACCGGCGTGTTCGGCCTGTCGTGGACGCCGTCGGCCGAACCGCTGCTGTACGGCCTGCTGCGGTACACGCTGCAGCACCGTGACGCGGACTCGGAATGGTCGGATGTGAGCACGGCGCTCGGCGAGCCGTCGTTCGAATTCACGGCGGGGACGCCGGAGGGCGAAGGCACGTGGCGCTACCGCGTGCTCGCCCACGAAGGCGAAACGGAAACCGTCTACTCCGAACCCTCCGAACCGGTGGTGGTCGACAACACCCCGCCGGCGGCGCCGACGGCCTCAGCCGACCGCGCCCCCGACTATGCGGGCGGCGGCGGCTGGTACAAGGACAGCGTCACAGTGTCGTTCGCCGCCAACGGCGATCCTGCGCTGGCCGACGGCAGCCCGGGCAGCGGCGTGAACCCGGCGTCGATCCCGTCCGCGCAGACGTTCGACGGCGATGGCTCGCACACCGCGTGCGCGACCGTGAGCGACAACGTCGGCAACCAGTCCGCGCAGGGCTGTCTGACCGTCCAGGTCGATGCCAC
>JBEKGK010000121.1:0-11605 GCA_050012835.1 Solirubrobacteraceae bacterium | reverse complement strand
CTGCGGTGGGCTTAGGAATCGAACCCATAGACGCCTCTGACAGCGCTTCCTCGGCTTAAAAGGCCGGCCCGGTACGCCACACGCGGGAGCGCCCACCAACGTTGTCGGCCGACGGACTGTAGGCGTGTCGGCGGACACGATCGGCGCTGAATCTTTATGTAAGGCACCTTGACAGACGCCGCTGCGTCAGGTAGCCTTACGTTATGGCTCATGTAGATCGCAATGCACCGCGTCGGACCGATTGCTCCGAGTCCACGTACTCAATGATGGAGTTCATGCGGGAGTTTCCCGACGACGCCGCGTGCCTTGAGCACCTTTGGCGGTCCCGCTACGCGGCCGACGGCGAACATGCCGAGTGCCCGAAGTGCGAGCAGGAGCGCGTCTTTCGCCGCTACGCGACCGGACGGCAGTCATGGTGCTGCACGGGCTGCGGGCATCACATCTACCCGACGGCCGGAACGATCTTCCACAAGTCGTCAACGTCGCTGCACTTGTGGTTTTACGCGATGTATCTCGTGACTAGCACTCGCTGTGGCATCTCCGCCAAGCAGCTTGAGCGCTCGTTGGGCGTCTCGTATCGCACGGCTTGGCGGATGCTCAACCGGATCAGGGTCGAGCTGATGGTCGATGACGGCAAGCAGCTCAAAGGCGACGTGGAGGTCGATGAGGCGTCTGTGGACGGCAAGCCCCGTAAGAAGCAGGGTCCGCCGATCAAGACGCCTAACACGCGCTCAGAAGCCGCGAAACTCCGCGAACGTAGTAGAGCGACGGTGTTCGCTGCCGTGGAACGTGGCGGGAAGATCAAAGCAACCGTGCTCCCGTCGCGCAGGGGTCCGGGGCTCAAGAAACAGGTCATCCAGTGGGTCCATCCCGAGTCGATCGTCATCACTGACGACTGGCCCGCGTACAACGGCCTTGTCCACCACTTCACGGCGCATAGCAGGATCAACCACTCCGAGGGCTTCTATGTGCTCGGGGAGACGCACACAAACACCGTGGAGGGCTTTTTCGGCCACTTGAAGCCGTCGATCAAGGGCACCTACCGGAAGGTGTCGCACAAGTGGCTGCAGGGCTACCTCAACGAGTTCACGTGGCGCTACAACCTGCGCTACCAGCGTGACCCGTCGATGTTCGCCGAGCTGGTGAAGCGGGCCGAGCATCCCGAGGCCAAGTCGTGAACGAACGCAAAGCACTCGAAGCCCTGCGTCGCGCAGCCGCGCGTCGTGAAGCAGCCGACGATGAGCGCCACGCCGCGTCAGCCGAGCTGCGCAAGCGCGTACAGGACGCGCATGCGGCGGGTGTCAGTCCGACTCGGATTGCTCAGGAGGCTGGTCTGTCTCGGCAGGCGGTTTACGAAGCCCTGCAACCTTCTCAACCACGCTGAGGAAGTCCTCGCGCGACGGGACGGGAACCTCGATATCGCCGCCCTTGGCGGGGATCATTTGAGTAGGCTCTTGCGCGTCTTTGTCGGCCACCTGGAACGAGGTTAGCGCGTGACCCCGGCGGTTGACCGTGCAGCCACGATGATCCCCGAGCAGCGCGTCACAGGGACGATGCCCCTTTGCACATTTTGCAGCGCCGCATATAGCTTGGTGCTGCCTGATCTTTGATCGTCTGCAAGCCTTCCAGGATCGGCGGCTTGAAGCTCTCCATAGCATCGTGAGCGTCGCTGATAGCTGTGGCCTCCGGCCAGTCCTGCGACTCTCGCCCGAGCAGATCAACGGCATCCATGAGTGCGCGCGCCCGAGCTTTCCATGCATCATCGGACTCGCCCTCTTCACGCGGAAGAACGATCCATTCTCGGTTGTGGTCGTCTTTCGGCTGGATGAGGCCGCCGCCATCGGGCGAGCCGCTCCACGGCAGATACCAGCTCGCGTCTAGTTGGTGCGCGTGCGCTCGCTCGACCGTGGACGATTGGATGCAGGCCACGATCTGTCCGACATCGCAGGGTGGCGATGTGATCGCGCGCTCGGGAGCTTCGGCTTCGATCCTCTCTTTGAGCGCCTGCTTGGCCTGCTCATGGACGCCCACGAGCGCGTCCCACCTGTCGAGCTTCGCCGCTCCGCGCTTGAAGTGCATACGGAACGCCTGTCGGTGCCGTGGTGTCCCGTAGTCGCACGCGACGCCTTGCGTGAGGCAATTCGCTATGGCGTCGGCCGAAGCGCGAAGCGTCGCCTCGTGAGGCTCACGCACCGGGATATAGCGCGTGAAGTACCCGCCTACGACGCCGATCGTGAGCACCATTGCACCTGCCACAGCGGCCCCTGCCGCCACGATGAACCATACGGTCCGGGGATGGAGTTCAACCACCGCAGCCAGGCCGCCCAGCGCAGCCGTCAGGGTCGCTACGCCCACGAGAGCCGAACCCCCGACGCGCACGGCTCGAAACGTCCCGTCAGCCATCGCGTTCGGCCTGCGATTCCTTCCGAACGGCGAATGACATCGCCAAGCGTAGATCGCCTCGTCTCTGCATCCCCGCCACTCCATCGCGCCCACCCTATGTCCGTACGGCCGCGCAGGGGTTGATTCCCAACCCTCGCCTGCCTATGGATTCCTACCCCAAACATTGTGCGCATCCGCACTTCTGCAGTAGATGACCATATGTGAAAACTTTCAGAGATACGTTCGTGAAGTGGTAGCCGAGATCGCTCATGCCGCGCGCCTGTGACGGACCAGACAGGCACGTGCCCGCTCATAAACCTCTCGTTCGCCCGGCTCCTCGTCGAAAGTTCCGACGCACAGCCAGCCTGTTAGTTGCTCAACGAGATCAGCTAGCCCCTCATCTGTGGACTCAGGGCGCCCACCCGAAAGATCCGTAGTTTGGGACGACACGGGCTACCTCGCTCTTACGGTGGCATTGACTGCAGAAGTGCGGTTCGGCACTATTCCCTCCGCGATGGTGGAGCGATATCTCAACGCCGTCACGGTCATAGCCTTGGCCGCTGCGATCGCGATGACAATCGTTTTCCCATCGTGGATGGGGCCGATCGGCGGCACGCTGGGACTGTTCGCTGTGATCATGGCGACGATCCGGCTACGACTGGGTCGACGTTAAGGAGACACGCGGCCGGGGCCGCCGTGAAGCATCACACCACGCGCTCTTCGGGACAGGCCGGAGGCCGGCATACAGTGAACATCCCAGCCAGCTATCACTCAACTCCAGGCAGCAGGCAGTCGGCTACTCTCGCGCCACCGGGTGCACTGTCCACTGCTCCCGGCCTCTAGGAAAGCAGGAACGCCCCGCTCAGCCGAAGGGCTGGGCGGGGCGCTACTTGGGAGAACCGGGCTCGGGCTTGACCGTCCCCGGAGCATTGGCGCCCGCCGCGGGCGGAGAGATTTCATCCAGGCGGTCGAGGATTTCCTTGAGACCACCCTGCGTGTGCACGTCGAGGCGGTCGAGGATCGTCTCGGCGTCTTTGAACGTGTTTGCGGCACGCGCGTCCGAGGCCAGGCTCTGCACGTTCTGCCCGACCATGATCACGGACAGCAGGACGAGCTGCAGGAACGTCTGCGCGATCCAGGCGATGATTCCCTCACCGCCCGGCTTCAGCGCCGGACCTAGACCGAGCAGCGCTATGACCCCGAACAGGTACGCGCACCACATCGTGCCGACCAGCCTGGTGATGAGCACCGCGAACTTCGCGTTGAACCCGTCGACCTCGCCCATCGCCTCCCTGATCACGTGCGGGCTGGGGTGCAGCGCCTTCGCGAGATGATGCCCGGTCTTCACCGGGCCCCCGAGATGCTGCTCGATCGTCATCGGACCACTCTCTGTCATCGATCCTCCTCGCCACCGCTGCGGGCGGCACCTACGCCGTTCGACATATTCGGGCGAGTGTATTCGCGCCCGAGTGCTACGGACTACACCTGCTGCGGCAGGCGCCGAGCGGTTGACGATCAGCCCCGCGACCGCCAAGACGCATGTCAGCCACGCGATGCCTGAGTTCGGTGCACGCGACCGCGCGCAGCTCGTCGTCCTGGCCTACCAGACTGGGCTCGTGCTCGTAGGCCAGCTCTGACGGGCGGGCGCCGCGGCGCGTTCGCGATCGGCTGCGCCTGATGTAGTAGATGTGGATACCCCGTTTGGCCGACGACAGCGGCGCGAGCACCCACGATCATCTTCCGAGGTTGAGCACCATCACGCCACCGCCCACGCCGCCTCCCCCGCCTGACGAGTCGCCCCCGGGCGTGATGGCACCTGAGCCTCCGCGTCGGCCCTGGTGGATGGCAAAGCGCGTGCTGCTCGCTGCGGTCGGGATCATTGTGCTCACGGGCGGCGCGACGTACGCGATAGCGCGCAACGAGGTCAGCAGAGTGGTCGAAGCGCTCGACCAGAACAAGCCTGTGAAGCTCGCGTCGAAGGTGCTCGCTCCCACGAGCAAAGGCGCGCCCGAGACGCTGCTGCTGATCGGCAACGACGAACGGCCGCCGCCGAAGGACAACCCCGGAGGCGCGGTCCTGCCGCACTCCAACGAGATGCTGCTCGTGCGGATCGACCCGAGCAAGCCGACGATCTCGATGCTCTCGATCCCGCGCGAGCTGCAGGTCACGTTCACCGCGCCCAACGGCGAAGTGATCACCAACCGCATCAACTCCGCCTACACGTATGGCTTCGAGGATGGCGGCGGCACCTCCGGCGGGGTCAAGCTGATGGTCGAAACGCTCAAGCGCGTGCTCGGCCTCCCCGTCATCAACCACGTGTTCGTCACGAACTTCAAGCGGTTCAAGCGCGCGGTCGATGAAATGGGCTGCGTCTACATGACCGTGGACAAGCGCTACTACCACGTCAACGAACCCTACGGCGAACAGTACTTCGAAATCAACCTCCAGCCGGGCTATCAGCGGCTGTGCGGCAAGCAGGCGCTCGAATTCGTCGCCAACCGTCATGAAAGCACCTCGCTGATCCGCGACGCCCGCGATCAGCGCTTCCTGCTCGAAGTCAAGGCTCAGTACGGGTCGACGCTGCTTGAAAGCCGCGAAAAGTTCGAGCGGATTCTCGGCAAGGCGATGGAAACCGACCTGCACGGCGAAGATCAAGTGCTGGCGCTCCTCGAGCTCCTGGCCGAATCGGCCAGCAAGCCCGTGCGCCAGGTTCCCTTCCATGTGACGCTTCTGCCAACCGTCGACACCGCCACGCCCGAACAGATCAGCGAAGCGGTGCGCTCGTTCCTGAACGGCACCGCCGCGATCTCCACGCACAAGGTGCGCCGAGCGGTGGCCGCCGCGCGACCGCGCCATCACTCCCACCAAAGCGCGCCGAGGCTCCCGCTGACGCCGACCTCCGCCGAAGCGCTAGCGCAGGCGCGCTCGGCCGCGCCGCAGCTGCCGTTCGCGCTCGAGTACCCGCGCGTGCGCGACGCGTACGGGGGCGCCGAACCGGACATGCTGCGCGTCTACCACCTGCACGACCTGCACGGTCGCCTTCACGCCACCTACGTGATCGTCATCGACCGCGGCAGCCTCGGCGAATACTACGACGTGCAGGGCACCGACTGGACCGACCCGCCGCTGCTGAGCAACCCCAGCCAGACCGTCCAGATCGGCTCGCGCACATACGAGCTGTACTACGCCGGGGAAGATCTGAGGACGGTGGCGTGGGACGAAGGCAACGCCGCGTACTGGATCCAGAACACGCTCACCAACAGCGTGCAGCCGCGCGAGATGCTCGCCATGGCCGAGCAGACGCTGCCCGTCATCAGCACGCGCACGAGCAGCGCTGCTGCCGCCGCTGCTGCGCTCGCCGCTCCGCGCGAGGTCAAGCTGCCGCCGCGAGACTCGGCCACGGCGAGCCTCGATGAAAAGCTCGCGGCCGCGCTCGGCTGCGTCGGGCTCGCCGTCGTCGCGCTGCTGGCCCTGATCGTGGTCTCCCGCCAGCGGGAGCTGAAACGCCTGCGCGAGCAGGTCGCGCACGCGATGGCGCTCGAGGCTCGCCGGCGTCTGTTGTAGGCCGACGACGGCGGGAGGCCTTTCGGGCATCATCCCGCGCCTCGGATCCCTACCACCAGGAGCTCGCCATGTCGCTGGACGCAACGAAGATCGGAACGGTCGTGGCAGAACAGATGGAGGCACTCGAAAGCCGGTTCGGAGACGACTGCCAGATCGGCGACGTGTGCACGATCGTGGAGGTGCTCGGGCCGCATGGCTCCTCGGTGGCGGTGCGCCCGGGCGCTGACGTGCGCCCGCACGGGCTCGTCGGTCTCCTGCGCATAGCCGAGCATGTCGCGCTCGGCGACATCCACGGAGAGTCCTCCGGCGGCGACTGACACGCACAGGTTTCCCCCAGGCCGTTGACGCGGGCTCCCACAACAGCGACAATCGCTGACGTGGCCAACCCGGATCGCCTGACAGCACTGGACTCGACGTTCCTGCATCTCGAGGACCACTCGAGCGCGCACATGCACGTCGCCTCGGTGATGGTGTTCGACGGCACCGCCCCCACGCTGCAGGAACTCGTCGAGCACGTGCTCGGCCGGCTGCACCTCGTGCCGCGCTACCGCCAGCGCCTGGCCTACGTGCCGTTCGACCAGGGCCGGCCGGTGTGGACCGACGACCCGCACTTCAACCCCTACTACCACATACGCCACACCGCGCTGCCCAAGCCGGCGGATGACGCCGCGCTCAAGCGCCTCGCCGGGCGCCTGTTCTCGCAGCGCCTGGACCGCTCCAAGCCGCTGTGGGAGATCTGGCTGGTGCAGAGCATGTCCGGCGGGCGCTTCGCGCTGGTGGCCAAGACCCACCACGCGCTCGTCGACGGCATCTCCGGGGTGGACATCACGACCGTCCTGTTCGACACCCAGCGCGAGCCCGCGCCGACCGCGCCCGCCTCGCCCTGGAGCGCGAAGCCGCTGCCCGGGCCGGCGAAGCTGCTCGGAGAGGCGCTGATCGAACGCTCGACCGTCCCCGCCGAGATGGTGCGCGGCGGCCGCGCGCTGCTGCGCGCGCCGCGGAGGGCCGTCTCGCAGGTCAAGGACAGCCTCGCCAGCGTCGGCGCCACGACCCTCGCCGGAATCAGCGCGCCGGCGCCGCCCAGCCCGTTCAACGTCGACATCGGGCCGCACCGTCGCTACACCTTCGTGGACGCCGACCTCGCGAAGTTCAAGGCCATCAAGGACTCGCTCGGGGGCACGCTCAACGACGTCGTGCTGGCCTCTGTCAGCCTCGCGCTCGGTCGCTACCTGCGCAGTCACGGCCACGACACCCAGGAGCTCGTGCTGAAGGCGATGGTGCCGGTGTCCGTGCGCTCCAAGGAGCAGCGCGGAGCGCTCGGCAATCAGGTCGCGGCGATGTGGGCCCCGCTCCCGGTCGGCGTCGAGAATCCCGCGGAGTGCCTGCACAAGATCAGCACCGCGATGGAGGACCTGAAGAAGAGCGGCCAGGCGGTGGGCGCGCAGGTGCTGACGAACCTCGCCGGCTTCGCTCCCCCCACGATCCTCAGCCAGGCCGCCCGTCTGCAGGCGCGCCAGCCGTTCTTCAACCTCGTCGTCACCAACGTGCCCGGGCCGCAGTTCCCGCTGTATCTGCTCGGCCGGCGCCTGCGAGTGCTGTATCCGGTCGTGCCGCTCGCACAGCGCCAGGCGCTCGGGATCGCGGTCATGAGCTATGACGGCCACCTCGGGTTCGGGCTGCTTGGCGACTACGACGCGTTGACGGACCTCGACAGGATCGCGCTCGATCTGCAGTGGGCGATCGCATCGCTGGCACGCGCCGCAGGCGTGCGCCCGCCGGCTGGCCGTCCGGCCCGCAAAGCCAAAGCACCCCAGGACAACGGCGCCCGCGCCGCCGCCAAGCGATCCTCCGGCGATCGCAGCTCAGCGACGAAGCCAGCGAGCGCCAGCTGAGCGCTGAGCGCTCGGACCGCCGAGCGCTCGAGCCACCCGCGTTTCGATGCCGAGCGCGCGGCGCAGCGACTCGCGCAGCAGCAGGCGATACGCCAGGTCCGAGGCGGCCACCGTTGTGATTATCAGCGCGCCTGGATGGCGCATCAGCGAGCTTGGACGTAGCACACTGATGGCATCGGCAGTCCGGTAGTCGGGACTTGAGAGTGGAAATGCGCGCTTCTGCGCGCGCTCTGCCCGCCGGTCGCGTTGGGGGCGTGGATACGATCCGCGTGATGCGCCTCGCCCTGTGCCAGATGAACCCGACGGTGGGCGACATCGCGGGCAACGCCGAGCGCATCCGCGTCGGCATGCGCGTGGCCGGCGACGCCGGCGCGGACGTGGTCCTGTTCCCCGAGCTCGCGCTCACCGGCTACCCGCCCGAGGATCTGCTGCTCAAGGAGCATTTCCTGGCAGACGCGTCCGCCGCGCTGCGCGAGCTGGCGGCCGACGCGCGCGGGCTCGTCGCGGTGGTCGGCTTCCCCGAGCGCGCCGAGGACGTCTTCAACGCCGCCGCCATCCTTGCCGAGGGCTCCGTGCACGCGATCTATCGCAAGGTCTACCTGCCGAACTACGGCGTGTTCGACGAGCAGCGCTACTTCCAGGCGGGCGCCGGCGGCGCGGTCATCGACGTCGGGCGCCAGCGCGTCGGCGTGACCGTGTGCGAGGACATCTGGGAGCCCGGCCCGCCGGCCAGCGACGAGGCGCTCGCGGGCGCCACGCTGATCCTCAACATCTCCGCCTCGCCCTACCACGCCGGCAAGGGCTCCGAGCGCGAGCGCATGTTCGCCCAGCGCGCCCGCGACAACATCGCGTGCGTCGCCTTCTGCGCGCTGGTCGGCGGTCAGGACGAGCTCGTGTTCGACGGGCACTCGTGCGTGATCGACCACACCGGCGCCACGATCGCGCGCGCCGCGCAGTTCCAGGAAGAGCTGCTGGTGTGTGACGTGGACCTCGACGCCGCGGCCGCCGCGCGTCTGCGCGACCCCAGCCAGCGTCCCGCCGCGCGGCGCTCCGAGCGACGCGCGCAGCTGCTGGCGCCGTTGCCGGCCTCGGCCTCCACAGCCGACGCTGCGAGCACGACCCCGGGCGGACCGCTCGCCGAGCCGCTCGCGCCGGTCGAGGCCGAGGTGTACGGCGCGCTGACGCTCGGCCTGCGCGACTACGTGCACAAGAACGGGTTCGAGCACGTCGTGCTCGGCGTCTCCGGCGGGATCGACTCCGCGCTGGTCGCCTGCCTGGCAGCTGACGCGCTCGGGCCCGCGCGCGTCAGCGCCACGATCATGCCCTCCCCCTACTCCTCCTCATCCACCCAGTCCGACGCACGCGCGATCGCCGCCGCGCTGGGGCTGCACAGCCACGAGCTGCCGATCGAGTCGGCCATGCGCGCCTATGAGGGCACGCTCGGAGCCGAGTTCGCCGGACGCGAGCCAGACCTCACGGAGGAGAACCTGCAGGCGCGCATCCGCGGCAACCTGCTGATGGCGCTCTCCAACAAGTTCGGCTGGCTGGTGCTGGCCACCGGCAACAAGTCGGAGATGTCCGTCGGCTACACCACCCTGTACGGCGACCTCGCGGGAGGCTTCGCCGTCATCAAGGACGTGCCCAAGACGCTCGTCTACCGCCTGTGCCAGTGGCGCAACTCCCCCGCCGGCGCCTTCGCCGGGCGGGCCATCCACGGCGCCGAGGCGCCCGCCGGCGTCGAGCACCCGATCCCCGATTCGATCCTCGAGCGCCCGCCCTCGGCGGAGCTCCGCCACGACCAGCGCGACCAGGACTCGCTGCCCCCCTACGAGGTGCTCGACCGGATCCTCGAGGGCTACGTCGAGCTCGACCAAAGCCGCGAGCAGCTGATCGCGCAGGGCCTGCCCGCCCTCGACGTCGACCGCACGATCCGTCTGGTCGACCTCGCCGAGTACAAGCGCCGCCAAGCGCCGCCGGGCATCAAGATCACCCCGCGCGCGTTCGGGCGCGACCGGCGCATGCCCATCACCAACCGCTACCGCGGATAGCACCGGCGGTGCGTCTCGCAACCCGAGCTGGCGCCGCGCGCGCACTCTGTGCCGCCATCGTGGCTGCGCTGTGCGCAGTCGCGCTGTGCTCGTGCGCCAACACCGTGCAGGACCAGCCGATCCCGCACAACCTCCTCGAGGGCCTGATCGAGGCGCCGTTCCCCGTGTACTGGCTGGGTGGCTCCTTCGACGGCATGGCCGTCAGCGAAGCCACGCACGATCCGAGCGGCTCCTACAGCGTGCAGTACGGCGACTGCCTGGTCGGCGGGCAGGGGACGTGCGTGCCGCCGCTGCGGGTCGTGACCTCGCCCGACAACAGCTTCCTGCCCGGCGGCACCACACCGAGTTCCAGGGCGCGCATCAGGGGCGTCGACGCGCTGCTCGCGCAGGCGGGCACGACGATCGTGGTGCCGACGGGCGTCGTCGTCGTCGACATCTACGCGACCAGCGCGCGCACCGCCGCCGCCGCCGCGCGCACGGTCGTGCCGATCAACGCGCTCGGCGCGCCCGAAGCGCCGCTGCCCGCGGCCTTGCCGAACACGGGCTTTGGCGAAATGCCGCTGCCCTCGCAGGTGCCGCCGCCGCTGCACCCGCTGGGGTAGCGCTCACACGCGGGCTACGGGACGCACGCCGTCCGGCAAGGGCCGCACGGCGATCGTCATGCGCGTGACCGCGCACGTGTGTTCGGCGTCGTCGCTGAAGCGCACGTCCCACACCCACGTGGTCCGGCCCCGGTGCACGCGCGTAGCGGACGCGTGCACGACCCCCTCTGTGATGGGGCGCAGGAAGCTCGTGTTGTTCGACAGGCCCATCGCCGTGTGCCCCTGCTCGTAAACCGCCAGCGCGGTCGCAAGCGAGGTCATCGACTCCGCCATCGACGCGTACACGCCGCCGTGGACCAGGCCCGCGGGCTGCTTGAGCTCCGCGCGCACCGTGACCCGGGCGCGCACCTCGGTGTCCGAGCACGCCAGCAGCTCCAGCCCGTACAGGCGGTCGAAGCCCTGCATCGCCCCGTTGATCTGCTTGGCGTCCACGGTGCCCATCCCGGCGCCACGATAGCCTACGGTCCTTCCGTTACATGGACTTCGAGGCCACCGCCTGCGGTGGTGGACGTTTCACACCTCATGAGCCGATTGGACGAGCTCCCACCCGACCAGCGCGCCGCGCTCTCCCTGTTGCTGCGTCAGCACAAGAGCTACGCGGAGGTCGCGACGCTGCTCGGAATCGGCGAGCGCGCCGTGCACGACCGCGCACACGCCGCGCTCGCGGTGCTCGCGCCGCGCCGTGCGCGCGAGCTGACGCCCGAGCGGCGCCTCGAGATCGGCGACTACCTGCTCGGCCAGCAGCTCGGCGTGGCCGAGCGCCTGCGCACCCGCACCTACCTCTCAAGCTCCGAGCCGGCACGGTCCTGGGCGGGCGAGATCGCCGCACAGCTCGCGCCGCTGGCGGGCGAGCACCTGCCCGAGATCCCGACCGGCGCCGCGGCGGGCGCGGCTGCCGGCGCGCCGGGCCCGCAGCGCGTGGGCGATCTCTCAGCCTCGTCCTCCGCGGCGCCGCGCGCGGCGGCCGTCGCGCAGGCACCTGCGGCGCGCTCGCAGTCCAGCTCGCGACTCGGTGGCGCGGTGCTGCTGGCGGTGCTCGCCGCCGCGGTGATCGTGGCCGTCGTGCTGCTCACGGGCGGCGGCTCGAGCAACAAGAAGCCGGGCACCGGCGCGAGCA
>JBEKGK010000120.1:0-11674 GCA_050012835.1 Solirubrobacteraceae bacterium | reverse complement strand
GGCCGAACGCGAGGGGCGCCTGGGCGTCGATCAGACAGCCGGCGCGAACGCCGCCGGCGCCGGCTTTCAGGGCCTCGCCGGTCGCGAGGTGCGCTGCGCAGCCGTGGCGGTGGTCAGCGGCGAGGGGCTGCGCCAGCTGTTCGCGGAGCTGGGGGTGCACACGATCGATGGCGGTCCCACGCTGAACCCGTCGACCTATGACCTGCTGGCCGGCATCCATGACGTGCCGACCGAGGAGGTCGTGCTGCTGACGAACAGCGCGAACGTGATCATGGCGGCCGAACACGCGGCGCGGCTCTCGGACAAGCAGGTGCACGTGGCGCGCACCACCAGCCAGCAGGCCGGTCTCGCCGCGGCTGTCGCGCTCGCGCCGGAGCGCTCCGTGGAGGAGAACGCGCAGGCGCTGACGCAGGCGCTCTCGCGCGTGCGCACCGGCGCCGTCGCGCCCGCCGCCCGCGACGATGCCCAGGGGCGCTTCCGCCGCGGAGACGCGGTCGGCTTCGTGCAGGACGAGGTGCGCGCGTGGGGCGAGCCGCGCGCGACGCTCCAGGCCGTGCTGCACACGCTCGCGACCGAGGGCAACGGCGAGGGCCCGCCCGAACTGATCAGCATCCTCGACGGCGAGGACGCTCCGCTCGCTCTCGATGAGATCGAGGGGATGGTCAACGGCGGCGTCGAGCTCGAGCTGCGCCACGGCGGCCAGCCCGCGTATTGGTGGTTGCTCGCGGCGGAGTAGTGCCCGGCGCGTCTACGGGACCCCTTCGACCGAGCGTATAACCATCGCTATACGGCGCCCGCGCACGGACACATCCTTTACGACCGCCGCGACGATCATGATGAACAGCGCATGCCGGCGACCAAGCCCGATACGCCGGAGACGGCTGCCGCGCTGGGCTGCGAGCGCATCCGGCCGCCGGCGCATGCGTTCGCCTCGACGCGCGGTCTCACCAGGGACGAGCTGATCGGAGCGCCGGTGCGCTGGCCGCGTCCTTCGCGCCTGCAGGCACCGCTCGAGCTACCCGCCAAGAAGGTGACCGCCGGCATGCAGACGCTGGGGCTGTCCACGGTCGGCGACCTGCTCGAGCATCTGCCGAGCGATAGCCGCGAGGCGCGCACGGTTGCGGCCCTGCGCGCGGGCGAGTCGGCCACCGTGGCCGTCGAGGTGCGCAGGATCGCCGCACGGGCCGTGCGGCGACGGGGCATGCGCCCGCTCGTGGAGGCGACGGTGTTCGACGGCTCGGGAACGATGCGTGCGACGTTCTTCAACCAACCGTGGCTGGTCGAGCGCTATCCGCCGGGGACGCGCCTGCTGCTGCACGGCAAGGCCGACGCGCGCGGGGGGTTCAGCGTCGCCCATCACGCCCCCGGCGCGGAGCTGGCCAGCGCTGGCGCCGGCGACGGCGATGCCGTCGCGCACTATCCGGCGGCGGAGGGCGTCACCTCCACACAGATTCTCACGCTCGTGCACGGCGCCAGACACGGCTTGGGCGACGTGATCGAGGCCCTCTCAGCGGCGACCCGGGTGAGCGAGCGGCTGCCCGACCGCGCGAGCGCGCTGGCGGCGATGCACTTCCCGCGCCTGCCGCAGGACCTCGAAACCGGCCGCCGGCGGCTGGCGTTCGAGGAGCTGCTGCTGACGCAGCTGGTGTTCCTGCGCCGCCGTGCCGCGCGCAGGGCGCGCACCGGCGCCGCGGTGCTCGCGGATCGGGGCGCGCTCGGCGGGCGCTGGCTGGATGAGGGGCTGCCGTTCGCGCTGACGGGCGATCAGCGCAGGGCGATCGACACGATCGCGGCCGACCTGCAGCGACCCGCTCCGATGCAGCGCCTGCTGATGGGGGAGGTGGGCAGCGGCAAGACGGTGGTGGCCCTGTACGCGATGCTGCAGGCGGTCGGGCATGGGCGCCAGGCGGCGCTGATGGCGCCCACGGAGACGCTCGCCGAGCAGCACTTCGCGACGATCCAGGGATTGCTGGGCGCCGAGCCGGTGAGCGCGGCGCTGCTGACCGGCTCAACCCCCGCGCGCCGGCGCCGGGACATCCTCGGCAAGCTCGCCAGCGGCGAGCTGTCGCTGATCGTCGGCACGCACGCGCTGATCGAGCCGGACGTGGTCTTCGATGCGCTGGCGGTTGCGGTGATCGACGAGCAGCATCGCTTCGGGGTGCGCCAGCGCGCGGCGCTGGGGGAGCGAGAGGGAAGCGATCCCACCCGCCCGGGCGGGAGCTCTTCGCAGGCGCCGCACACGCTGCACATGACCGCGACGCCGATCCCGCGCACGCTCGCGCTGGCGCGCTACGGGGACCTCGACACGAGCGCGCTGCGCGAGCTGCCGCGCGGGCGCCAGCCGATCGAGACACGCTTGGTATCCGGAGAGCAGGAGCGCGCGCAGGCCTATGACGAGCTGCGCGCAGAGCTTGCCGCGGGCCGCCAGGCGTATGTCGTGTGCCCGCTGATCGACGAGGCCGACGAGACGCAGGCGAGCGTCGCGGCTCAGCGCGGCGAGGCTGGCACCGCGCCGCCGGATCTCGGCCTGCGAGCCGCGAGCGCCGAGCTGCTGCGCCTGCGCAAGGGCGAGCTCGCCGGCTATGAGCTGGCGCTCCTGCACGGCGGCATGCGCCCGCGCGAGAAGCAGGAGGCGATGGCCGCGTTCGCATCCGGCAAGGCCGACGTGCTCGTGGCCACGACCGTGATCGAGGTCGGGATCGACGTGCCCAACGCGACCGTCATGCTGATCGAGAACGCGGAGCGCTTCGGCATCTCCCAGCTGCACCAGCTGCGCGGACGCGTCGGGCGCGGCGAGCACCGCTCGCGGTGTCTGCTCGTCGGCCCGCCCGGCACCGGCGGCTCGGGCAGGCTCGGCGCGCTGGTGCGCTATGCGGACGGCTTCCGGCTCGCCGAGATCGACCTGGCGATGCGCAAGGAGGGCGAGCTGGTCGGCACCCGCCAGTCGGGCCTCGGGCAGTTCCGCGTCGCGCGCCTGCCCGAGGACGCTCAGCTGCTCGAGCTCGCGCGCGCTCGCGCCGAGGCGATCCTCGCCGGCGACCCCGAGCTGCGCTCGCCCGAGCACGCGCTGCTGGGCATCGCGCTCGAGCGCTTCCTCGGCGGCAAAGCGCTCGCGCCGATCCCCGCTTGACGGAGACGGCGTGCGCGAACCAGGCACAGGCGAGCTTGTCCAGCTGGCATGGGACGCGTGGGAACTATGCTCGTAGCGAGTACATCCATGAGCTGATCGCCGAAACCTACGCGCTGCTCATGCGCGAACGTATCGAGGGGAGGCTCGGACAGCCGCCATGGCTACCAAACGAGATCTACCAGCTGATATCGAGGATCGGGATATAGCCCAAAGAGCAAGTGGCTTCGTATTGGGTCCCGGCGAAACAGCAAAGCAGTTCCTCGCTGCTCGCGAGGACATGCTCCGAAGCGCAGGCATTGAGCCACACTGGCCGGGCGCCGCCGAGATCAGACGCAAAATCGAGGCGGGCGAGCTGGGCAAATAGCTACGGTTCAGCCATGCGCGTGATCGCCGGACGCCTCGGAGGCAGGCGCCTGAAGGCGCCGGCGGGCAGGGTCACGCGGCCGACCTCCGACCGCGTCAGGGAGGCTGTGTTCGCGATGCTCGGCGACGTCGAGGGGCTACGTGTGCTCGACCTGTTCGCGGGCAGCGGCGCGCTCGGCATCGAGGCGCTCTCCAGGGGCGCACGAGAGGTGGTCTTCGTCGAGCGCGACGCGGGCGTGGTGAAGGTCCTGAACGGGAATCTCGTGGCGCTCGGCATCGCTCCCGAGGTGGTCGAGGTGCGCCGCGCGGACGCGCTGGATGCGCTGCGCGGCGCAGCGAACCGCCAAGAGACATACGATCTCGTCTTCATCGACCCCCCGTACGGGCGGGCGCGACCAGCATCATCGGCATCGGCGCCCC
Organism: Solirubrobacteraceae bacterium; assembly: GCA_050012835.1. GTDB lineage: Bacteria > Actinomycetota > Thermoleophilia > Solirubrobacterales > Solirubrobacteraceae > Palsa-744. The sequence goes on along the minus strand of JBEKGK010000120.1, from coordinate 7,761 downwards.
CGACCGCCGATCGGTGGGGTCCAGAGCTGTCGGCGATCCTGCCGTCGCTGCTGAGCCCGGGCGCGCGCGTCGTCGTGGAGAGTGACCGGCGAGCTCCACTCGAGCTCGAGGTGGCGCTCGAGCGGCAAAGGCGCTACGGGGACACATCGATCACAATCCACCGCCACCAATGACCTCACCACGGAAATCGATAGCCGTCTGCCCGGGCTCGTATGACCCGATCACCAACGGCCACCTCGACGTGATCCGCCGCGCGGCCGCCCTGTATGACGAAGTGGTGGTAGCAGTCGTCAACCGCTCGGTGCGCAAGAGCAGCGCGCTGTTCGGCATCGAGGAGCGCGTGGGGTTCGTCGAGCATGCGCTGGCGGACCTCGACGGGGTGCGTGTCGAGCCGTTCTCCACGCTGGTGGTCGACTTCGCCAGGAGCATCGGCGCGAAGGCGATCGTCAAGGGACTGCGCGCGATCTCCGACTTCGAGTACGAGCTGGAGATGAACCAGCTCAACCGCCGCCAGGACCCGGAGATCGAGTCCGTTTACCTGATGGCCTCTCCGCAGTACAGTTTCCTGTCATCGAGTGGCGTCAAGGAGCTCGCCACGTTCGGAGGCAGGATCGACGATCTTGTCCCCGACGAGGTGGCCAGGCGGTTGCAGGAAGAGCTGGCGCGCTGACGAAACCATCAGGACGCTGGGCCGGAGGCTCGGCGACGAATGTGAGACGTGAGGTCGAGCTTTATGATCTGAACGTGGGGCCGGAAGCCCCACGGGGGCGGATGTGAGACACGAAGTCGAACTTTATGATCGGAGCGTGAGGCTGGAGGCCTCACGGGGGTAAACCTTAAAATGGATGTCCTAGTTCTCATAGACAAGCTCGACGACTTGGTGCACAACGCCAAGACGATCCCGCTGAGCGACTCCGTGCGAGTCGACAAGGAGGAGATCTACGACATCCTCGACCAGATGCGCGCGACGATCCCCGAGGAGATCAAGCAGGCGCGCTGGATCGTCAAGGAGCGCCAGGAGATGCTCGCGGAGGCCAAGAAGGAGGCCGAGCGGATCATCAAGGACGCGCGCGAGCGCCAGGAGCGCCTGGTGGGCGAGGAGGAGGTCACCAAGCAGGCCGAGCGCGCCGCGGAGGACATCGTCGAGGACGCCCGCGCCCGCGAGCGCGAGATCAGGCTCGGCGCGGAGGACTACGCGGATGAGATCCTGAACACGCTCGAGGTCAACCTGTCGAAGTTCATCGCCGCCGTCCAGCGCGGGCGCGAGCGCCTGCAGGGCAAGGACGAACCGGCTGAAGTCAGCTAGGAAGCGCCCGCGCAAGCCCACACGTCGCGCGTCGCTTTGGGGTAGAGTCGCTACGTGAACGCGCAGACGGCTACGCGCACGGTCATGCGCAAGCTGCAGGTGGCAAGGACGCTGCTCGACACGGGCATGTTCGAGCCGATGCGCCCGGACAGGGTGGTGCAGTCGCTGTCGGCGCTGCGTCGCTGGGGCGCGACGCCGGCAGGTGCGTATTCCGCCGCCGCGGCCCGCTATCCCGACCGCGTGGCGCTCGTCGACGAGCGCGGTGTGCTGAGCTTCGATCAGCTGCACCGGCGGACCAACGCGCTGGCCCGCGAGCTGCACGAGGCTGGGATCTCCGAAGGCGACGGCGTGGCGATCATGTGCCGCAACCACCGCGGCTTCATCGAGGCCACGGTCGCGTGCTCGAAGCTCGGCGCGGGCGCGCTCTACCTGAACACCGCGTTCGCCGGCCCGCAGATCACCGACGTGCTCGCCCGCGAGGACCCCGTGGCGGTGATCTACGACGACGAGTTCAGCTCGCTGGTGAGCGCGGGGGCGGCGGGCAGGCTGCGGTTCGTCGCGTGGTCCGATCAGGCGCAGCCATCCGCGCACCCGCCCGCGAAGCACGCGGAGCCGACGCTCGAGCAGCTGATCGCGCGCGGCGATGACTCCGAGCCGACGCCGCCGGTGGAGAAAGGGCGGGTCGTGATCCTGACGTCAGGAACGACCGGCACGCCCAAGGGCGCCGCGCGCGCGCAGAGCGACTCCGTCGAGCCCGCTGCAGCGCTGTTCTCGAAGATCCCGTTGAAGGCCCGCGAGACGACGATGATCGCCGCGCCGATGTTCCATTCGTGGGGTTTCGCCCACTTCATGCTGGGGCTGCCGCTCGTCTCGACGCTCGTGCTGCGCAGGAAGTTCGATGCGGAGGAGACGCTGAAGGCGATCGCGCAGCACAGGGCAAGCGCGCTGGCGGTCGTGCCGGTGATGCTGCAGCGGATGCTCGAGCTCCCGCCCGAGACGATCGCGCTCTACGACGTGAGCTGCCTGAAGGTGATCGCCGTCAGCGGCTCAGCGCTGCCCGGCGAGCTGGCGACGCACGTGATGGACACGTTCGGGGAGGTCCTCTACAACCTGTACGGCTCGACCGAGGTGGCGTGGGCGACGATCGCGACCCCCGAGGATCTGCGCGCCGCGCCCGGCACCGCCGGGCGCCCGCCGATGGGCACGACCGTGAAGCTGCTCGACGGCGAGGGCCGCGAGGCGCGGCCGGGCGACGGCGGACGGATCTTCGTCACCAACGAGATGGTGTTCGAGGGCTACACAGACGGCGGCGGCAAGGAGATCGTGCGCGGGTTGGTGAGCACCGGCGACGTCGGGCGCTTCGACGCCGGGGGACGACTGTTCGTCGACGGGCGCGACGACGAAATGATCGTCAGCGGCGGCGAGAACGTGTTCCCGCGGGAGGTCGAGGATCTGCTCGCCGACCACGACGAGATCGAAGAGGTGGCGGTCGTGGGGGTGGCGGACAAGGAGTTCGGCCAGCGCCTGAAGGCGTTCGTGGTGCTGCGGGACGGCGCCGAGCTGACGGCGGAGGCGGTGCAGGCCTATGTCAAGGAGAACCTCGCCCGCTACAAGGTTCCGCGCGACGTGGTGTTCGTGCAGGAGCTGCCGCGCAACGCGACCGGCAAGGTCCTCAAGCGGGAGCTGCAGGCACGCTGATAGCGCGCGCAGGCGGTCTCGCTAGCCTGGATGATCATGGCTTCAGAGACTCACGACTACGACCTGGCGAGTCTGCGGCTGAGCCCGGGTGAGGGCCGGCGGCTGGAGCTGCACACGCCGATCGAGCCGCTGACGCTGGGCAGCGAGCGCTACGCGGCACAACCGCGGCGGGTGCCGGTGGAGCTGAGCGTCTCGCGCATGAGCGGCGGTGGCTACGCCCTGCGCCTGCGCTTCTGCGCGGAGGTGATCGGGCCGTGCATGCGCTGCCTCAAGCCGGCCTCTCCGCGTGTGGAGGTCGAGGCGCGGGAGGTCGACCGCCCCGGCGGCGGCGAGGAGCTGGACAGCCCCTATGTGCACGATGAGACACTCGATCTCGCGGGCTGGGCGCGCGACGCGTTCGCGCTTGCGATGCCCGTGAAGATCCTCTGCCGCGAGGACTGCGCCGGGCTGTGCCCTGTGTGCGCGGCGGATCTCAATGACTTGGACCCCGCCCGCCCCGAGCACCATCACGAGGCGACGCCCGACTCGCGCTGGGCGAAGCTGCGGGAGCTCAAGCTCGAGTGATGACTCGAGCGATGACGTCGCGTGCACCCCGACGCCCCCTTGCACCCTGGTAGCCTTCCCGACCGATGGCCGTCCCCAAGAAAAAGCAATCGCACAGCCGCACCGCCAAGCGGCGTGCGCAGCACAAGATCGGCACGCCCGCGGTCAACGCGTGTCCGCAGTGCCACAGCCCGCGGCGGCCGCATCGGGTGTGCCCGGTGTGCGGCACCTACGCGGGCCGCGAGATCGTGACGCCGGGAGCGCACGATCACGATCACGATCACGACCACGACTAGCGGGCAGTGACGCCAGGGGCCTCGTCCTCCCGGTCATCCTCACCTGCACGCGAGCGAGAGGCGCCGGTGATCGCGGTCGACTGCAACGGCGCGGACCTCGGAGCAGCCGAGGTGGCGGCGGGCGCGGCGATCGCCGCGGGGCAGGGTGCGCGCGTGCTGCTGTTCGGTCCCGCGGGCGAGCTGGGCGAGCCGCCCCCTGGCGTTGAGATCATCGACGCGCCGGTCTCGATCGCCAAGGCCGCGGACCCGGTGAATGCGGCACGCACGACGCCCGAGTCCTCGATCGTGCAGGCCGCGCAGGCGGTCGCGCAGGGCAGGGCGCAGGCGCTGGTGTGTGCGGGGGCCACCGGCGCGGCGCTCGCGGCGGGGACGTTCAACATCAAGCGCGCGTCCGGCATCTACCGCCCGGCGCTCGCGATCCCGCTGCCCGTTCCCGAGCACCCGGTGACGCTGCTGGACGTCGGCGCGAGCGCGGAGGCCCGCAGGGAGCACCTCGTGCAGTTCGCGTTCATGGGCGCTGCGCTCGCGCGGACCGTGCTCGGGGTGCGCGCGCCGCGAGTGGGCCTGCTGTCCAACGGCGAGGAGTCAGCGCGCGGCAGCGCGCTCGTGCTCGAGGCCCACGCGGAGCTGCGCGAGCGCGCGAGCGCGGGCCTGCACGCCTTCGAGTTCGTCGGCAACGTCGAGGGCGGCGACGTCGTCTCCGGTCGGGCTGACGTGATCGTGACCGACGGCTTCACCGGGAACATCGCGTTGAAGCTGATGGAGGGCGTCTCGCAGACGATGCTCGGCGCGATCAGGACGGCCGCGATGTCCTCGGCGCGGGCAAAGCTCGGCGGACTGCTGCTGCGCGGCGCGCTCAGCGGCTTTCGCGAGGAGATCGATCCGGAAGCCAACGGCGGCGCCTACCTGCTCGGGCTGCGCCGTCTGGGCGTGGTGCCGCACGGGCGCTTCAAGCGCGCGGGCTTCGCCAACGCGATCCTGCGGGCCGATCGCGGCGCGCGCGAGGACATCGTCGCGCAGACGCACGCGGCGCTCGATCAGGCGGGCGCGCTCAAGCGCGCGCCCGTGTCCGCGCCGGCCGCTAGCCTGCCGCAGGCGCAATGACCCGCGAGCAAGTGCTGACACTGATCCGAACCCACCTGGCCGACGAGCTCGACGTCGACCCGCAGGCGATCGTCGAGGGCACCCGCTTCAAGGAGGACCTGGAGGCCGACTCGCTGGACCTGTATACGCTGGTGCAGGAGCTCGAGGACACCTACGGGGTGCACATGTCCGACGAGCAGGCCGCGCAGATCCTGACCGTGGGAGCAGCGGTGGACTTCGTGATCGCCCATGACGGGACCGTCAATGAGGAGCGTTGATGCTGCTGGGCGAGTTGCTGGACGAGCTGCCCGAGGAGCTCATGCGCCAGGTGTTCACGCACGCTTCCTGGAGCGAGCGTCCGAGCGGCTCCTACACGCGGCTGGCGTTCCTGGGCGACAGCGTGCTGGCGCTGGCGGTGACCGCGTATCTGTATCCGCGCCTGGAGGCGGATCGCTTCGGCGCGGGCCGGCTCACCAAGATCCGCGCGCAGGCGGTCTCCGGCGTGTCCTGCCGAGCGGTCGCAGAGCGGCTGGAGCTGCCCGCGCGGCTACGTGCGGCGGCGCCCGCGGGTGTGCGCGAGAGCGCGGCCGCGCTGGTGGAGACCGAGCGCGTGCTCGCGTCGGTGATCGAGGCCGTGATCGGGGCCTGCTACCTGCACGCTGGCTACGAGCGCACCGCCGAGGCCGTGGTGGAGGCGTTCGGCCCGGAGATCGCGCATGCGCTGGAGCATCCGGTGGACTTCAAGTCGGCGCTGCAGGAGCTGCTCGCGCGGCGCGGCGCGGAGGTCAGCTACGAGGTCACCGGCGAGGATGGGCCTCCGCACGAGCGCACGTATGCGGTGGTGGCACGCGTCGACGGACACGAGCTGGGCAGCGGCAGCGGTCGCAGCAAGAAGCACGCGGAGCAGGAGGCCGCGCGCGTGGCCGTAGACAAGCTGGCGAGCGAATGACGGGAATGACGGCATGCGCCTGAAGTCGCTCACGCTGAACGGCTTCAAGTCGTTCCCCGATCGCACCCGCCTGGACTTCGGACCGGGCGTGAGCGTCGTGGTGGGCCCTAACGGCTCGGGCAAGTCCAACGTCACGGACGCGGTGCTGTGGGCGATGGGCGAGCAGTCGCCGCTGGCGGTCCGCGGTCAGTCGATGCAGGATGTGATCTTCGGAGGCGGGCGCGGCGTGCAGCCGCGCAGCGCGGCCGAGGTCGAGATCGTGCTCGACAACTCCGACGGCACGGTGGATGTGCCGCTGAGCGAGATCTCGATCGTCCGGCGCCTGGACCGGAGCGGCGAGGGCGGGTATCGCCTCAATGGCGCCCGCTGCCGCCTGACGGACGTGATCGAGGTGCTCTCGGACACGGGCCTCGGCAAGGAGACCCACTCGGTCATCTCGCAGGGCAGGGTGGACGCGATCGTGACCTCCAAGCCGCGCGATCGGCGGCTGCTGATCGAGGAGGCGGCCGGCCTCGGCAAGCACCGCAAGCGCCGCCGGCGCGCGCAGCTGAAGCTCGAACGCACGCAGGAGAACCTCGATCGCGCGCTGGACGTGGAGCGCGAGGCGCGCAGCCGCCTGCGCCCGCTCAAGCGCCAGGCCGAAGCGGCGGAGCTGCACGAGCGCCTGGAGCGTCAGATCCTGCAGGCGCGCTGGGAGCTGGCGCGCGACCAGTCGCGCGCGCGTCGCATCGAGCTACAGGGCGCGGAGGCGGGCGTCGCGCAGGCGCGCACGGCGCGCGCGGAGATCGAGCGCAGGCTGCAGGAGACGATCGAGGAGCGGGGGGTCGCCGAGCGTGCGCTGGCCGAGCGCGCGGAGCGTCACGACGCGCTCTCCCGGCGCGTGTACGACGCCCGCTCGGCGCGCGAGCGGCTGATGCTGCGCTCCGAGCAGGTCGGCTCGAGCGCCCAGGCGTTGACCACGAGGATCGAGCGCGTCGAGCGGGAGCTGCAGGCGCTCTCCCAGCCGGAAGCGGACGGTGCAGAGGGCCCGGACGCGGCGGAGGGCGAGGAGCGCATCGGCGTGCTGCAGGCGCAGCTCGCCGAGATCCAGGCGAGCCGCGAGCAGGAGATCGAGCGCGAGATCGCCGAGCTGCAGGCGGCTCTGACGGAGCAGACAGCGCGCATCGAGCAGGCCGAGACGGGCGCGTCGGCGGCGCGAGCCGCGCGCGCTGCGGCCGACGAGCAGGCCGAGCAGGCGCGCGGGCGTCTGACCGCGGCCGAACACGCGGCGCAGGACGCCAGGCGCGAGTCGGCGCGCGTCGGCGCCGAGCTCGCCGCCGCCAACCAGTTCCTGCGCGGACACGCGCATGTCGGCGGCGATCAGGCCGGTTCCCCGAAGGCGCTCAGCGAGGAGCTGCGCGTAGAGGACGGCTATGAGCTGGCGCTGGCCGCGGCTCTTGGCGGTCGCTTGGACGCGGCGCTCGTGGAGGATGTGGCCGGTGCGGAGGCGGTGCTCGATCGCGCCGGTCCGGACGGGGGCAGCGCGCTACTGGCTGGTCCCGAGCCCGCGCGCGGGCTCGCACGGGGCGATGAGCCGCGGGCGCCGGTCGCGGGCGCTCGCAGGCTGATGGAGCTGCTCGGCGGCCCGCCGGCCGTGCTGGAGCTGGCAGGGAGGCTGCTGGCCGACGCGTGGGTAGTGGAGCGCCTCGAGCAGCTGCCTAGAGACTTCGTCGGCATCGCGGTCACCCGCAGCGGACGCGTGTGGTTCGCGTCCTCGGGCGAGGTCCGCCAGCTCAGCGAGGGCGGCACCGAGCGGGTGCTGGCGCGTCGCAACGAACGCGACCGCTTGATCGCGGACGCCGAGCGCGCCGCGCAGGCCGAGCACCTCGCCCGCGGCGCCTGCGAGC
>JBEKGK010000119.1:0-11920 GCA_050012835.1 Solirubrobacteraceae bacterium | reverse complement strand
CACCACAAACCCACCACCCACATCAAAATCACCTACACCCCCACCACCGGCCCCAAACAAACCACCACACTCAACACCAAACTCTAAAAAAGAGCCTCACCCGGCGGACGGACGGCGATCCAAGCCATGCCAGCAGGCGCTGTCGGCAGAGATCAGGGTCGTGCTCGCGGTCGGGGGGTCGCGGCGTATGTTTCCGTCACGAGTCCAAGGGGCGTGGTGGGCCGACCGTGCCGTTGTGTTCGCCAGCTGCTTGCCTTTGCCGGTATGGCCTTGTTACAGCCGGTGACGAGATGACGTCTGATGGATCTCCACGCCGGTCCAAGCAATGAACAGCGTCCGCATGGGCAGCTTCTTGACAGTGCCGGTTTGAAACTCACTCCCCTCTACCGGTCGAAGGAACATCCGCACGTCACGACCGTCTGTAATGCGCGGGTTCAGGTGGCCTCGTAGTCGAGCAGCCGCGGCAGCACCTGATCGACGACCGCACGATCGATCGCCTTGCGAGCGAACGGCGCGAGCGCCTCGCGTGCGCGCGCCGTGTAGCCGGGGTGCGGATCGTTCAGTGCGACCCGCAGCGCGCCCTCAAGGTCGTCGCTCACCAGCCGCGCATCTAGCTCCCGGACGATCGACAGCGCAGCGTAGGGGCCGGGCGCGGGCGTGGTGACGAGTAGGCAGCCGTCGGCGAGCGCCTCGAGCTGCGCGATGCCGTAGTCCTCGCGCCGGGGCGCGCACACAAAGAGGCGCGCCCGGCGGAGCAGGGCGCGGTACTCGTCGTGGGGCAGCGGACCGACAACCCGCACGCCATCCTCGCCGGCCGGCAGGCCGGCCTCCTCTAGATCTCCCGCCGCGGCACCGGCGACCACCAGTTCGCCCGTGCCCCCCCCTGTGGGCTGACTCCCGTCTTCGCGCACGCGCCGCCAGGCCGCGAGCACGCGATCGAGGCCCTTCTTGACGGGGTTGGCGGCGTATGTGATCGCCGTGATGTCGCGCACCGGCTCGGGCGGCCCCGACGGCTCCACCGACACGGGCAGCACCAGCGCACGATTCCCGCGCCGCGCCGCACCGGGTGCCTCGGCCAGCCCGCCGCGGCTCCATGGCAACAGCAGCGGCGCCTGCTCCAGCCTGCGGCGCTCCAGCGGGCGCTGCCACAGTCCGTGGCGTCCCGGCCGGTTGCCAGCGGAGGGGGCGTCGAAGCGGATCGCCCCGGGGCGCGGCCACAGCAGCGCGGCGGTGGTGCTCGAGTACACGATCGCGCGGGGCTGCGAGCGCTGCTGCGCAAGCGCTCTGCTCGCAGCCGCGCGCGCCGCGCGCGCCCACGCGAGGTCGGTGAGCATCAGCGTGCGTGTCGGTGACGGCGTCGCGGCTCGCGAGATCTCCACGCGTGCGCCCGCCCTCGTCAGCGAGTCGCGCAGCTCCTCGTCGGCCTTGCGCAGCCCCGCTGTCGAGCCGAGCGAGACGATCAGCACGTCGAGCGCCCGGTCGAGCGGGCGGTCCGGAGGCATCTCAGGTGACGACGCCGTCAGCACGCTCCGGGCGTGCCGTCTTGAATCCCGGCGTGCGCACCAGCGACATCGGCCGCACCGGAGAGGTGCGGCGCACGTAGAAGCTGGCTCCGTCGCGCTCCTCGATCGCCTCCACCGCCTGGTCCTGGCGGCGCCAGGCGAGCGCCCAGATGATCGCGAAGCCGGCGGCGATGCCGGGGATCTGCGGCGCGAGGAACGCGAGTCCGCCGGACAGCAGCGTGAACAGCACCAGCGGCCACAGGCGATTGACGAGGATCGCGCTCGGATGGTGCTCGGGCAGCGACGTGCTGGCCTTTGCGCTGGCCAGCAGCCGCGCGATCGGCGGGTTCGTCTGCGCGCGCCTTCCCATCCGCAGGCCAGCTCCGGCGGCGATCAGCCACCAGCCGACGGCGACCTCCGCGAGCTGCGTGTCCGAGCGCGCGCTGGCCGCGATCACGGTGACCGCAGCCAGCGCGGTCGCAGCGCCGGCGCTGAGCAGCACGGTGGTTCTGAGGAAGTCGACGAACCGCACGGCGCTACAGCAGCGCCTCGAGCAGTTCCCGCACGCCGCCGGTGCCGTCGACGGTCAGGTCGGCCTCGAGCGCCAGGCCGGGAGGCGCTTCGTCGGAGGCGACGGCCACGCACACCGCACACGACAGCTGCCCTGACTCGACGAGCGAGCGCAGGCCGCGAAACGCGTCGAGGTCGGTCGTGTCGTCGCCCACGTACACCGCCGCGCCGACCTCGCCGCCACGCAGCAGCGCGGCGATCCCAAGCCCCTTGTCGAGCACGACCGGCGGGCGCACCTCGAGCACCTTGCGCCCCCAGTGCACCGCGAAGCCCTCTTCCTCGGCCCGCCGCGAGATCTCCTGCACCGCCAGCTCGGCGGTCTCCTCGTCGGGCGCCCCGCGCCAGTGGAACGCGGCGATCGTGTCCTTGTCCTCGCTGCGCACGCGCAGGCGCTGGTGCTCGCTCGTGTAGGCGCGGGCGGCGAACTCGCGCACGCGCGCGGTCCACGCGGCGAGCTCGGGGTCCACCTCCGGGCTGGTCGCCCCCGGGCGCAGCAGCTCGCCGCCGTGGTTGCCGACATACGCGATCGTTCCGATCGAGACGATCTGGCGCGCGGTGCTCGCGCGCCGGCCGCTCACGCAGCCGACCACCCGGTAGCGGCGGGCGATCTCGATCAGCAGGCCGCGGGTGGCCTCGGGGACGTGCGCGTCGGCGGCGTGGCGCACGATCGGCGCGAGCGTGCCGTCGATGTCGAGCAGCACCGCCGAGCGGGTGGGATCGGAGCGGATCGGCTCGAGCGCCTCCACTAGCGTTGCGGCTGGGGACACGGGTCTAGTATGGCGCGCACGATGGTCTGCCCGTCCGCTCGTGCACGTGGCCGCTGAGCGCTCGCTGGGCCGCCCGCTGCGGCTGATGGCGATCGGCACGCTTGCAGGACTTTTCAGTGGTCTCTTCGGCGTCGGAGGCGGGAGCGTGATCGTGCCGCTGCTGATTCTGTGGCTCGGCTACGACGAGCGCGCCGCGACCGCCACCTCGCTTGCGGCTATCGTGTTCATCGCTGGCTTCGCCGCCGCCGTGCAGGGGCTGTACGGCAACGTGCGCCTGCTCGACGCGGCGCTGGTCGGAGTGCCGGCGGTGCTCGGCGTGCTGATCGGCACCTGGCTGCAGCAGCGCCTGCGGGCGCGCTCGATCGCGCTGCTGTTCGCGGCGGTGCTCGTGGCAAGCGCGGTCGAGCTGGTGATCAGATGATCGGGGCGATCGCCATCGGCATGGCAGCCGGGATCGTCGCCGGCCTGCTGGGAGTGGGCGGCGGCGTGCTGTTCGTGCCGGGACTCGTGCTGTTCCTCGGGCTGGACCAGCATCAGGCCGAGGCGACGTCGCTGCTGGCGATCGTGCCCGTCGCGATCGTCGGCACCTACCGCCAGGACCGCTATGGCAACGTGCGCCGCGCCGACGCGCTGCTGCTGGGGCTCCTTTCGGTCGCTGGCGCCGCCGGTGGCGTCGCGCTCGCGAACGCCCTCTCGGGCGCCTTTCTGCGGGACGCGTTCGCCGCGCTGATGGTGATCGTCGCCGCGCAACTCGTCCACAGAACGCCCTCTGCGGGGGACGGCGCGAAAAAGGCGTAGACTGAGAGCCATGGGACTTGACAATCCACTCCACATCGCCTTCCTGCTGATAGTGCTTCTGCTCGTGTTCGGCGCCAAGCGCTTGCCGGAGATCGGCCGCTCGGTCGGCTCGGGCATGCGCGAGTTCAAGGACTCGATCAGCGGCCAGGGCGCTCCGATGATCAGCCAGAGCGCCCAGCAGCCGCAGGCGCCGCCGCAGCCCGTCGCCACGCAGGCCCCCGTGGCGGCACCGGCACAGGCCGCAGCAGCTCCTCCGGCGCCCCAGGCGCCGGTCGAGCCGACGCCACAGGCGTAGGCGCGCCGGCTCAGCCCTCGTCGGACATCGGCTCTGCGGCTGGCTCGAACTCGGCTGGTTGCAGGGCGGATGGGTCGCGGGCGTTGGTGAGGTCGCTGATGATTTGGAAGTCGCTGGTGTTGTGGGTGAGCAACGGCACGCCGTGTATGTTGGCGGTGGCTGCCAGCACCAGGTCGATCGTGCACCTGCGGGGCTGACCGCCTCGATTGGTCACGGCGGCGGCCAGGCGGCCCCACTCGCGGGCGATGTCGGCGCTGACCGGCAGCGGGTCGAACGCGGACTCGATCGCGCCGAGGCGCTGGGTGCGAACCGCGCGCTCGTCGTCGTCGGCCGCAACGAGCACCCCAAAGTGGAGCTCGGCGAGCGACGCCACGCTGATCGCAGCCTCAATGTCAGGAGGGATCTCCTCTCCTATCAGCACCGAGGTGTCGAGCAGCGCTCGCATCGCTACGTGAAGGGGTCTGTAAGCGAGGCGGGGAACCGCTCGATATCCGCGGCAAGCGCCAGCGGTGCGGGGGTACGCCAGACGGCGTGCAGCGCCGGACCGCTTACCCACCGCCGCCGCCCTGTAGGCCCGAGCTGTGCGACCGGCCTCCCGGCAACCGAGCCTTCCAGTCAGCCGTGCAGGATCGGCCCGCTCTCGACGGCTTCGAATTCAGATCCGGGAACCTGCTTGATCTGTTCGAGGTCTTCGTCGTTCCAGTGCGGGTTCGGCGCGCCGGTGATGAACCACGGGGAGCCGTTGTCGGCGACGATCAGCCCGTAGCGCTTGAGTGCTTCGAGCACGATCAGGGACTCGCCATGGAACCCGGCGAGGCTGTAGCTCGCCTTCAGCCGCAGCCGCAGGCCCATCGGCGGCAGGTCAGAGTTGGAGCTGCTGGAGGCGAAATGGGTCGCCGGATGGATGTAGCCGTTCTGGGTCTCGGGCACGGTGACGCGCAGCGCGTGGTCGATCTGTCCCGCCGCGACCTCGGGATAGCGCACGAGCAGCGGGAAGATCGGCAGGCCGGCGGCATCCGCCGAGGTCCACCCTTCGGGGCGTAGCGCGTCGCTGCGCAGGTTGAAGACCGCGCCATTGGCCGCGCTCCAGCCCGCTCCCTTGTGATGCGCGTCGTAGAGCTCGTAGAGCATGCAGCTGCCTTCCTGCACGACGAGCACGTGTTTGTCGCCGTGCCCGTTCTTGCCCCCGCCCTCGACCGGCGCGTTGGCGGGCACCGGGTAGGGCCCCGGGTCCGATTCTGCGCGGTATTTGGTGAACTTGATCGGCACCTTCGATTGACTCGGCCCGACCACCGTGTACGGGATGCCGTAGCTCGGGTTGGTGCCGAAGTCTGGGTGCAGGTGCGCGCTCAGCCCGATGCTCGCTACGTAGTTGGCCGAGTTCGGATTGACCGGCGCGTCGGCGATTTCCTGGTTGAGCGGGTCTTCCGCCGGCAGGATCGGGCAGCCGTATTCGAGCGCGGCGCCGGCTCGGCGGACATGGGCGGCCACCGCGCCCGACGAGCTTGTGAGCGCGGCGCTCAGCGCGAGTGCCGCCGCTGCGAGACAGAGAGCCGCGGTGATCGACGAACGACGGCGGATCCTGGATCTCACTCACAACACGCTATCGGAGCGAGCGGGTGCAGCACGACCGCCTGGACGGATCTCGCCGACGCGCCCTATGCCGTTCCCGGCACAGGCACGGGCTGCTCCTCGCTCACAGGCCAGCGTCTAGATCTAGAAGCCCGTCGATGTCGGCGCGCAGGGCGACCGGGTCCACGGGGGGCAGTCGCCGCCAGCGGCTCAGCAGAGCGCTCACCGGCAGCGGGGGCCGCGAGACCGCGCGCAGCTCGGCGACTGCCCTCCCGGAGCGCGTAACGGTGATCCGCTCCCCGCGCGCGGCTCGGTCGACCACATCGCCACCGTGGTTGCGCAGATCTTGGATGCTGACGCGAGCCATGCTCAGCAGTGTGTCACGCGTGATAAGCGGTGTAGGCGCTCCCAAAGGGAGGACGTCGTGGTCGACATTCTCAGCATGCCTCCCCGGACTACGCCATACACGTAACATACACGTATGGTGTATGATTGGTGTGTGAGTGCGGTGCGGACCAACATCGAGATCGAGGACACGTACGTCCAGGCGATCATGGATCGTTACGGCGTACGGACCAAGACGGCCGCTGTCGACCTCGCGTTGCGCCATCTGGCGGGACAGCCGATGACCCGTGAGGAAGCGCTGGCGATGCGGGGAGCTGACGCGATCGGCGAGCTGCCCGCGGACGTGCTGCCACACGCACCCGCGTGATCCTCGTCGACAGCTCTGTCTGGGTCGAGTACGACCGCGCGACCGGCAGTGGCCCGGACCTTCGTCTCAAGGGGCTGATCGAGACCGGCGGTCCCGTCGCGGTCACCGAGCCCGTCGTCATGGAGGTGCTGGCGGGCGCACGGGATGATCGGCGCGAGGCCGACCTGCGTCGGCTGCTGGGGCGTTTCGAGATGCTGAGCTTCGACGCCGTGAGTGACTTCGACGGCGCCGTAAGGATCTACCGTCGTTGCCGCGCCGCGGGCGTCACGCCGCGGGGGATACTCGATTGCATGATCGCGGCTGTGGCGTGGCGCCGAGCCGCGACGCTGCTCACCCATGACGCCGACATGGATCGGGTCGCACGCGTCATCGAGATCAAGCTCGACGACGCATCGCTTCGCGCATGTGATCTATAAAACCTTAGTCAAGCATAGTTTGGTTGACTATAGTTTGCCTCGATGGCATTCGTGGGACGACAGCACGAGCTCGAGATCCTCGCCGAGGAGCTCTCGTCCGTTCGAGAAGGTCAGGGACGATTCGTATGGATGCGTGGACGTCGCAGGGTCGGCAAGTCGCGACTGGTCGAGGAGTTCCTGCGCCAGAGCGGCATCCGCGCCGCGTACTACCAGGCACCTAGACGCGCGACCGACATAGCGCTGAGGCGGTTCGTCGAGACGATCGCCGAATCGAACCTTCCTGCCGCCGATCTGTTTGGGTCGGGGGTTTCATTTGACTCTTGGCCAGCGGCCCTCCGGGCCTCCACCGACGGTGCGACGGGTAGCCAACCGATCGCGTTGATCATCGATGAGCTGCCCTACCTCGCAGAGAAGGACGACGGCTTTCCAGCTGATCTGCAGCTCGCCTGGGACCGGTACCTGAAGAACCGGCCCATCCTCTTGGTCGCGATCGGCTCCGACGTGCGAATGATGGAAGCTCTGACCCAACACCCAGCCGAGCTACACGATCGGCCGACACGCGAAGTCGTCGTGCCACCGCTGTCTCCGGCGGAGGTGGCCGAGCTCGCCGGCGTGAGCGCGGCAGAGGCACTGGACATCTACCTGATCGTGGGCGGTTTTCCACAGCTCGCATCCTCGTGGCCACAAGGGGCCAGTCGAGCACACTTTCTACGGCGAGCACTGGCGGACTCAGCGACTCAGTTCGTAGTAGACGGAATGCGCATACTCGATGCTGAGTTCGAGACACAGACCTCGGCACGGAAGATCTTGGCAAGCATCGGCCATGGCGAGCGCACGTTTGGCCATCTACGCGACGCGAGCGGCATCTCCAACGAGACGACCCTGAGCTCCGCATTGCAGCTCCTGGTCCACACCAAGCAGATAGTCGAACAAAGCCTTCCGTACGCGGCACCGCCGGGCAAGAAGAGCAAGCGTTACACGATTGCCGATCCCTACCTGCGCTTCTGGCTTCGTTTCATCGGACCCAACATCGAGGAGATCGATCGAGGCAGAAGCGACCTTGCAATCGCACGCATCGAGCGAGACTGGGAGACGTTTCGTGGCAAGGCGATCGAGCCAATCGTGCGGCGCTCCGTCGAGCGCCTCCTGATCGATCCGAATCTCGCCACTAGACTCGACGGGGCTCGCTACGTCGGGAGCTACTGGACCCGCAATAACCAGGTCGAGGTGGACCTCGTAGGCGCCGACGCCGAGAGCCCGAAGCGTGTCGCGTTCGTAGGATCTATCAAGTGGCGTACGCGATCGCCGTTCGGGCGCCGTGACGTGCGGCGACTAGCTGAGCAACGCGGGGCAGTGCCTGGTGCCGCCGCGGCGAAGCTCGTGGGCGTCTCACGGTCGGGCTTCGACGACAATCTCGATCTCGACGTTCGGTTCGACCCTCACGCGCTGATAGACGCGTGGCGGTGATTACTGCCAGGGGCGCCCTGCCGAGAGCAGCGAAGATTCCGGACAGACCGAGTCCAAGCATCCCGAAGACGGGCCGCCGGACCCGCGCGCCGGCTCAACCTGCCGGCTGATCGCCGTGCAGTACGGATGGGCGGGCCTCCTGCAGCAGCGGCGCGCCGCAGTGCCAGCAGTAGGCGGCGCCGCGGCTGTGCACGGCGCCGCAGGAGCGGCACTGGCCGTGGATGCCCGCCTCGGCGGTCGCGAGCAGCCGCTGCACCTCGCCCAGCTGAGCGTCGACCTCCTGTAGCTCGGACGCTTTGCGGGCGAGCACGTCCAGGCGGTAGTGATCGCGGATCGCCATCTCGTAGGCGAGGCCGCCGAGGTCCCAGGTGAGCGCTGCGACCCGCTCTGCGAGCTCGAGGCGCCGGCTGCGCAGCTCCGACATCGAGCCGCTCGGCACCGGCAGCCCGCCGGCGGGCAGCACGACGCCGCCCGCACCCGGGGGCCCGCCTGTACCCGGGCCCACGCCTGCACCCGAGCCCACGCTTGCACCCGGCGCCGCGCCTGCGCCGGGCGCGGCGGACTGCGCTGGCGCAAACGGCCTGCGTCCGTTTCCGCCGTGCGCGCTCACTTGACTTCGATCGGTGCGGTGCTGAGTTTGTTCAGTTCTTTCTCGTGCGTCTTGCCCGTCGTCTTTTCGAGTTTGGTTATCGCCGGAGTGCTGATTTTCTTGGCTTCGGGCGCTTTCGCCGGTGTCTTTTCTTCCGCCTTGGCTTCGGCCGCTTCCTTTTCTTCTTCGCTCTTGGCCGACGAGCCGGATTTGCCCGTCGTCGTCGCCGCGGGCGTGGTGCTCGTGGTGGGCGTCGTCGTGCTCCCCGCCGCTGCGAGGCCGCCGAGGCCTTCCACTTTGATCACCTGCGCAGTCGCGGGCGCCTTGCTCTGGGTGACCCAGTGACCGACCAGCAGGCCGACGATCATCGCCAGCAGCAGCACCGACAGCACGCCGAACAGCGGCGCGTAGCGGCGCAGCCATGCGGGCCCTGCCGCGGGTTCGATGTAGGGCGTGAAGGCGACGGGCGTGGTGCTCACGGCGCCGGCGCCGAGCTGTGGCTGGCGCTCGGTCTCGAGCACGTCCAGGAACGCGAGGCGAACGGGCGAGCACGGCTGCCCGCAGGAGAGGCAGTAGCGCTGATCCGCGACGAGCGGAGCGGAGCAGTTCGCGCAGGTGGAGCTCTCAGACGGCACCGGGGCGAGGCTCGTCATGGCGAGGTCGACCGGTTGCCCATGCCCACCACGCCGCAGCCGGCGAGCAGCAGCGCCCGGCGCATCATCCGAACGCTCCGCGGACGTATTCGCGGGTGCGCTCGGCACGCGGGTCCTCGAACAGGTCCTGTGTAGTGCCGTACTCGATCAGGTCGCCGAGGTACATGAAGGCGACCTTGTCGGCGACCCGGTGCGCCTGCGCGAGGTTGTGCGTGACGATCACGACCGCGAGGTCGCGTCGCAGTTCGCCGATCAGCTCCTCGATGACGCCCGTGGAGATCGGGTCCAGCGCGCTGCACGGCTCGTCCATCAGCAGCACCTCGGGCCGCGGCGCGATCGCGCGCGCGATGCACAGCCGCTGCTGCTGGCCGCCCGACAGGCGCAGCGCCGGCCGGTCGAGGTCGTCGCGCACCTCGTCGTAGAGCCCGGCCCTGCGCAGCGCCTCGACGACGAGCGGCTCGAGCTCGCGCCGCCCTGGACGCCTGCGGCCCTGCTCGCGCAGCGCGAACGCGACGTTGTCGAAGATCGACATCGGAAACGGGTTGGGCTGCTGGAAGACCATCGCCACGCGCGAGCGCAGCGTGGTGTCGACGAGGTCGTGGATGTCCTCGCCGTCGAGCAGGATCTCGCCAGAGCGCGAGGCGCTGGCGGTCAGCTCGGTGAGGCGGTTGAGCGTGCGCAGCAGCGTCGTCTTGCCGCAGCCGGAAGGTCCGATCAGCGCGAGCACCTCGCCCTGGTGCACGGAAAGCGACACCGACTTGACGGCCGGCTTGCCGGCGTAGGAGATGCTCACGTCGCGCAGGCTCAGGCGCTCGAGGCCAGCCGTCGAGGAGGCTGGGCGGACGGCCTCGCGCTCGCGCACGGGCCGCACCGGCGTGGGCGCGCGATCGAGCACGATCGTGCGCACGGGCGGCACCGCGGCGGGCGCCGGCGACGGCTCGCTCGGCTGCGCCAGGCGCGGCAGCGGCTCGCTCGCAGGCGGCTGCTCACGGTCATCCGACGTAAAGCTCCAAGGGTCAAGAACCATCTCGTCAGCACTCATCGACCACAATCTCCATCGACTGGACTTTGGCCATCAGAACACTGAGATTAGCGGCTTTTTCGCGGATTTGTGAAAAGTTCTCACCCATCGCTGTGGCCGTCGCCCACGGCGGGAGCCGTCGCCGATCGCTGGGGTTCTCGCGCATCGCTAGACGACCGCTCCGACCGGCGTCATACCCGTCGCGCTCGCCTGCGCGCGGCCGATCCTGTCCACGAGCAGGTTCAGCGCGAGCACGAAGATCAGCAGCACGAACGCGGCCGCGTAGGCCTTCTGCGGAGCGGCGCCTTCGCCGGCGGGCGAGTTTTCATAGATGTAGCTCGTCAACGACGAGCCGGTGCCGCGCAGCAGGTTGATGCCGGGGACCGAGCCCTGCGTTTCGATGCGCAGGGTGCTGCCGAGCAGGATCAGCACGATCGCGGTCGAGCCGATGATGCGGCTGATGCCTAGCGTCGCGCCCGTAGCGATGTTTGAGCGCACGCTGGGGATCAGCACCCGCCTGATCGTCGTGATGCGCGTCTTGCCCAGCGCGAAGGCCGCCTCTCGCATGTGCCCGGGCACCGCCTGCAACCCGTCGCGTGTCGCTGCGTACACCGGTGGCAGCGCGAGCAGCGACATCATCGCGCCGGCCGCGATGAACGAGTTGCCGTACACGCCGCCGCCTTCGGAGGTGAACGAGAACGGCGCGAACAGCGACAGCTGGAAGACCGCGAGCCCGAAGATCGCGATCACGATGTCGGGGGTGCCGGCGACGACCTCGATGCTCGACTCGACCACGCGCGCCAGCCAGCTCGGACGACCGTACTCGGTGATCCACACGGCGCTCGCGAGCGCGAGCGGCAGCGCGAGTACGATGCCGATCACGGTGAGCAGCATGGTCCCGAGCAGCGGGTCCAGGAATCCGCCCGAGCCGGCCTGGTTGCCACTGGCCTGCGGGCGACTGAAGATCAGGCTCGGGCGCAGGTACTGGATGCCGCGGTAGCCCATGTACAGCACGATCGCCCCGGCGATCAGGCAAAGCGAGATGCCGGCGGTCCAGGCGGCGGCGAGCACCAGCCGGTCGCCCAAGCGCCAGCTCATCGGCGAGGAGCGCCGGCCGCGTCCGCTCTGGCTGGGCCCGGCCGGAGGGCCTGCCTGCGGGATCTGTGGCGCGAACGTGCTCATCCGCGTGTTTGGTACTTGCGCAGCGGGAGCTTGACGAGGTAGCCGGTCACGGACAGCGCGAACGCCGAGAACAGCAGCAGCAGCGCGAACCCGTACACGGCTGCGCTGAGCGCGGGCGAGCTGACGCCGTCGCGGTAGTCGACGATCGCGGAGGCGAGCGTGCGCAGCGGCTCGAACAAGAACGTGATCCCGTCGCCGGGCCTGGGGATGAAGGTCTTGCCGCCGGAGACCATCTGGATCATCACGGCCTCGCCGAGGGCGCGCGCGGTCGCGAGCACGGCGGCGGCCACGATCGCGGGACGGATCGCCCGCAGCGTCACCGCGCGCACCGCGCGCAGCGGGTTCAGTCCCAGCGCCACCGCACCCTCGCGCCAGG
>JBEKGK010000118.1:0-11983 GCA_050012835.1 Solirubrobacteraceae bacterium | reverse complement strand
CTACAGCGACGGCTTCCCGACCGTCTCCGCCGGCGGATCGGCTTCCGCGAAGACGCTCGTCGGCACGACGATCTACTCGCAGGCGGGCGCGCCCGTGATCGCCGTCGCGGACAGCGAAGTCGTGCAGATCGGCGACTCCCCGTCGCTCGGGCGCTTCGTCGCGCTGCGCGACGCCTACGGCAACACCTACGTCTACGCCGAGCTAGGCGTTGTGGCATCGGTCTATCCCGTGCTCGAGCCGCACGTCCACACCGCGCTCAGCCCGCGGATCGCGCGGCACGCCGGCAAGCTCGAACCGGCCCCCAGCGGCCCGGCGACGGCGGGCGCGCAGCCGCGCTCGCCGCTGAGCGAGGGCGCCGCCGTCTCGGGGCTCGCGCTCGGCGCCGCCGCCGGCCTGGAATCGACCCCGAGCGCTCCCGGGTCCGCGCCGTCGACCCCGACGCGCGTGCCCGCGCCGCCCAGGCTCAACGCACACGTCCAGGTCTTCACCGAAGGCGCCAACGACGTCTACCTGCATCCGCTGGCGCCGGGCGTGCAGGTGATCGCCGGGACGGTCCTCGGCCGCGTTGGCGCCGGCATAGGCGCCGGCGGCGTACCCTCTGGGGCATACCCTGAAGGGCACAGGCAGGCGAGCGAAGCGCCCCACATCCTCTTCCAGATCCGCCCCGCCGGGGTGGGCGCGCCGCTGATCGACCCCAAGCCGATCCTCGACGGCTGGGTTGCGCTCGAAGACACGTCGATCTTCAGGGCCAAGGGCGAGAATCCCTTCCTGGCGACCTCGCCCACAGTCGGTCAGGTGCTGCTCGAGTCAAAGCAGCAGCTCGAGCCGCAGGTGCTGCACGACGATGGCATCCACCTCGGCGCGTGCGCGCGCCAGGACGTGCAGGAGGGCAGGGTCGACAAGCGCGCGCTGGCGATGCTCGAGTACCTGTCCGTCTCGGGCCTGCGACCGACCGCCTCCGGCCTGCCGTGCGCCCCCGCGACGCCGGCGGCGCTCGCTGCCAACGCCCCCGCGAGCGCGAGCGGCGAGACCGTGGACATCACCGCCGTCAACGACATTCCGATCGCCGGCCACCAGGGCCCGGGCTCGATCGCCGATGAGACCGTGCGCAAGCTGCTGATGCTGCAGGGACTGTCCCGGCCGCAGCGGATCGTCAGCCTGATGAGCTACCCCGGCGCCGCCGGCGCGCTGCAGAACGCGAGCGCGAGCGATGCGATCCACGTCACGTTCGGCGCGCTCGGCGCGGCGGGCGCGCACGCCGCCGCGCTGTCCGCGTCGGGGCTCACGCCGAGCGAGTGGATCGAGCTGATCGACAGGCTCGGCGAGATCCCCGACCCGACGGTCGGCAGCGGGCACTCGAGCGCGGCGATCGCGGACGCCGCAGGCGCAGCGGCCGCGAGCGGGGAAGGGGAAACCCGTGGCAACGACTAGTCCCCCCAGCCCGCCACCGGCGGTGCCGCTGCCGCCGGGCGCCCCGGCCCCGACCCTAAGTGTGCGCGCCCCACGCACGGGCCCCGTCCGCGTGATCGCGGTGGGGGCGCTCGGGCTCGTGGTGCTGATCGTCGCCTACCTCGTGTTCGCCGGCGGCGGCAGCTCAACCTACAAGCTGGAACTCGCCGAAGGCGACCAGCTCGTCAGGGGCGACCAGGTGCAGGTCGGCGGCGTGCCGGTGGGCAGCGTCACGAACATCGAACTCACCCGCGACTTCAAAGCGCTGATCACGTTCAACATCAACTCCTCGCTCGTGCCCCTGCACCACGGCACGACCGCGCAGGTCCGCGATCCCTCGCTCACGAGTGTCGCCAATCGCTACATCGCGCTGACGCTCGGGCCGAACAACAACCCCACCTACTCCGCCGGCGCGACGCTGCCGGCGAGCGTCACGGGCGAAGTCACCGACCTCGACGAGCTGTTCAACACGCTCAACCCGAAGACGCGTAAGGGTCTGCAGGGATTCATCCAGGGGACCGCCGAACAGTATGTGGGGCAGGGCAAGAATCTCGGCACCTCGGTCGAATACTTCGCGCCCGCGCTCACCGCCACCAACCACTTCTTCTCCGAGCTCGTCCGCGACCAGCCGATCTTCACCAGCTTCCTCGTGGAAACGGCCAAGGCGGTGACGACGATCGGCGCGCGCCAGGAATCGCTCGCGGACCTGATCGAAAACCAGAACAAGACCTTCCAGGCGATCGGCAGCGAGCAGTCTCAGCTCGCGCACGGCTTGAAACAGCTGCCTGTGACCCTGCAGCAGGGCAACAAGACGTTCGCCGAACTGCCGGCGACGTTCGCCGCGCTGAGCGAGCTCGTCAAGGAATCCAGGCCGACGACCAAGTCGCTGACGACGCTGGTCGAACGCCTGCGCCCGCTGCTCACGAAGGCGACGCCGGTGGTCGCCAACTTCAGCCAGACGTTCAGCCGCCCCGGGCCCGACAACGACCTCACCGACCTCGTGCGGGCGCTGCCGGCCCTCGCCAAGCAGCTGACGACGGCCTCGCCGATCAGCGTGACGGCGCTGAAGGAATCGGTTCCGATCACAGCCGTCTTCGGCCCCTACACGCCGGACCTGGCGGGCACGCTGCGCACCTTCGGCGAGGGCGCCGGCTACTACGACGCCGACGGCCACTACGTCCACGTAGCCTCGGTGCTGCCCGACTTCAAGCTCGGCGAAAACAACACGCTCACCCCGGCGGCGACTGCTCAGCAGGCTCTCGAAGGCCTGCAGACCGGGCAGCTGCGGCGCTGCCCCGGCGCCGCAACCCAGCCCGCCGCCGACGGCTCCTCGCCGTTCGCCGACGGCGAACTGCTCAGCTGCGACTCGACGGAGACACCGTGAACCGGCGCCGCAACTCCCTGGCCGCGAGCCCGCTGCTGATCGGCGCGATCACGACGCTGATCGCCATCGTGGCCGTGTTCCTCTCCTACAACGCCAACAACGGCCTGCCGTTCGTGCCCACGTACAACGTCAAGGTCGAACTGCCGGAGGCCTCCGGACTGGAGCCGTCCAACCAGGTGCGGATCGCCGGCACGAGGGTTGGGATCGTCAGCTCGCTCTCGCCTCAGGAGAACCCGCGCACCGGACGCGTGACCGCGATCGCGAACCTCAAGCTCGAAAAGAAGGTCGAACCGCTGCCGGCCGACACCAAGGCGGTCGTACAGTCGGTCTCGGCGATCGGCCTGAAGTACCTCGAACTCGAAAAGGGCAGCGCGCGCCAGACGCTGAAGGCGGGCCAGACGATCCCGATCGCGCAGACGCGCGAACCGGTCAACATCGAAGACCTCTTCAACATGTTCGACAAGCCGACGCGGACGGCGATCAAGATCAACACGAACAACTTCGGCGACGGCCTGGCCGGCCGCGGGCTCGGCCTGAACAACACGATCCACGAACTGCGCCCGCTCGTGACCAACGCAGTCCCCGTGCTGCACAACCTCGCGCTCCCGGCCACGGGGCTGCACGAGCTGTTCGTCGCGCTCGACCGCGTGGCCGCGGAGACGGCTCCAGTCGCGGAACAGAACGCCGAACTGTTCAGCAACCTCGACATCTTCTTCAAGGCTTGGGCCAGCGTCGCCCCGTCGATCGAAGCGGCGAACCGGGGTGGGCCGGCATCGCTGCAGCAGGCGATCTACTCGCTGCCCCACGAGGCGCCCTTCTATGAAGACGCGGCCGAGTTCATGCACCTGCTGCGCCCCAGCGCGAACGCGCTGCGCACGGTCGCGCCGCAGCTCGGACACGCCTTCAGCGTGGGGGCGGTCAACCTCGCCGCCGCCACCTCCTTGAACACGCGCCTGGCCGAATCCGCCCAGGCGCTCCAGGAATTCGCGCAGAACCCCGTGGTCCCGCTCGCGTTCGAAGACTTCACGCAGACGCTCGAAATCGGCAACCCGCTGCTCGCCGGGATCACGCCCGAGCAGGTCAACTGCAACTACTGGACGCTGGCCTTCCGCAACCTGGCAAGCCTCGAGTCGGAGAACATCGGTGTCGGCACGCTCGCGCGCGCCGGCACCGTGCTCGCCCCGTCTGGCGTCAACAACGAGGGTTACCCGGCATCGGCGCCCGCAAACGGCCCCGACATCGAAAGGGCGGCCAAAGGCAGCTCTGTGGTCGTCCACAACAACCACCTGCACTACAACCCCTACCCGAACACGACCGGTCCCGGCCAGGCGGACGTGTGCGAAGCGGCAAACGAGACCTATGTACCTGAAAAGCTCGCGGTCGGCAACCTGCCGGCGAGCGACGTCACCCACAACCGCGAACTCACGACCCGCGAACAGGACGTGTTCGGCGAAAAGTATCCGGCCGCGACGCTCAAGGCGCTCGGCCTCGTCAAGCCGAAGCCGAAGCCGAAAGCGAAGGCCAAGACGAAGTCCAAGGGGAAGAGCAAATGAAAGCCCCGCGCTGGTGGCGCCGCCAGGAACGCGTGCCCGTGATCGAGCTGCAGCGCTCGAACCCCGTCCGCGCCGGGCTCGTGCTCGTCGTGATCGTCGTGATCGTGGTGTACTTCGGTTTCACCAAGCACATCCCGTTCAGACACGGCTTCCGCCTGAAGGCGCAGTTCGCGACGGCCGTCAACATCCACACCGCGTCGCCCGTGCGCATCGCCGGCGTCACGATCGGCAAGGTCAGCTCGATCCAGCGCGACGGCAACACCGGCCTGGTGACGATGGAAATCGAATCGCGCGGCCTCCCGATCCACTCCGACGCGACGGCCAAGATCCGCCCGCGGCTGTTCCTCGAAGGCAACTGGTTCGTCGAACTGCAGCCCGGCAGCCCTTCCGCGAAGACGATCTCCTCCGGCTACACGATCCCGGTCGCCCAGACCGCCGATCCGGTGCAGCTCGACCAGGTGCTCGACGCGCTCAACACCGACACGCGCGCCAACCTGCAGAGCTTCCTGATCAACTACGGCGAAGCGTTGACGCGCAAGCCGGAAGCGCCGGAAGACGCCGAACAGGAACCGGAAGTGCGCGGGTTGAACGCCGCGCAGGCGCTCAACAAGATCTACGCGCGCGGGCCCGCGTCGCTGCGCGGCGGCGCGGTCGACGCCCAGGCGATCACCGGCACCGAACAGCACGACCTCTCCAAGCTGGTCGCCTCGATCGGCAAGGTGACCGCGGCGCTGAACGTCCACGAACAGGACCTGAGCGAACTGTTCCCCAACTTCAACACGTTCTTCGCGGCGCTCGCGTCGCAGTCCGCGAGCCTCAAGTCGCTCGTCGCCGAGCTGCCGGGCTCCCTGTTGAGCGTCGATCAGGGTCTCGCCGGCCTGGACGCCTCGTTTCCGCCCACGCGGGCTCTCGCGCACGACATCCTCCCGGGCATCAGGAACACCAACCGGACGGTGGCGGCGACGCTGCCGTGGATCGAACAGGTGCAGGCCTCGCTCGCGCCGGAAGAGCTTGGCGGCGTCGCCGAAGGACTGAAGGCGTCGGTGCCGTCGCTCGCACGTCTGGAGAGCGAACAGACGCCGCTCTACAAGCAGACGGAAGCGTTCAACGAGTGCATGACCAAAGTCATCTACCCCGCCGGCAACACCAAGATCCAGGACGGGACGAGCACGACGGGCGTCGAAAACTACAAGGAATTCTGGTACAGCCTGGTGGGCCTGGACAGCATCGGCCAGGGCTTCACGGGCAACGGCCCGGCGGTCAGGTTCCTGGTCGGCAACAGCGGGCAGACGCTGCGTTCGCAGCCGGTCTCGATCCTGGGCGCTCATCCCAAGACACAAGGACGGCTCCTTACACGCTCGCCCCTGACGCCGCTCGGCACGCGTCCGGCCTATCCGGCAGAAGAGCCGCCGTATGAGCCGCTCGTGCCGTGCGACACGCAGGCGTTGCCGAACTTCAACGGGCCGCTGTCACAGGGCCCGGCCGACGGGAGCGGCCAGGGATGACGCCCGCCGAGAGCCACGAAGGCGGGCTGAGCGTCCGCGACCAGATCGAGCGCTACCGCTCGGCGTTCATCGCTGTGCTCACGATGGTCGTGATCGCGGCGGCCGTCGGCGGCTACGTGCTCGCGCACGAGAACCTCAAGCTCCCGAGCTGGGTGCCGGTGCTCGGCCACACCTACTTCAACCTCGACGCCGAATTCCAGACGGCCCAGGCGGTCACCCCCGGCCAGGGCCAGGCGGTGACGATCGCCGGCGCGAAGATCGGAGAAATCGCGACGGTCGATCTGCGCAATGGGGTGGCGCTCGTGACGATGAAGCTGAATCCCAAGTACGCCAAGTACATCTATCGCAACGCGACCATGCTGCTGCGCCCGAAGACGCAGCTGCAGGACATCGCGATCGAGGTCAGCCCCGGCACCCCGTCCGCCGGCAAACTACGCAGCGGCGAGGTGCTGCCGCTGTCGCAGACGGGCGCGAACATCGACTTCGATGAATTCCTGGCGGGGCTCGACGCCGAAACGCGCGCCTACCTGCAGGAGCTGCTGGCCGGCCTGGGCATCGGGCTCAAGGACAACGGCAGGACGCTGGCCGCGGCGCTCAAGCGCTTCGACCCCACCTCCCGCTACGTCGAAGAGATCGCCCGGGAAGTCGAACGGCGCCACGCGAACGTCGCGCGCTCGATCCACAACTTCCGGGTGCTGGCTGAGGCGCTCGGCGGCAAGGACCAGCAGCTCGCGCAGCTCGTCGACGCCTCCAACGCCGTGTTCGCGACGTTCGCCAAGGAGGACGCGAGCTTCAAGAAGACGCTGGCGCTGCTGCCCGGCGCGCTGCACAAGACCGGCGTGGGCCTCGGCAAGCTGGCGACGGCCACGCACGTGCTGGCTCCCACGCTGCACGAGCTGCTGCCGTTCGCGCGCGCTCTCGGCCCCGCCGACGAAGCGACGCGCAAGCTCTCGGAGAAGACCACGCCGATAATCAAGAACGAGGTGCGCCCGTTCGCGCACGAAATCCTGCCGGTCGTCAACGAACTGGGGCCGACCACGCAAAAGCTCGGCGAAGCGCTCCCGAAACTCGCGGCGGGCTTCTCGGTGCTCAACGAATTCTTCAACGAGATCGCCTACAACCCCGGGCCGAGCAAGGGCGGCTTCCTGTTCTTCCTGGACTGGGGCAACCACGATCTCAACAGCGTGCTCAGCACCGCCGACGCCAACGGCGTGCTCGGCCGCAGCCTCATCTACTTCAACTGCAAAGTCCTGCCGATCTTCAAAGGCGCCTCGGAAATCAACCCGACTGTGAACCTCCTCGTCACCCTCCTCAAACCGCCCACCAAGGAAGAATGCATCAAAGAGGGCCTCCCTGTCATCGGCTCGGCCACAACGAGCGAGCGCGGTCACACGAAAGCGCCCTCGGCGGGCGGGCCCTTCTCGAACCTGGACCAGCACCCGTTCGGAGGAAAGGGCTGAGATGCAGAAGCGCGCGCCCACGCTCGGCAACCTGCTGGTGATCGTCCTGTTCGTGCTCAGCTGCTTCGGGCTGCTGATGTTCCTGTGGGAGTCCTTCGGCGGCCCGCTGCCGCTCAAACCGAAGGGCTATCGCTTCTCGGTGTCGTTCCCGCGCTCGTTCGCGCTCGCCGAAGAGTCCGACGTGCGCATCAGCGGCGTGGAAGTCGGGCACGTGGTCTCGCTCGGGCAGGGCAGCGACGGGCGCACGCACGCGACGCTCGAAATCGCCGGCCGCTACGCGCCGATCCGCGCGAACATGCACGCGATCCTGCGCCAGAAGACGCTGCTGGGCGAGACCTACGTGCAGCTGATCCCCGAGGGCAACGGCGCGCGCTTCCTGCCCGACGAAGGGCAGCTGTCCACCAGCCAGGTTGAACCGTCTGTGACGCTCGACGACATCCTCTCGGCGTTCGATCCGAAGACGAGGCGCGACTTCCAGATCTGGCAGGAAGCCGCCGCCGAAGGCATCAACGGGCGCGGAGAACAGATCAACGCCGACTTCGCCCGGCTCGAACCGTTCGTCGAAAGCACCAACAAGCTGGTCACGCTGCTAGACGCCCAGGAAGGGGCGGTGAAAGCGCTCGTGCACAACACGGGCACGGTCTTCAACGCGCTCGCCAGCCGCGACAGTCAGCTGGAAGGGACGATCGTCAACGGCGAGCGCACCTTCCATGCGGCCGCCGAAGCCAGCCAGGCGTTCGCTGCGGCGTTCCGCGCGCTGCCCACGTTCGAGCACAACTCGACCGTCGCGCTCAAGGAAACAGACAAGTTCCAGGCCGTCGCCGACCCCTACTTCAAGGAATTCCAGCCGACCGAGCGCAAGCTCGCGGCGCTGCTGCAGGCGGCCAAGCCGTTCTCGCCGCAGTTCAACAGCTTCCTGACAGCGCTCGGGCCGCTGACCAAGGCCGCCAAGATCGGTCTGCCGGACACGAAGAAGGCCCTGCAGCTGTCCGTCCCGGTGCTCGAAAACTTCAGGCCGGTGCTGCACAACCTCGACCCGCTCCTGCAGTACCTCGGCGAGTACGTGCCCGAGCTGCAGGCGTTCTTCGCGAACATCACTGCCGCCACGCAGGCAAGCGAAGAAAACAGCAACGTCGGTGAACACGAAGGACCCAAGCAGCACCTCCTGACCGCGATGCAGGTGCTGACCCCGGAGAGCCTCGCGATCTACCCGAGCCGCCCCGGCACCGACCGCGCCGACGCCTACCCGCACTCCGGCGCCTACAGCTCGCTCGTCAGCGGGCTGCCCGTGTTCAGCTCGAGCTCGTGCGCAGACTCCTCCCCGTCGGTCAGGGGGCCGGCCGACGAACTGGTCTCCGAAGAACTCATCAAAGAGCTCACCCATCCACCCAACGCGGGTGAATCTCCGATCGCCAACGAACCGGAAACAGCCAATAAAGTCGCCGCGCCCGGGTGCATCCAGCAGGGCCCGTTCACGTTCAACGGCCAGACGAGCCAGTTCGCGCACGCCGTCTACGGAGGCAAATGATGCCCGAGGACCGCCACCACTACCACGCCAGCGATCTCGACCTCGCGGGCGACCGGGACGACGGCAACTGGTCGATCCGCTGCCTGGACGTCCACAAGCGTCTGGGCGGAGTGTCCGTCCTCGACGGGCTGAACGTCGCCTTCCCCGACGACAAGATCACCGTCGTGCTGGGCCCCTCGGGCACCGGCAAGAGCGTGCTGATCAAGCACATCATCGGGCTGATGTTCGCCGACTCGGGCGACGTCGTGGTGAAGGGGAAATCGGTCAAGAGCCTGACGATGCCCGAGCTGCTGGCGATGCGGCGCAAAATCGGCGTGCTCTTCCAGGACGGCGCGCTGTTCGGCTCGATGAACGTGTTCGACAACGTCGCCTTCCCGCTGCGCCAGCACACCGACTTCACCGATGCAGTGATCGCCGAGCGCGTCCGCGAGCGGCTGACCGACGTCGGCCTCGCCGACTCCGTGCGCGACCTGCCCTCCCAGCTCTCCGGCGGCATGCGCAAGCGCGCGGGGTTCGCGCGCGCGCTCGTGATGGAGCCCGACATCGTGATCTTCGACGAGCCCGACTCGGGGCTGGATCCGGTGCGCACCGCGCTGCTGTGCGACCTGATCCAGGAGATGCACAAGCTCCACAAAGGCACCTATCTCGTCGTCACCCACAACATCGCCTCGGCGCGGCAGATCGGCGAATACATCGCGATCCTGTGGCGCGGGCGGATCGTCGAGGCCGGCACCGCGGAGAAGATGTTCGCGTCGGAGAACCCGTTCGTGCGCCAGTTCCTGAGCGGCTCCGCCGAGGGGCCGCTGACGATGGATTAGGAACCCAGCGCTGGGCAGCTGCCCAGGTTGGGGTTGCTCGGTGGTGGCTCGCAATGCGCATTCCTGTCGTCTGCGCGGCTCGCGCTCAGATGCTCGCTCGGCCAGCGAAGCAGTCGTCTCGATACCCCGGTACTTGACCGCTACTCCGTGAGGCCCGCCGCCCGCGACGCCTCGCCCCTGATCGACAAAGGAGTGCGACCGGTATGCTCTGGCGATCGGGGGGGCCGCGCTTCGTCCGGGGGCGCACGGATGCGACGCGCACTTGGGCGCCCTGCTCGGCGTTGAGCGGCTATCAGGAGAGGGCGTGCACTGAGCGCCAGACTGGCGCGTCAACCGAAAGGACTAAATTGATGTCATCACGCTCGAGTTCTCACGTGCCGAGGGCCATGCTCGTCGCATCCCTCCTGGCGGTCGTCAGCCTGCTCTCGGCGGCATCCGCCCAGGCATCGACGCTTCCCATCCTGTCAATCGCCGTCACCAAGTCCTCGATCACTGTCACAGGACCCACGCAGTCGGGTGCGGTCAACGTCGTGACCACCGCGTCGGGCGTCAAGGAAGGAACCGCGATCCTGTTGCTCATCAGGCCCGGGATTACCGTCGCGGAAATCGAAAGCGTCCTCGCCAAAGGTGCTGGCGGAAATGACCCCAACAACACGAGCAAGTACGGCACGATCGTGTTCTCCGGGGAAGCGACTCCCAGTAGGAGCGAAGAAGCCCAGATATACCTGCAACCCGGCCAGTACCTCGCTCTGGTGCCGGGACACGGCACAGGGGCCAAGGCCCACATGTTCTTCACAGTGACCGCCGCCGCCTCGCCGCTGGCGCTGGCCACGCCGCAGGCAACGATCCGGACGATCGAGTTCGGCTTCCGTGGACCGACCACCCTGCACGATGGCGAGCTCGTCCGCTTTGAAAACGAAGGCTTCCTGATTCATATGGACATCGCGATCCCGGTCAAGAGCCAGAGTGCTGCCAAGCAGGTCGTCAAGGACCTGCTCAGCGGAAAAGAAAAGGGGATTGAAAAGCTCGCGGTCGGAGAACCCGTGAGCTTCGCGCCGCCCATGTCCCACGAAGCCTTCCGGCAGGAGACGATCACCGAGAAGCCGGGCTGGTACGTGCAGGCATGCTTCATGGAAACCCAGGATGGACGTGACCACACGCGCCTGGGCATGGAGCGCATCATCAAGATCGTCAAGTAGCCGCCCCGCGCTTCATGGCCCGTCTCGTCCGCGTGCGGGACGGGCCTATGCGCAGTACCCCTCTCGCCTGACGACGGGATGCGCAAGCTCCGCGGGTCGTCGGCTCCTCAGACATGGCAGGGAGGATCCCGCAGGCGGCCGGGACCGGGCAGGCACGCTGCAGCCAGTAGGCGCGCGTCCGGACGCCCGGACACTGCTTCTGCGGCCAAGCGAACGTGCGGCGAGCCTGGCCCGGCGCTGTCGCAAGGGACGACGAGGAGCTGCTGGTGCACCCGGTCGGAACACGCTCGCTGCTTCAGGCGTTGCGAAAGCGCGACCGTTGGCGCCGCTGGGCGGCGCCGTGCCGCCGCCCGTGATGACGCCTATCCAGGCCTCTGGCAGAGTCAGCTGCTGAGTGCTTGCATACCCTTCACGGTGTCGGCGATGAACTCACCGCGAACGATCTTACTGTTACTCACAGTTATGAGGTGCAGATAACGTGACTCGCTTGATCCACCTGGACCTGTGACGCTTTGCCCCAGGTTTCTCATCGGCCGGCGACCTCGCGTCTGCTCTTGAGCGCCGAAGCGAGCGCTCGCCCGCCATGCTGTCGCCGGCATGGGAACTACCAAGCCCGCCGCTTGAGCTCCTGTTCTCGGCACCCAGAAGTGGAACTATTGTAGTATCTGGGCACGCGCCCAGCCGGGCGATCCCAACCAGTAGGGGGCGATATGCCAGGCGTAACGATCAGCGTTCAGAACCTCGCCGACAAGCTGGTCAGCGAGCAAGATGCGGAAGATATCGTCGCAGCGCTCGACGCCCAGGCGAAAAACGACTACGGCGGGTCGCCGTGGGTGACGGACGGCCTCGCGACGGAGATCCAGGAGGTCCTGCTGGTCGAGAAAGGCGCCTCGCCGCCACCGGACAGCTGGCACCTCGAAATCCTGCTCAACTCAAATCAGCCGGGCGCCCTCGGCTATCACGAAGAACAACATCTGGTGATGAAGGGGGGAGCGGCCACCGACGGCCTCTTGCGCAAAGCCTCGCACCATTCCAGCCGTGGGCTGCGCGGCGACAACCCCAGTCTGCCACTGATGAAGATCTTCG